>JAZKZF010000013.1:0-42265 GCA_045612525.1 Paludibacteraceae bacterium | reverse complement strand
ACGCTTTGCTCTGCAAAGAGTTTCAACTCGGCACGAGTGTTCTTGTCCATCTCTGCCAATTTTGCTTCTGCAGCAGCCAATTTCTCAGCTGCCTCTTTCTCGGCTTTAGCCACGATAGCAGCTGCTTGCTCTTGAGCTTTTGCTACAATAGCTGCTGCCTCGGCATTACCTTTCTCTACGCCTTCTGCGTAGATTTTGTTGGTCAATTCTGATAGATTCATTGTATATAATTTTTTATTTATTTCGTGCTATTTTGATTATTTTTTTGGCTTTCAACGTGCAAACATGCAGAGAAACCCAAATTTTTTGCAAAGGTACTAAAAAAAATGCACATACGCAAATTTACGAGCGCTTTTTTAAAAAATAATAGATTTTATCTATTTGGATTAGACATGAACAAGAACTTTTAGAGTAGCGAAAATCATCTCTCGCAACTTTGAGTATGATAGTTTTAATCGAAAATATTTGCACGCTTGCAATATTTTTTGTACCTTTGCAGGCATCAATTATTATTTAACGTTATGATAGTTACTACTACGCAATCTATTCAGGGTCATGAGATCCGTGAATATAAAGGCCTCGTTTCGGGCGAAGTGATTTTTGGTTTGAACTTTGTGAAAGACATTTTTGCATCGGTTCGTGATTTTATAGGCGGTCGCAGCAACACCTATGAGAAGGCGATGATTGATGGACGCGAACAAGCACAACGCGAGATGGAGCAGCGCGCCCGTGCGATGGGTGCCAACGCTATCGTTGGCGTATCGTATGGCTACGAAACCGTTGGTCAGAAAGGTTCTATGCTGCTGGTGTCTATCTCTGGCACTGCGGTGGTAATAGATTAAATCATGTGCCACATAAAAAAAATAGGGAACTATATACGAGTTGACACTGATTTTATATTAAATAACAATTATCATCAATTAAGGAGACAACTTAGACAATTATTTTTTGAAACAAAAATACGCCATCTAGATGGCTATAAAAATAAATAAAAATCAAAGAATCATCTTTTTGTTTTTGCTCTAATGAAATGCAGCTATGCCGCATTTGGAGAGCAAAACAAAACTGATAATGACAGCAAGTGTCAACTGGTATATAAATCCCAAAAAAATAACACATTATGCCACAAATGATTATGTTGGGTAGTGAGATGATTCGTATCAACCCTGCCAAAAACGCCATTGAGTATTCCACTTCACAAGGTCGCAGCTGGTCATGCAGATACAATAGCACTTCCTGCGGTGATTTTATCGACCTTTTGCCATACGGCAATGAGCTGTTGGCCGTAACGAGCAAAGGCATATACTACTCTACTTCGCAAGGTCGCAGTTGGTCATCCAGATACACAAGTAGTACATGTGGTGAGTTTCAATGCCTGATGGACGGTGGTAGAGAGTTGCTTGCTCAGACATCTAAAGGGCTTTATTACAGTACCTCCAGCGGCCGTAGTTGGTCAAAGAGGAGATAAAAGATGGAGATCACCAACCTACTCGAGTTTAGCCATCGTGCGCAGTTGCGTGAGTGGTTTGAGCAGCATGCTGCTACCGACAAGGAATGTTGGGTAGCGATATACCGTGTGAAACGCCCTGCGGAGTGTGGTGATTGCCTACCGTACATTGATGTGGTAGAGGAGGCATTGTGTTTTGGATGGATTGATTCTACCTTAAAACGCCTTCCCGATGGTCGTTTGGCGCAACGACTCTCTCCTCGCCGCAAACGCAGCCATTGGACGGAACTCAACAAACAACGCTGCGCCGACCTCGAAGCACGCGGATTGATGACCGATGCAGGACGACGAGCTCTGGCGATGGCTCAAAAAACAAAAATATAGCATAACTCATTTGCATAATGCAATCAATTTTGTACTTTTGCGGGCAGGAAGGGTTAATATGTAAAATCACAGGAATTGTATTGAAAGACAACTTAGACAATTATAATAGACAACTTTGACAATTGCATTATGTTAACAAAAAATTAGATTTTTCACTACCCTAGTTATGGCGGATTAGCATAGTGGACACTGACAATATAACTAATAAAATACATATATCATGAAAAAGATTTTTACCATTATTCTCGCCTTCGCGGCTACTACCTGCCTTTGGGCGCAACGCTTTCAAGTAGGTGACTTGTACTATCAAGTCTGTACGGGAGAAGAAGATGTTATTGTCGATCGATGCGACACTATTGGTTGGAACATCCCTGCCGAGGCAATAACTGTGGCTCAAGCGTGTGAAATTTGTGCTGCTCTAGAGAGTGGCGAAACAACAGGTACTAAATATTACGTAATGGGTTACGTAAAGAAGATCCACAACAAACATGCTGATGGTGTAGCTAA
The DNA here is from genome assembly GCA_045612525.1 of Paludibacteraceae bacterium. Taxonomy (GTDB): domain Bacteria; phylum Bacteroidota; class Bacteroidia; order Bacteroidales; family Paludibacteraceae; genus Colicola. The sequence goes on along the minus strand of JAZKZF010000013.1, from coordinate 39,927 downwards.
CTATGGCAACGCACATTTTTATATGGAAGACGTCAAGGGCGCAAACTCACAAGATGACTTCATGGCATACCAAGTATATGGTCCTGACGGTACAAAGTTGACAGACCCAGCATGTGTGGCTGTTGGCGACTTCGTGGTTATTTATGGTGAATTAACCAACTACAATGGCACTTATGAGACCGTAGGTAGAGGTACTGCACACATTTGGAAATCTACTAACCCATTGATTACCAACAATGGAGGTAATAATAATGGTGGCGATGAAGGTGGCGAGATACCTAACCTAGGTGATGTCACAGGCGCAGGTACATACGACAACCCATATACAGCTACAGATGTGGTAGCTATGGCAAACTCTATTGCTGGCAACTATTATGTAAAAGCATATATTGTTGGCCAAGTGAATGGTATGAACATGGATGCGTTGCAATTGTCTGCTCCTTGGGGTACTTCTGAAGGTAAAACTTACAATACAGACATCGTTATCGCAGCTTCTGCTGACGAGACAAATGCAGCAATGATGGTTCCTGTACAATTGCCTTCTGGCGCGCTCCGTAATGGTTTGAACTTGCCTGAGAACCCTGACGTATATGGCAAGGAAATCCTCATCTATGGTTCTTTGGAGAAGTACTTCGGTGTTGCTGGTATCAAGAGCCCAACATATGCTGTTGTAGATGGCAAAGAGTATGGTACAAAACCAGTAGAAACAACTGGCGAGGAAGTTCTCAACGAAACATTGGGCACACAAGCTAGTTTCGATAAATTCACAGCAGTAAGCGTGAGTGGCGAGCAAGTTTGGTCATATGATGCAAGTCGCAAGTGCGCAAAGATGTCTGGTTATGCCAATGCCGCAACTATTCCCAATGAAGATTGGTTTATATCTCCTGCGATGGATTTGTCTTGCGTTAGTGCAGCCACATTGATATTTAACCATGAATTTGGTCCTGCTTCTGTAGTACCGAATACCGATGAAACCAAAGCGCAATATACAGTATGGGTATCTAACGATTTCAATGGCGATGTAAAAACTGCTACTTGGACTGAACTCAAAGGTATAGTATATGGAACTGAAGGTTGGGGATGGGTTTCATCTGGAGACATTGCAATCCCTTCTGCAAACCTCAAAGCAAACTGTCGCATAGCTTGGAAATATGTTTGTAAAGACCTTTCTGCCACTTGGGATATTAAGGAAATTATTGTTAAACCCGTTTATACAAATGCGCAGAAACAAAAGCCAACTTCTGCCACTATTCAAAATTTAGATGATCACTATGTATATGTTACTTATCAAACAACTGGGTCTGCCAATTATAATACGCTCCGTTCTATAGATATACCAAAAACGGTTGAATACGAGGGAGTTAACTATAATGTAATAGGTATTGGTTTTGCAGCCTTTAAGCACTCCACGCTTGAATCAATCACCATTCCTAGCAGTATAAAAATTATTGGAGAACATATTTTCGACAATTGTTCGGCTCTTACTAATGTCGTGTGGAATGTTAAAAATCATGCTGATTTTGACTATAAACCCGTAGGCTCTACTTACGAGTACACTTCTCCATTCTACAATGTACGCTCTCAAATAACTTCCTTTATATTTGGAAATGAGGTGGAATATATCCCTGCATATTTGTGTTGTGACATGAATAATCTCAATAAAATCACTATCCCTACCAATGTAAAGGATATTGGAGATTATGCTCTATCTGGTACTGGACACTACAACGACGATTCGAATTGGGAGAATGATGTGTTATATATTGACAATTGCTTGATTAGAGCAAAAAAAACATTGTCAGGAGATTACACTATTAAGGAAGGCACAAGATTAATTGCAGCTTCGGCTCTCTTTCTACGTCAAGAACTAACTTCCGTTACAATCCCTAATAGCGTAACGAATATTGGAGCGCATGCTTTTGAAGGTTGTTCAGGATTAACTTCCATTATCAGTGAAGCTATAACACCTCCGACTGTTGGAAGTTATGCTTTTAATAGTGTAAATAACCAGATCCCAGTCTTTGTACCTTGTGGAGCTGTTTCAGCATATAGAGCAGTAAATAGTTGGAATGAGTTTCCTGACATCACAGAGCATTATGCACAATATTCTATTGTTGTAAATTCTCAAAATTGCGAAATGGGATTGGCAGAGATTGAAAAAAATACGCTATGCGGAGCAACAATTTATGCCACACCAAATCTTGGCTACCATTTTGTAAAATGGAGCGATGGGAATACCGAAAATCCACGCACCTTGGAGCTAACTCAAGATACATCCTTTACTGCTGAATTTGCACAGTCATTCTCAGGAAAATGCGGTGATAATCTCTATTGGGCATACAACGAAAGTGACCAAAGTATTTCTATCACGGGCTCAGGTGATATGTATAACTATACCTCCGACACACAACCATGGTTGCTGTTAAAAGAGCAAATAAAGATTGTTACAATCTCCAATACAGTTATATCCATCGGGCAATCTGCATTCGCAGAATTAATTCGTTTGGGAGATCTATATTTAGGAACCAAGATTGAGACAATTGCTGAAAATGCATTTGCAAATTGCGATCGCTTGTACCATATTTATTCTTATCCTACATATCCACCATTTATAAAGCAATCTTCATTTGCTAATTACAATGTCTATCTGCATGTACCGTGTGAGTACAAGGAAGACTATGATTTGGATGTTGTGTGGGGTAACTTTAAGTATATTGAGTGCCTTGGTGCTGAGACAGATAATACTCCTACTGACACTGTGATTATCAATGCATCTTCATCCTCTGTTACCATCACATGGCCAACAGAAGAAAATGCGGAAACATACGACATCATTATCAAAAATGGTGATGTAGTCTTCTGCACACTAACGTTCAATGCAGACGGACAATTGCTCAACATCGCTTTCGCACCTGCTAGAAACGGTAGAAATCACACCGTACAATATGCTACTCAAACGGCTAATGGTCTGCGTTTTACCGTCACCGGTCTGAACGAAGGTACGCACTATATCTACGATATTACCGCGAAAGATAAAGAAGGTGATATCATCCAATCTCACAGCGGTGAGTTCACCACCAAGAGCAATGTCACAACCGATATGGATAATATCCAATCTTCTGCTACCAGTTGCCAAAAGCTCTTCCGAAATGGTCAGGTATATATTCTCAAAGGTGGCAAAACTTACAATCCATTTGGACAAGAGTTATAGCTCAAACAAATTTGAAGGATATACACAATAAGGATTATTCCGAAGGTGTAAACATTCAGAGTGGCACGCAAGTGTCGCTCTTTTTTTTGCCGACATCGGCAAGTTTTTAGGCAAAAAATATGAAAAATGGGTGTTTTTTGCCGATAGAATCACTTCTTCCCTTTGACAAAATCAGTCCAATGGTGGCGGCAGAGGTAGCTGCATGATCAGTAGTCCTACCAGCGATAGGGCAACAATGGGGTATTATCTCTCCTCAAAGGTACCGTCGGAGTAAAAGATCAATACTTTCTCTACCGTGCGTGCTGCAAGTGATGCCCCATGAGGTGTGCTCTCGCTGTGCAGAACAGCAGTAGGCGCAGAGATATCATTGGGCGTCTCTTGTACGTCATTTTCCTCAGGAAATAGCATGGCAGGGCTATTCTCTTGTCCTCCAGTTAGGTACATCGTACCTACACCCATAATCAACCAGTTGCACGAAATAGCGCGAAATCTGCGCAAAACGGCTTGTAGAACGTCTAAGCTGGGTTTGTTTCTACCACTCATGATATTGGAGATAGCTCCAGCACTAATGCCTATCTCCTGGGAAAACTGCCGAGCACTCATGCCCTCAGATTCCATTATTTTTACCAATCGGTCACGCTCATTCATTTTATTTGATTCTTATTTAGTGGTTTATTATTCGTAGAAATTACCTCTCCATTTGTAATATACAGAAATTGAGGTACTTAGATATTTTTGCATAGTCACGCAGAATCGGTATCAAAATATCGCCCAAAATCGAGTGCAAAGATATGAAAAATATTTCACATCTGCAAATTTTTCAAACAAAAACTATTTCACTTTTCTAATTCACATAACTAAACACCCCTACAAGTAATACAGCAGACCAGCTGATCGAAGGTAGCCAATGCGCATCGATATGCGATATTTAGTGATAGTTTAAGTAAATCTTATATACAAACTGATATTCAATTACTTATAATTTTTATAAATACATATATTTTACAAAAATAGCCAAAATAGTCATTTTGGAACAAAAATCTAAAGTAGTACTTTGCGATTTTATCGTATAATACTGAAAAATAGCATATTACAAGCACAAACCAACACGAACAAATATATTCACATTGGAAAAGGTGCTGCGCTCCGGTTTGGAGTGATGTTGATTGTTCAAGGATGTGTGCTGGTATTTTGCAGAATGTGTATTGGTGGCATATTTGTGAATTATCCGAGGGAGTATTGGTGGTTTTATTTAGATATTCACAGATGAGTGCACTATTGATGGGTGGTAAAAAATGGAGTGTTTTCACAACGAACAAAAATTGCCCCTACTCCATTAGCAAGAATTAAGCTATGATTAGATGAAAGAAAATTGGAGTGAGAAGAGAGGTATCAGAGTGTGTGATTAGAGAGGAAAATGAAGAGAGCTATCGGAGTGCGTGATTGAAGAGGAAAATAAAAATGTAAGAGACTACCCTATATCTATCAACTGAGGTGCAAAAAAAATGAAAGCAAAAAATTAACCTCCTATGCGCAAAGTGAGAATAGACTCCGATTCGTGAGAATTGAATATTTGTGAGCAAGCTGACCTAATGGTAGGAATATTGAATTCTCGCCAATGCTTACAACACTTAGGATATACCAAGGGTATACCAAAGGTATAGAATTATAAGGGACTTAGTATGTGAAAAGAATCACTTGTTTTTGATGGTATCAAATCCTTGTCCAAATACCCCACTGACGTTGGCCTGGCTGACAAAAGCGTTTGGATCAATCGACTTGATGATATGGAAAATCATCTGGCTCTCTTGTTTGCGTGCTAGCACAGTGACCACTCGTATTGGTTGTTGGCTATACCAGCCTGTACCATCTAATACCGTCACACCTCGATGCACAGTTTGATTGATGGCCGTAGCTATCTCGTCGTATTTAGTAGAGAAAATAAAGAACTGTACCGATTGCCTCATGCGAGACATAATCCAATCAAGAGCAGCCGTATAGCTAACGGTCATACAAAGACCATATAGAATACGCTTGATTTTGAAGTCCACCATATCCATTCCATCTACATAGAATTGCTCTGGAATAGGCAGGAAATAGCTACTGGCAATGATAATAGCATCGCATATGACCATGACTTTGCCAAGGGATACATCCTTGTAATTGTTGACAATCATAGCCACTATATCCGTGCCACCAGATGAGCCATTGTTGAGCATAACAATGCCAAGACTCATACCGAAAATCACACCACCCACGATACATGCAGTGACAGGATCATCGATGAGCGGTTCGGATCGCATGGGTATAACGCGGTACCAAAATGCAAGCGCTAAAGCACCGACCAATGTGCGTACGCAAAATTTCCATCCTACGGTAAGTGCAGCTATAATCAGCAGTATCGTATTGATAGTCAACGAACTAATCCACAATGGGATAGCACCGCCATATTCAGGAAATAGATCGGTGAAGAACCCTTGTGTAGCATAGTAAATGATGGAACAAATACCAGTAAGACCAGCACCAACCACGTTTTGTGGCACAAAAATCCAATTGACCATCAATGCAAATGGGAAGAGTGCAAGTATAATCATCAGATACTCACGTATGGTGCGTTGGATGGGTGTTTTTTGTAAGAATGGTTCCATCAAGATAGGAGTTATATGAACAGTGTTAAAAGTTAAAGAGTTTTGAAGGTAAGCGAGTTATGCTTTTTCTTTGATAGATTCAAAACCTTGTCCAAACACGCCGCGCACTTGACTCTGGCTCACAAATGCCTTAGGATCAATCGTATGCACAAGTCGGAAGATGGTAGCTGCCTCGTGTTGACGTGCGATGGTAGTAATGACCTTGGTAGGAGATTTGGAGTAACCACCTTGTGCATCCAAGAAGGTCACGCCACGTGGTACTTGAGTCATGATGGCTTCAGCAATCTCCTCGTATTTGTCGCTAAAAATAAAGAATTGTACCGATTGACGCGTACGATTGAGTACCCAGTCCACAGCCGTACCTGCCATAAAGGTATAGCAAAGACCAAAGAGGATTTTCTCGAGACCACGACCAAATGGTAGTTCCTTGATTTCAGGCAAGAAATAGGCGCATAGGATAATCACGATATCGCATGTCATGAGCACGCGTCCCATAGGCAGATGGCGGTACTTATTGACAATCATAGCCACAATATCCACTCCACCCGTACTACCATTGTTGAGGAAGACAACCCCCAAGAAACATCCCATAAACAATCCGCCTAAGATCACCGCCATGAATGGGTCGCTCACCACAGGTTCAGCGGGTATCTCAATGACTTTCAGCCAAATAGTGTACCAGAGTACACCCCATAGTGTGCGCACGCAATAGCGCCATCCAACGGTGAAGAATGCTGCTACCAGGAGGGCTAAGTTGCATACAAACGAACTCAACCAGATGGGGATGAATGTGTCCGTTGCAAAATAGATGATCTCGCATAAACCAGTCAATCCACCACCGACGATGGTGTGTGGCACCAAGATCCAGTTGACTGCTATCGCATATGGGATGGTGCAGACAACAATCATCAAATACTCCTTGATTGTAATCAGCGGTTTCATGCGCTGATAACCTTTGAGTTGCTCACGTAATGTTATCCTAGACATAAACTAGATGTTATATCGCCTTCGGCTGTTAGACCGCTGACGTTGTTAGCTATTATACCTTATAAAATATTATACTTTTTCGATTCGTGCAATGAGGTTGCGGTCGCCCCATCCATTATCAACTCGTGCTACTGGTATCCAGAACTTGTTTGCCTTCACCCACTCTGCTGGATAAGCAGCTTTCTGACGGCTATATGAGTGGTTCCACTCATCTGCTACCACCTCATACTCTGGGTGTGGTGCATTGAGCAAGACGTTGTCCTTCTTATCTGCTTCTCCACGCTCTACCTGTGCAATCTCCTCACGAATAATGAGCAATGCGTCGATGAACTGATCCAGCTCATGGAGACTCTCGCTCTCGGTAGGTTCGACCATCAAGGTGCCATGTACAGGGAAGCTCAATGTAGGTGCGTGGTAGCCAAAGTCCATCAAGCGCTTGGCGATGTCCGACTCGGTGATGCCGATAGCATGGAACTGACGGCAGTCGAGGATCAACTCATGTCCTACTCTGCCGTTGACGCCAGTATAAACAATGCCGTAGGCATCTTTGAGTTTCTCAGCCATATAGTTCGCACTCACGATGGCAGCTGCAGTAGATTCGCGCAATCCTTCTTCGCCCATCATGCGGATATATCCGTAGGATATCAGTGCCATATTGGCATTGCCATACAAGGCGCTGGATACACGGTTGAGTTCTGCTTGTGGCATGGCATCTAACAAGTGCGCTGCGCAGCAGATGGCGCCTACGCCAGGTCCACCACCGCCGTGAGGGCTAGCAAAGGACTTGTGCAAGTTGAGGTGGCATACGTCTGCACCAATTGTGCCAGGATTGGTGTAACCAATCTGTGCGTTCATGTTCGCACCGTCCATATACACTTGTCCGCCACATTCGTGCACGATTTGGCACATCTCACGGATAGCCATCTCGAAGATACCATGGGTAGATGGATAGGTGATCATACATCCAGCAAGGTTGTCCTTGTGTTGCTCAGCTTTCTCTTTCCAGTCAGCGAGGTCGGTATTGCCATTCTCATCGCACTTCACCACCACAGGTACCATACCCGCCTGCGCACATGACGCAGGGTTGGTTCCGTGTGCAGAAGCAGGAATCAGGAGGATGTTGCGATGTCCCTGACCTTGTTGGTGGAGATACTCACGGATAGTCACCAGTCCGGCATACTCACCTGCGGCGCCGGAAGTAGGTTGCAAGTTGCATGCTGCAAAGCCTGTGATGGTAGCCAATTGTTGCTCCAAGTCCTCCATCACCTCCATATATCCAGCCACTTGCTCTGCAGGAGCCAAAGGGTGAAGGCCCATATAGCCAGGATATGTCACAGGTATCATGGCGGCAGCTGGGTTGAGTTTCATGGTGCATGATCCCAACGGAATCATCGTGTGTGTGAGACTGATATCCTTGCGGTCGAGGCGCTTGATGTAGCGCATCATCTCAGTCTCGGTATGATAGCATTTAAATACCTCTTCTTGTAGGTAATCCACCTCGCGAATATGCTCCTCTGCGATCGAGCAAAGCCCTTCGAATGCCGCTTCGGAATCTTCGTATTGTGCGAGGTTATCGGAAGCTTGTGCAAAGAGTTCGATGAGGTCGTTCATATCGTCTACGGTGACGGTCTCGTCAAGACTGAGACCGATCCAACCTTCTTCGTCGTAATAGAGGTTAATGCCCAACTGCTCAGCTGCTTCGCGCACGGCTTCTACCCCATTCTCTGGGCGGATCTTCAGTGTGTCAAAGAACTCGGTGTTCTCTTGCTCGTAGCCATAAGCTTGTAGCATCTCGCTGAGATACACTGCCTTGCCATGGATACCCTCGGCTATCTCACGAATACCTTGTGCGCCATGGTATACGGCATACATACCAGCCATCACGGCTGATAATGCCTCAGCAGTACAGATATTGGAAGTTGCTTTCTCGCGTTTAATATGTTGCTCGCGCGTTTGCAGCGCAAGGCGATAGGCAGGTTGGTCGTAGGCATCTTTGCTCAATCCGATGATACGTCCAGGCATATCTCGTTTGTACTCCTCACGCGTAGCCATATAGCCGGCTGTAGGACCACCAAAGCCCATTGGCAAACCAAATCGCTGTGCACTACCGCACATGATATCTGCATTGAGTGGTTTGAGCAATGCCAATGCCATGAGGTCTGCAATCACCGCTACCTTCATGCCAGCAGCGTGGCAGTCGTCGATGAAGGTATGGTAGTCCTCTATCGAACCATCGGCATTGGGGAATTGTACGATTGCGCCGAAGAATGGGCCATGCTCTGTGATATAGTCGCTGGTGACTTGTGCATAATCCACCATGACGAGTTGGATGTCTTGTCCCAATGCACGTGTGCGCATCACGTTCAACGTGTTGGCAAAGATTTTCTTGTCTACGAGTACCTTATTTACCCCAGCTTTGATCATATCTCTGCTGCGCAAGTTACGCATCATGGTCACAGCCTCTGCTGCAGCAGTAGCTTCATCAAGGAGCGAGCAGTTGGCCAGTGGGAGCCCCGTCAGGTCGGAGATCATGGTTTGGTATACGAAAAGCGCCTCCAATCGACCTTGGCTCACCTCTGCTTGATAAGGGGTGTAGCTGGTGTACCATACGGGGTTTTCCAATATATTGCGTTGAATAACAGCAGGTGTGTTGGTGCCATACCATCCACGGCCGATGTATGAGCGATAGAGTTGGTTCTTCGCTGCCATTTGGTGCATGGTATTGAGGTGTTCTTGCTCGGTGAGTGGCTCATCTATGTCAAGCGGTTCATCCAAAAGGATATCCGCAGGCATGGTTTGCGCGATGAGTTCGTCGACGCTTTTCACTCCGATTACGTCCAACATCTGTTGTTGGTCTTGCTCTGTCAGACCTATGTGTCTGCTCTTCAAGTAGTTAGTTTTCACAATATACTGTATTTAATGATTATTCTTATTTCGGGCTACAAAGTTACAACAAAAAATGCAAATACGCAAGTTATGTGTATTTTTTAGTAAAATATTTTTCTCAACTCATTTTTATAATATTCATTTCTCATCGTATTCTATGTTCTTCTCGTAAATTTCAACAATAGACTAAAAAATAACAAAATAAATTGCTAATAGTATTATACTTGATATAGCATACATAAACAACATAAACTTTTCATCATCATTGTGTTGGTATGATTCCATTAACTCTTTGGTTTCAAGCGTGTTGTGCTCTTGGTGTAGCGCATAAAAATAGTTGGCACTATCAATTATTTTTTTGCTCGAAAAGAGGTTGATATTGATGATTTCTTTCGGAGTGTCTGGTGCTGATTTGTAGAATATAGCCAAGCCTGCGATTGCTGCTCGTCCTCTCCATGTGTGAACTAATTCTGCGGATGAAACATATTTCCATCGGATATTTACTTTTGTAAATTTTGGAAAGAATATTCCTCGATTATAATCAAGATACATTCCGCGGATACCTTTCTCGTCAATAGTTAGATGCCATTTATAATACATTGCAAGTGCAATAGCACCCAATAAAAACACTATGTCTAACCAAGAGAAAATAACAATCATTAGAATATCCACCCAATCTACTTTGTGGGTTAACATATCTGGCACCAGGAAGGAGAATATCATGTAAGTAAAAAATATGAACAACAGAATTAGTAAAATAGGCCATATGTAGTATGCGAAGCTACTTGTCGCTTTAAACTGCACACTTTCAGCATTATTAAGATAGGATGGCAATGATTTCGGCTTTATAATATGTTTTTCCTCTAAGTACAACCGACATTTAGTCTGCCATTTAACGAGCAATTTAGATAACGGAAACGATAAAATAGCTATAATAATAATTGCCATTATTTCTCTACCGTTATGGGAACTTTTTCGGTGTTTATTCGTGTACTCGTTGTTATGACGCGGTTGCTCTTTTTTGTAGTGTTTATCTTCAAACTTCTTTGTCCGAACCACTACAGCTCCGCCAGACGCTCGCTCGCCATAAATGTTAACAGCTGTCGCAGAATCAATAGTTTCAATTGTTGCTATATCTTGGGGAGAGATTTTTTCTACTTCTTTTTCTCCCTGTTGCTCTATATATTGCCCGTCAAGGATATATAGTGGTGCCTTGTCGGCTGCCACTATGTGTTGCAATGGCAATAAAAGAAAAAGTATGTAAACTATCTTACGCATATTTTCGTTAATTAATTGCCTACAAAGTTACAACTTATTTTTAACATACACAAGTGTATATTAAAAATTAGTCAAAAAATATTAGGCACACACTCCCTGTACTCTTCGGAGAAAGTACGAGATGCTAACGAAGTGGTATCGGAGTGGTATCGGAGTGGTAACGAGAAAGAAAGCAGGAATATCTACCGATAGGTTATTGCTTATCGCTGTCGGGATGTTCGGCGAAATACTTCCATAGCGGTGCAGCATGCAATGCTTGCACTATCTCGCCCGTCTGCAGCAATTCCATAACCTCCTCACGTTCAAAAAGATGCACGCATATATCTTCGGTGCGCTCTTGGTGTTGCTCGGTGAGTTTCTCGACTCCCGTAGCAAGAAACGTATAGCTGAGATTGGTATGATTGGTTGGGTTGGGCGAGAGGGTCATGAATAGTTGCCATTCTCCTCCGCCAAATCCCGTTTCTTCGCTGAGTTCGCGTTGTGCTGCTTGCAGAGGTGTCTCGCCCTCGTCGATCACGCCAGCCACCAGTTCGTAGTGGGTTTCACCCAAGGCGTGTCGGTATTGGTCTTCGATGATAAACTGCCCATCTTTGGTAATAGCAATCACATTGATCCAGTTGGGAAAATGCATGACAAACCATGTAGGAATCTGCGCACCAGATGGCAATTCTACTAGCTCCTGACGGATATTCAACCATGGACCACAATTCAGCAAAGGCGTGCTCTTGAGCACCTTCCATTTTCTATTTTCTAGTTTCTTGATCATACTATTTTATATTAAGATGAGCGATGGTATGTTTCCAAGCCAGTGTGAGGTAGATCACACGTGCCGCTAGATGCGCGAAGTATGCGATATAGATGGCCATTACGTCCAGATATTGATATGTAATCACATAGCCAATTACAAATGCCAATGCGGCATAGATCATGCCATTGCGTATCTGCTTGCCCGCCGTGGACCCCGCATAGACGCCATCCCACATAAAAGCCAACGTGGATACAATCGGCATGGCGATGAGCCATGCGGTATAATCGCCCAAGCGTGATAGCACGGTGGTATCGGATGTCATGGCGTGGTAGAAGGGTTCGGACCATAGTGCAAAGAGCAAGGTAAAGAGTGCGCCTACTCCCAGCGACCAAGCGAATAGCAATCGCACCACCCTGCCGATATCCGATTGGCGATAAGCACTATCCGACTGCTGGCCTCCAATCTCTTTGCCCACCAGTGCTTCGCCCGCATACGCAAAACCGTCCACGAAATAGGAGAAGAGCATAAAGAGCTTCATCATGATGGTGCTAACCGCCAGCTCCACATCGCCATATTTGGCAGCCAAGGAGGTGAAACCGACGTATACCACCATGAAGCATAGCGAACGGATGAATAGGTTGCCATTGAGCGAAAGCAATCGGCGCATGCCTTGTCCATCCATCGCCAATCGCAGCGGCGAAAGTCCCTTCCACAGATGGCGGTATTTGGCTAGCAGCAATGCCACGGCCACTATGAGCCCCGTAAATTGTGCAACGACCGTACCGAGCGCCACTCCCAATGCTCCCATAGGGGTATAGACCGCCAGCACGTAGCTGACCGCCATATTGACCACATTCACCACGATGTCGGTAATCATAGGGCTGACGGTGTCTTGCATACCGATAAACCATCCCTTGAATGCCATGAGCGATAAGGTGGCAGGTGCGGCCCATATACGAATAAAGAAGTACTCGCGCGCGAAGGTTGCCACCTCTGGTGAACAAGGTACCAGCATGAGCACGAGATGGACAAACAGCCACTGAATCAGCCAGATAGCTGCCGCTCCGATCAATGCAATACCTACGCTCTGGCTGCATAATCGTGCGCACTCCACGGTGTCTCCGCGACCATATGCCTGTGCGGTCATGCCACTGGTGCCTACGCGCAAGAAGCCAAAATTCCAATACAGCAGGTCAAATAGCATCGTACCGATGGCGATGCCGCCAATAGCAGTGGCATTGGCTATATGCCCCACGATAGCCGTATCCACTAGGCCCACCAATGGGATGGTGATATTGGCCAAGATGCTAGGGATAGCGAGGCGGAGTATTTGTGAGTTGAGCGATTTCATGGTGCAAAGGTACGGAAAAAATTGCGAATATGCAAATTTTTGGTGTAAAGTGTATAGTGTAAAGGCAGGAAACAAAAAAATGAGATCGCGTCATGCAATCTCATTTTTTGTTATCTTGTCTATAGCCTAATAGCCTCATCGCCTATTAGCCCAAAATACAGTCATGCATTAACTATACAAGAATCGTTTGATGCTGCGTTTAGGAGTCTTCTCAAACTCTTTCTCAACCACCTCAATAGCAGTAACTTGGCTATATTGAGGCAATTGCTTGTTGAGTTCTTTGCGATTTTCCTCCATAAATTCGAAGATGTTTCTACCCGCCAAAATCTTTTGTCCAGCTGGTGTAGTATCTGGGTAAACCAATGCCACCAATTTTTGGTCGCGTTGTACGACAACAGACTCAAGTACCAATGGCAAGCTATTGAGTTTATCCTCAATCTCCTCTGGATAGATGTTTTGTCCGCTTGGTCCAAGGAGCATGTTCTTGCTTCTTCCACGGAGGAACAAGTTGCCATCCTTATCCAAGATACCTAAGTCACCAGTACGCATCCAGCCATCTTCGGTGAAGGTCTCTTTGGTAGCTTGTTCGTTCTTGTAGTAGCCCTTCATCACGTTTACGCCATATACTTGTACTTCGCCTTCTTTCTTATTAGGGTCTTCAGAATCGATACGAATTTGCATACCTGGGATGATCTTACCGCAAGAGCGATATGCATATTTATCCCAATCTTCATAACTAATCAGCGGAGCACACTCGGTCATACCATAGCCCACGCAGTATGGGAAATGCATTTGCTTCAAGCAGGTTTCCACCTCTTCGTTGAGTGCAGCACCACCGATAATCAAATAGCGTGTCTCGCCGCCAAAAGCAGCCAATACACTGCCACAAACTTTCTTGTGAAGAAGTTTATTGATAAGTGGAGTATTCCAAAGCACTTTCATAAGTGGCTTTTTGATGATAGGGAACACTTTACCCTTGATAATCTTCTCAATAACCAAAGGTACGGTGAGAATCATAAATGGATGTACCTCTGCAAACGCCTTCATCAATACAGATGGCGTTGGAGCTTTGGTGAGGAAATATACCTCTGCGCCATCACACACTTGATACAAGAACTCAAACATCAGTCCAAACATGTGCGCAATAGGCAACATAGACATCACTTTATCGCCTGGTTGGTGAGGGATCTTCTTCACCGCAAAATCGATGTTACCTGATAGGTTCTTGTGGGTCAGCATAACACCCTTTGGATTGCCAGTCGAACCAGAAGTATAGTTCAGCAATGCCAAATCGTCGTGATTATCTGTAGGATAGTTCACATCTTCTGCTTTCACACCATTAGGATATGCCTTTGCAAATGCATCGTTTACACCTGCATAAGCTTTCTCTACATCCTCATTAGCTGCGTACTTCAAGCTAAAATCGTCCATAAATACCAAAGCGGTCAAGCCTGGCATTTCTTTGGCATCAATTTTCTTCAATACGTTAGGACCTGCATACAATAATTTTGCCTCAGAGTGGTTCACCAATGCGTGTACACCTTCCGCTGTGAAATCAGGTAAGATGCTAACAGCCACTGCTTTGTAGGTCTCTACTGCCAAGAATATCAAACCCCAGTTGGCACAGTTGCGACCACAAAGTGCAATCTTATCTCCCTCTTTGATTCCTAATTCACGAAAAGTTACGTGCAAGCGCTCAATCTCATTGGCCAACTCACCATATGTGTATGATGTATTGCCATCTAAATCCTTCATTGCCAATGCGTTCCACTTATTGACAATTGTATTCTGGAGGTAATCCAGATAATGTTTTAATTCCATAATATATATATATGATTTTTAATTAGTTTTTCCTAATATGCTTGCAAAGGTACTACAAATTATTCGAACGCCTGTTCGAAATTGCTATATTTTTGCAATATTCTCCGCAAAATTAGTATTTTTTTTCGAAATATACAAGTATTCCTAAGAAAACTTACTCATTTTTCTTTATCAAGTCGTATAAATAATTGTATTGTTGCGGAAAAATGTCAAAGTTCATCGCTCCCGAACGTCCAGGATCCCACCCATCTTTGATGTGCAAGAACATATGTGCGGTGATTTCAATTGGCACATCGCCACGTATCGCGCCCGCGCGCAAACTATTTTTAATAGCCTGTATCCAAAGCCCCAACTCACGTTCGTACATCTTGCGTGCTTTCTTATAGAGCTCTGGGAAGCGGGTGTAGGCGGTGTACATCACCATGACCACGTTCGTGGTATTGATATTTTTATTTTCCACTTGATCACGAAACTCGCGCAACTGGTTCAAATAGGACAACATTGCCTCTATCACCTCTGGGATAGTTGCAGTATCCTTCACCTTGTCCAACGCACGTTGTTTGGGTTTGATTAAGAACTCATCCACCACCTCTTGAAACAACTCATCTTTGTCCTTAAAATAATAGTACAACGTACCTCGCCCCATATTCAATGCTGCTTGCAAGTCGGTAATAGACACATTTGCATACCCCTCAATCATATACAACTCAAGCGCTTTGAGTAGTATTTTTTCTCTACGATCTTCTAGCATAATATCTTCATTTTTACTGATTTATAATTATAATCCACATTCCCAAATATTCCGAATCGGCTGCAAAGGTATAAAAAAAAAATCATACTCGCAACATTTTTTAAGAAAAATCGAACATGTGTTCGAAAATAATGCACTACCTTTGCTGCCGATTTGGCATATTTATTGCCATTACTTTTAAAACTTTTTTAACTAATAAAAAACTACAAACATGACAAAGATTAAAGGAAAAAATGTCCTAATCACGGGTGGTGCATCAGGAATTGGAAAGATTATGGGCAGAATGGTGCTTGAAAAAGGGGCTAAGTCGCTGATTATTTGGGATGTCAATCTACAATCTATGCAAGCTGTTGCTGACGAGTTTGCTTCGCGCGGGCGCGTATACATTTATAAGGTGGATATCACCGACAGCCAACTCGTTGCCCAAACCTACCAACAAGTCAAGCAAGACTGCGGCGCTGTGGATATTCTCATCAACTGTGCTGGCATCGTGCGTGGAAACAAAACGTTTGACCAACAAACAGAGCAAGACATCCGTCTCACAATGGAAGTCAATACCATCGCTCCTATGATCATCACCAAGGAGATTCTCCCAGACATGCTCCGTCGCAACAGCGGTCATGTCTGCAACATCGCTTCTGCGGGAGGTATGCTTTCCAACCCCAAGATGTCCGTCTATGCGGCCAGCAAATGGGCTATGATTGGATGGAGCGACTCTGTGCGCATCGAACTGCAGGAAGCTAAATCCAATGTCCACTTCACGACCATTGCACCCTATTTTATCAATACGGGTATGTTCGACGGTGTGCGTTCCCCACTCCTTCCTATCCAAAAACCAGAACCTACTGCACGTAAAATCATCCGTGCCATCGAACGCAACCGCACTTTCCGCGGCATTCCTTTCGGCTTTCATTTCATCCGTTTCTGGCAAGCAATTCTGCCTATTCGCCTCTTTGACTTTGTCTTTGGCACAGTTTTTGGCGTATATCATGCAATGGATCACTTTACTGGACGAACAAAATAAACCCTTTATTTGCCCCTTATCTGCCCCTTGTCTCCATTGGAATCTCATTGGAACCTGATTGGAACCTGATTGGAACCTCACCGAAGGATCACCGAAGGATCACCAAGAGAAAATAGGCAGATTCGGAGCAGATTATACACACTTGATAATATGAAAGAATACATTTCCACTACCCGCCAAAAGCAAAAGGCATACTTCCACTCTGGTGCTACTCTTGCGCTACCTTTCCGCAAGCAAATGCTTCGTAAGTTAGCCTCCGCTATGCACCAATACGAGAAGGCACTCGCCGATGCCCTATGGCAAGATCTTCACAAATCCTACGAAGAGGCATACCTCACCGAACTGAGCATAGTCTATGGCGAGATTCGCAACCACTTGCGTCACATGCGCCGTTGGGCTAAGCCTGAACGCAAATGTTCGCCTTTGGCTATCATGCCTGCATCGAGCAAAATTGTCAAACAACCATTGGGCAACACCCTCATCATTGCCCCTTGGAACTATCCCGTGCAATTGCTCCTCAACCCACTGGTAGGTGCTATCTCATCGGGGTGTACAGCGATGCTCAAGCCTTCGCCATATGTGCCAAACGTTTCTCGTGTACTCACCGAGATGATTCGTGCCACTTTCTCCGAGGAGTATATTGCTATCGTAGAAGGCAACCGCGATGTCAACCAAATGCTCCTCGCCGAGCGTTGGGACTTGATTTTCTTCACGGGTAGCCCTGCTTTAGGCAAAATGGTCATGGAAGCAGCATCCAAACACCTCACCCCTGTTGTCTTGGAGTTAGGCGGCAAGAGCCCATGTATCATTGACCAAGATGCCGACCTCAAGGTCGCTGCCAAGCGTGTAGCATGGGGCAAAGCCCTCAACGCCGGCCAAACCTGCATTGCCCCTGATTATCTGATGATTCACGAGGATGTCAAGGACAAATTCCTCAAACTGCTTGTCAAAGAGTGGAAACACCTACTCACCAAAGACCCACAAAAAGCCAAGCACTTCGTGCGTATCGTGAGCGACAAAGCCCTTGATCGTTTGATTGGCTATTTGGATAATGGAACTATCTATCATGGAGGAAAGTACGATAAGGAAGAGCGTTATCTCTCCCCCACCATACTCACGGACGTCAGTGATGCTGCTCCTGTGATGCAGGATGAAATTTTCGGTCCTATCTTCCCCGTCTTGACCTTCAAGCAGATAGAAGAGGTGACTGAGTTTGTCGCTCAGCGTGAACGTCCTTTGGCGTTGTATTATTTCGGTAAGAGTGGCGACTATATCCTTCGTCATACCATCTCAGGCGGCACATGTATCAACGATGTGATTATGCATATTGTCAATCATAATATGCCATTTGGTGGTGTGGGTAATTCGGGTATGGGTACGTATCACGGCAAAGAGAGTTTCATGACCTTCTCGCATCGCCGCTCGGTGGTTTCTACCCCAACCTTTATCGATATGCCATTCCGATACATGCCGTATAAATTATTCAAACTAATCAAGAATTTGGTATAAGCGTGCTGGTATAGTTGAATAGATCAGACAAAAATAGGAAGGATTTTCATCCTTCCTATTTTGTATTTATTGCCCGCCCCATGCTGCTGGCCAAGGGTTGTGTGTAATACCTGCCATCTGTGTCATCTGTGCATGTGCAACCTCACGCAGACGATCAACTTCAGCCTTGCGGGGTTGTGTTGTGTCAGGGAAGATGGGTTCACCTATCGTCACTGTCAGCAGTGGCAACTCCTTTGGTCCGAATAGGCGGAAGATACCTTTGCGTTCGCGGTAGGTGATGACGCATGGCAACAAGGGTTTGTTGTACTTATAGCTCATTGTGAATGCACCTTTTTGGAATGGTCGCAATGGTTTATACATATCCCATCGACATGCTTCTGGGAAGATGTGGAACCACCATCCACGGCGATGAAACTCGTCAAACGCCTCGTTGAATTTCTTCAGCGCAGTCATATTGGTGGCAGAGTCTGGGATAGGTACCCCCCCAGCCAAACGCATAAAAAATCCATCTTTGGTGCGGAAATTAGGTGCGAACATTGGTATGCGCGTGGTATGTATCCCATTCACGGCAATCAGCACGCATGGACAATCCAAACGATAGACATGGTTGGCAATCGTAATCGCACCATGAACCAACTCTTTCTTATAGCGCTTCAGCACCTCACGTCCACGAATGCGCAATCCCATCTGTAGTCGCAACTTCAGACGAAGCAATCCATGAATCACTAGATAGTATCCCCATAGCAAGTTCAGTTTGTATCCCAAACTATCATCCAAATAGGGGAAATGCTCGTCAATGACTAAATCTTTTGTGTATTTAGGAAACAAAGTGCGCTCAAAAGGATTCTCCTCTGGATACGCCATGGCAGGTTGAGGGATATAGACATCTTTCTCGACCTGTAATTCCTGGTATTGCTTATTCATAAAGCAGGTATATTTTAAGGTATTATAATACTCGATTTAACGTCCCAAGGCACGTTCGATGGTAGCCACATCTTGACGCAGTACGGCGTCGTATGTCATGTGCGAGGCGATGGTATTCAGGGTATATGCCACGGTAGCATGATCACGATGTACGCACGCTCCAATCTCAGAGAGTGAACTATCGGTGTATTTCTTGATGAGATACATGACGATGCTGCGTGCACGCACTGCGTCGCGTTGGCGTGTACGTGCGGTGATGGCTTTTTCTGGCACATTCATGTGCTTGCATACGGCGCTCACGATATCGGATGGCACATAGGTCTTAGGGTTCAGCGCCACCAGTCGACCTACCACGGTTTGTGCCAATGCCATATTGATCTCGCTGTCGGTGAGTGTAGAGTAAGCCAATAGACTAGCCAATACACCCTCTAGGTCGCGCACGTTCTCGGTGACGTTGGTGGCGATATACTCCACGATATCTTCGCCCAGTTTGATGCCATTCTTCTTGATATGGAATTGCAATATATCCTTGCGCAAGAGGTAGTCTGGTCGTGTGATCTCAGCAGCCAAGCCCCACTTAAATCGTGATAGCAATCGCTCTTGCACGCCGCGCAGCTCCATCGGACTGCGGTCGGAGGTCAAGATCAGCTGCTTGTGACTCTGCTGCAGGTGGTTGAAGATCTGGAAGAAGGTGTCTTGCGTACCTTTCAGGTCGGCAAAGTATTGGATATCGTCCACAATCAGCACATCGATTGACTGATAGAACATCAAGAAATCCGGTACACGGTTGTGGTTAACCGCATCTTGGAATTGCAGTTTGAAGGTATTGGCCGTGACGTAGAGCACGCGTGCATTCTCATACTGCTTGGCCACGTGGTTACCAATGGCGTTGGCCAAGTGGGTCTTGCCCACTCCGCTACCACCAAAGAGGAATAGTGGGTTGAAGATGGTCTTACCAGGTTGCTTAGCGATCTCCACGCCAGCAGCACGTGCCAGCTTGTTCGGTTCGCCCTTGATAAAGTTATCAAAGGTGTATTGGATATTGAGCTGCGACTCCCATGCTTCGTTGGTCATCTGGCTGACTGGCTGCTCCATCATCTGGCGAGCGGCAGGTTGTTTTGCGCTATCGCTAGGGATGTCGATCGAGCTACCCGCCATCATGATACGGTACTCCAACTGCACCCTTGCGCCAAACACCTTTCTTAATACGCGCGAGAGCAGATCCAAATAGTTCTCCTCGATATAATCCACAACAAATTGGCTCTTCACTTGCAATACCAGCAAGTCGTTGCTCCATTGCTGCGCAACGATAGGTGCGAACCATGTTTGGTACGCACTCTGCGAGAGGTTGTCACGCAGAATCTGCTGGCATTCAGCCCACAATATGTTCAGATCATTTGTCATTGATTATGCAGAGAAATCCGAATACGGATCTCCAAAAGAATCCGTTTTTCACGAAATCGAGTGCAAAGGTACTGCTTTTTTTTTGATTGACCAAATGGGGGTCAAGTGTGTGAATTTCGCAGAATCTTATCTCGCAACAAATCAGCGAGTTATCTTTGCGTATTTGGTTATCACAAGGTTAAGGGTATATGGAATCGTAACTCACTGAAACTCATATGTTAAAATTTCATAACGTTCCACAATATTGTTTCACAAAAATCCCTAATCCGTTTCATTATCAACAGATTAGGGACTTTCTCAACATTTCTTAAAAATTAGACACTCGTAAAATTACTTTTTCTTTGGTAATTTCTTTTGAATGAATGGTCTTGCTTTGATTGACATCACCACCGAATCCACGTTGAGCACTGCCTTATCCAGATCTTGTAGTGCCGTATTGAGGTTGTCATAGAGTGCTTTGTCGTTGAGCAGCATGCCCAGAGTACCTTCCTCTGATGCCAAAGCAGCGTTGACTGATTGGATGGTGGTATTGAGTTCGGCGATGGTGTTTTGTATTTGTGCTTGACGCACATCGTCCACCACGGCTTGCAGGCCGGCCAAGGTGCTATCCACCTTCTCTACCATGCCTGGTAGGTCGTTGTGGGTTAGATTTCGAATATCCTTTCCGCTCACCTTGAGGTCAGCAGTGATTTGTTCGATATTTTGCAGCGTCGTGTGCAGACTACCTTCTCCCATCTCGCTATTGAGCGTAGCTAGTAGTTGGTTAGCCTCTGAGAGCACGCTATCCAGGTGTGCTAAGATACCTGTTTGCAGGTTGTCAAATAGTCCTGGCACGACGGTTGAAGGCAATGTATCGCCTGTCGCATAAGGTGTGGCGCGATTGGCCAGTGCAGGCAACTGCAGTTCGATGGCGCTACCGCCCAGCAATCCGTCGGCGATCAATGCCATTTGCGTACCACGAGGTAGTACAATACCTTTGTCGATATGCACGCCTACCACAAAGGCGGGTGTACGTGTAAAATCGTATTGAATGGTCTCTACTAGTCCCACCTTGTGTCCTAGGATATACACTGGTGCTTGTTCGGTAAGGCCATTGCTACGCTCAAAGTAGCCATAATAGCAATCGGTTGGAGAAAAGATGTTGACTCCTTTCAGGAAATTAAATCCAAAATACAAGATGCCGGCGCATACTACGGCCAGCACACCTACTTTCACTTCTCTTACGTGTTTCATTTCTTATAATATTTTTCAAAAGCATCAAAGATGCCATTAACTATTCCATTTTTGCCTGCTTCGCTGGCCAACCACTTCTCCTCTTCGGCGTTGCTGATGAATCCCATCTCTACTAGCACGCTGGGGCAAGCCGACTGCAACAGTACCCAGAAGGCGGCCTGGCGTACGCCACGGTTGGCGCGTTGCAGGGTGCCTACAAACTGCTGTTGCACCAGTTCGGCGAATACCAAACTATTGTCCATATACTGGTTTTGCATCAGTTCGAAGATGATATAGCTCTCGATCGAGTTGGGGTCAAATCCCTGATACACAGTCTGATCTGCCTCTAGCTTCATCACGGCGTTCTCGCGCATGGCCACGTCTAGGTTATCCTCCATACGGTCCGTACCTAGGATGAATGTCTCTGCACCACATGCTTTGCGGTTTTCGGCAGCATTGGTATGCACGCAGATGAATAGGTCGGCATGGTTCTTATTCACGATATCCGCACGTTGCTGCAGAGGCAAGAAGACGTCGGTGGTGCGTGTCATGACCACGTTGACTTCAGGATAGTGTTGGCGTATCTTGTCTGCCAGTCGCTGTGCCACGCACAGGTTGAGGTCTTTCTCCTTGATTTTCAGCACATGGCCTATGGCGCCGGCGTCGTTGCCGCCGTGACCAGCATCGATCACCACGGTAAAGGACATACAGCACATCGCCACCACCCATAGCAATATTATTCGTACATATTTCATACTTACTCAATTTGGCTACAAAGGTAGTACTTTTTTCCAATATATACAATATTTTTAGCAAAAAATTGTTTTTTTGTCCCACCTACTTTGCCAAATCACAAAATTGTTGTACCTTTGTAGCCCAAATGGGTAATTATGCAACGACACTTACACGACATATCCCCGCTGAGCACCTCCTATGAGTTGGGTCTCAAGCGTGTATTGCTCTCGGCCAATGAGAGCGGATGTAGCATCACGCAGATTGCTGTGCTGGAGTTGAAGGCAGGCGAGCGCAGTGCGCAACATATCCACCCTGACTTGCAGGATGCGTTCTTTATCCTGGATGGCGAAATCGACATCACCATCGATGGTCAGTTGCACCATTGCCATAAGGAGGACTTTGTGTTTATCGAGCATCTGCATGCCTATGAGTTGCATGCCATCACGGATGTGCGTATGCTGGCCATGGGCTGCGTGATTGAGGCGCAGCGCACCAAGCTCTACCCCATCCTTTTTGAGCCCAATCTGCGTCCGATGGTATGGGGCGGCAAGCGCCTCACCCGCTGGAAGCAGTTGCCCGAGCAGGAGAACATCGGCGAGAGTTGGGAGGTATCCACGCTGGACATGCTACCATCGGTGATTGCCAATGGCACCTGGGCGGGCTATCCGCTGAGCGAAGTGATTGCTAAGATGCCCGAGGCGATACTAGGTAAGGCCGTTGCTAAGCGATACCACAACCAGATGCCGCTATTGGTCAAGTTTATCGACACTAGGGACGATCTGAGTGTGCAGGTGCACCCCGATGATGCCATGGCGCTGCGCGAGCACAACGGTTCGGGCAAGACGGAGATGTGGTATGTGATCGATGCAGATAAGGATGCGTATATCTATGCGGGTTTCAAGGAGGAGCTTACGCCAGAGGAGTATGCCCGTCGTGTGGCCGATGGCACGATCATGGATGCGCTGGCCAAGCATGAGATCCGTACGGGCGATGTGTTCTATATCCCAGCAGGTCGCGTGCATGCGATTGGTAAGGGTGTGCTGTTGACCGAGGTGCAACAGTCGTCCGACCTCACCTATCGCATCTATGACTACGGTCGCCTGGGCTTGGATGGCAAGCCTCGCGCATTGCATACCGAACTGGCAGCGCAGGCGTTGGACTACCGCGTATATAAGGAATATAAGAATAGCTACAAGGATGATATCGATGCTGCCAACCCATGTTTGGATACGGAGCATTTCAGTGTGCGCGTGGTGTCGCTCACGCAGGCAATCCACCGCAATATGGTGGGCTACGACTCGTTTGTGATCATCACTTGCACGCAGGGCACGTGCCGCATACGCATCCGTAGCACACACGATGAGGTGGAGCTGCACGAGGGGTTCTCGTGCCTGATACCAGCGGCGATTGCCGATTACGATATCATTCCCGTCACACCGACGGCCAAGTTGCTTGAGTCGTATATCAACAATAGTTCGCAAAAGGCATTCCGCCGCATGATATCGCAGTTCCTGCACTTGAGCGGATTCTAACCCTGCCCATACACCATACACTATAAACTATACACCATACACCATGCATATCACGCTTATCGCGGGCGCACGCCCCAATTTCATGAAGATAGCTCCGCTGATCCACGCCATCAAGGCGGCCGAGACAGCAGGCAAGGATATCCACTATAGTCTGGTACATACTGGCCAGCACTACGACAAGAACATGTCCGACACTTTCTTTGAGGAGCTCCATATCCCTATGCCCGATGCCAACCTGGGTTGTGGTGGAGGCACGCAAGCCGAGCAGACGGCCAATATCATGGTGGCGTTTGAGAAGCACCTGTTGGCGCATCCTACCGACCTCGTGTTGGTGGTGGGTGATGTCACCAGCACAATGGCATGCTCTATTGTGGCCAAGAAGCTCAACACCAAGGTGTGCCACGTGGAGGCAGGTATCCGCAGTTGGGACTTGAGCATGCCAGAGGAGATCAACCGTATGGTCACCGACTCGCTGGCGGACTATATGTTCACAACCTCAGAGATTGCCAATAAGAACTTGCTCCTACAAGGAGCTGAATTGCAAGCCTCATCGCCTAATAGCCTCATTGCCTCATCGCCTAATAGCCTACCTGCTCTTGAAGAAGAGCAGTACGCTTTCAAGCGTAGTGTGCAGCGCGTGTGGTATGTAGGTAATGTGATGATCGATACGCTGCTAGCTAATCGCAGCCGTTTCCGCCGCCCTGCGGTATTCGACGAGTTGCAACTCATCGAGGGGCAATATATCATGATGACCATGCACCGTCCTGCTAATGTAGATGAAGAGGCGCATCTCAAGGCACTGATGGAGCAGATCATCACCAACGTACATGGGCTGCCCATCATCTTCCCCATCCACCCTCGTACAGCCAAGATCTTCTATAATCTCTGGGGCGACGAGGCCACTTTGCGCCAGTTGTTCCCCAACCTGCATATCGTAGAGCCTATGGGCTACTTGGAGTTCAACTACATGGTAGAGCGTGCCAAGGCAGTGGTGACCGATTCGGGTGGTATCACCGAGGAGACCACCGTCATGGGTGTGCCATGTATCACGTTGCGCGACAATACCGAGCGTCCGGAGACTTGCACCGTGGGCACCAACGAACTGATTGGTACCGATCCTGCGGCAGTCAAACCCGCATTGGACACCCTATTTGCTGGTGAGTGGAAAAAAGGAGCCATCCCAGCGCTGTGGGATGGCCATACTGCCGAACGTATCGTAAATATCTTGCTGACGTTGTAAGGGGAAATTGTGTATTTTCTTTATATTTAAGAAAATTCTTGTCGTTTATATATCATCATTATATCTCCTATGCCCTACCGGGCAAGAAATCTTATTAATCTTATTTTCCACGCTTATCCAGCGCTTCTTCCTCTGTTCTCCGAAATAAATTGCCACCTCGTCAGAACAAGCTTGCAACAAAGAACTCACGCTGTTCGTTGAGGTTGCCGCTGTTCTTCCTCTCCCCACTCGCTCACGAAGCTCGCGGGGCCCCCGATTGGTGCTCAGTCATTGAATCTGATAAATGTAGCGGTACACATTCATAGACTGTCAGAGTCGTTGTATTTAAGATTCAGCGGTCACGTTTTGGATGTTCCCAAAACGGGGAGCGGTGGTAATAGATTGCGGAGCACCTCGATGTATGGGTGGATCTTTGCGTAATAAGATTTATAAGATTCCTCGAGCAGTTTGCTGCGAGTAGGAGCTACAGCCTTTCGTCGTTACTTATTTTCTCCTCGCGGCGATGAGCAATCGTTTGACGATGTTCTTGAGCGATTGCATGAGCAGTTCCTTGCTCCATGCTAGGATGTTGTTGGTCCATCGCTGTGGATGGGTGGTGATCATGATGCGGGCAGGCAACGCACCTTGCTCAGCGGCGCGTATCACCTCATCTGTGGTGTGATATACCATCCCCTGCTTCACCCATTCATCTTGATATACAGGAATCTTGTCGCGGACGGACACCTTGTATCCGTCCCAGCAACGGCCGGTATCGGTGAGATAGAACACCTGACTAAAATCCACGTCGAAGTACGGTTCGCC
This sequence comes from Paludibacteraceae bacterium, assembly GCA_045612525.1. Classification (GTDB taxonomy): domain Bacteria; phylum Bacteroidota; class Bacteroidia; order Bacteroidales; family Paludibacteraceae; genus Colicola. The sequence continues at coordinate 13,865 of JAZKZF010000013.1, read as the reverse complement.
AATCACGCCCAATGCGTGATAATCATAGTGTTTCCACAATGCTTTGCCATCCCATTTGCTGGTAGGTGCGCCGTGCATGCAGATGGTACGTACGGGATAGAACCGACGGAAATGCTGCAACTGCTGTTGGAAATGCGCATATGCTTGTGCCACATCTCCTTGGCAGATTGCCATATCCTCGTAGTGATAACCTATCTCATGCCCTAGGGCGGCTATTTGCTGAATGTATTCGGGCTGATTGCTCGCTGGTACCACACGGAAGTAATAGCTTGCCTGTATGCCCAACTCATGCTCGATTTGCGCAAAAACTAGGCTATTCTCTGGCACTGCCTCTACGTCGTGGCGCATGATGATATACTGCGCAGGCAATACCTCACCTTTGACCACCTTATCGCAATACTGCTCAAAGGTGATAAACTGGTATCCCTGTTGCTGTAAAGCAAACAAGAGTTGTTGGTATTTGCTTAGAGTAAAGTCCATATTAGCCCGCTTGGTTATCGATAAATTAATCTACTTAAACTGCTCCCAGAAGGCTGTATTCTCTTGATTTGCACGTGTTTGCTGTTGACTAGCAGGATAGTTCTCAATGAACCAGGTGAGGTACTTGGCATAGTCAATCTTCTCGCTGAGCATTTTCTCACGACGAGCATTATATAATGCTTTGCGCTCGTCTGCAGGCATAGTCACCAATTGCTCAACAGCATCATATAGCGCCTCAGTACCACTTGGTTGGAGTGAGCCATCGTTGCGACGGATGGTGCTATCTTCGTTGAGTGGTGTGGCATGTACTCCGTATCCAAGTTGATACACATCTTCCAACTCTTGTAGATACCCTATCCTACCCACAAAATCGTTGAAGCGCACGAATGGTGTACCCAATACACCTGCCTCTGCAGCCATAGTTTGGCTGTCGCCGATATAGAGCGAAGCAAATGCCATGACATGGTGCATGTCAAGCGGATTGATGCGAATGCGGTATGGTTCGAATTGTGATTCTAATTCGCGCTCGGATGTGATGTATATCTGTCCATGAGGTGAGAGAATATCAATCAATCGCTGCGCAATCTCAGTATTGATTCCCTTTACACCATCATCATGGTGTGCTTTCAGCGATGCAAATCGCATGACAAAATACGGTTTTGTGGTATCAATTCCATACCCCTCCACAACAGTCTTATCCGCCGTAAAGTGATTAGGATGAAGATAGGCTAATTCTTGATATGATGGATATTTTGTGGCTTTAGCATCCCACTTCCCGCTATTGCATACAACAGGATTCAGTATTGCATCCGCTCCAGGATAGGATAGTTTTGCATACAAAGGCACTACGGCGGCATCATCTTCATTGCAATTTACCACTGGGATATGGCGTAGTGGACCTATAATAGAATTCTCCACACTGGTACCAGTCATGATATCGGGACCAAATTGCGCACAAAATTGATTTTGGCGCAATGCTCGTTTTATCACTCCCAGCGCCATACCTATCTTATTGCTCTTTCTGCCCTCCGATAGAATATTATGATATGTCCATCCTTGGTTATCCAATAGTTGTTGCAAGATATCTTTCTTCTTAATCAAAATCTCTACCGTGTGACCATGCTCTCGCCAATTGATAATAGCATTTTTGTACAAATAGAAATGCGCTGGATGTCCTAAATAAACCAATATTTTCATAATGTATATTATTTTATGCTTCTTCTTTTTAACAAACTCACCCCAAATTCCCCAATCTTATACAGCAACGGTTTGCGAACACAGAGGAAGCGGCCGTGCTCCACGAGTTGGCCGCCAAACTCCATCTTAAAGTCGCGTACACCGTAAGGTATATCCGGTTTGCCGGCGCCCATAAAATCAAAGAGAGGCAAACCGTTCTGCTTGGCATATTCGATGGCGGCATATGTTGCCACCACAGATGGGTACATTTCTCGATAATCCTCATCCAATCCGCATACATACCACTCGTAAATCGCATTGCCATTGAGTATTGGGCACATCATGCCGCCGATGACCTTACCTTGGTGCTTTACTAGCAAGTACTTACCTACTCCATTGCGGTAGAATCGCAGGAAGAACTCCTCGGAGAAGAGCGGTGTGCGCACTTTCTCGCGGTAGAGTTGGCTAAGGATCTGGTACCAATCGCGTATCTCTTGCTCGGACGATGCCTCTACGATCTCTACCCCATTCTTCAACGCCTTCTTCACTTGTCGAATACGCTGCTCACTCATTTGGTGCGCTGCATCGCAATGCACATGAATATCATAGTGTGGCTGGTAGGCGAAGCCGTTGGCCTCGAACACGGATTTCCATTTCGAGTAGTCGTGGAAGTTCCTACTCTCAATGAAAATTGGTGTAGGGTGTAAGATGTAGGGTGTAAAGGCTGGAGTATCAGCTTTGCTGTTTTCCACGCCTTTAAACTTTAAACCTTCAACTTTACACTGTGCGATAGCACTTAGCAGCGCACTTAGCGCTTCGTTGCTGATATGCTCATCCAGGAGCGGTCCGCCGATGATAATCGCACGGCGGGTGAAGAACTGTTTGATTGCATTGCGCTCACGCGTGATGTAACCTACTATCATGCCTTTGAGCGTAGGTGTAGGGTGTAAGGTGTAAGGTGAAGAGGCTTCAGTTTGTGTAGGGTGTAAGGTGTAGGGTGTATAGGCAGGTGTATCGGCTTTGCCGTCTTCCTCGCCATTACACTTTACACTATCCACTTTACACTCAACGTCCTCTACCACTCCTACCGCAAAGGGCATCATTTCCTCCTTATTCGCCGCATAGAACTCATACGCCTCCTTGGTTTGGAACCAGGTGGCGTAGGGCGAACGGTCGATGAGCGCTTGCCATTGCTGTGGGTCTATGTCGGGATATGTTAGGACTCGTGTCATTTTTTTAAACAAAAATACGCTTCGTTACACTCGCTAGAAAAATATGGCGACTTCGTCGCAGTTTAGAGGTTTATCAGTTAATTAGTTTATTACCTCGCCTTTACACCCTACACGGCAGCTCTGCTGCCTACACCCTACACCAGCGATTGGTATATCGCCATCAATCGCTCAGCGACTTGGGTGTTGCTAAGCCCCATCTCGAGGATACGTTTGCGGCCATTGGTGCGAGTCTCAAAGCGTAATGCATCTTGCAGCAATATCACCATCTCGTCAAGACTCTTCTCATCCGCCTCCCAGCGTTCGTGGGTTTTGCGTGGGTTACGCAAGATATAGTGTCCTGGTAGATTACCTAACAAAGCGCGCACATCTGCTATATCCGTCGCTATGATCGGGCAATTGCATGCCATAGCTTCTTTGAGTGCTTGTGGTGAACCTTCGGAGTGAGAAGGCAGAGCAAAGAGGTCGCAGGCGTTCATTCGCAGCACACACTCAGCACGGCTCAATCCTTTCATCTCAAGGCATACGATATTACCACATCTTTCCCCACCCTCTACAGGCACCCATGGTGCTTGCTCGATACGCTCAACGGCATCACGGAGGATGGCGTAATTTTTGCGTAGGTTATCAAATCCACCGCCAAAGAGGATATACTTGACACCATCTTCAAAGCCCAATTGCTGGCGAGCTGTAGTTTGGCCGATGACATGACAGTCCTCCATGTTCACGCCGCAGGGAATGATGGAATGGTTCTTGGCTTTGAAATATACTAGATCATGGATATGTTGCGCCACATACACCACATGCTTTGCCCGCAAGGAGAAAAGTGATGTCAATAGGTTGACATGCCAGTTGAGTGTCTCACCGTTGTGGAAAGTAGTCACTACGGGTACAAGTGTTTGTAGTTCTGCTGTGATGGCAGATATTCCAAAATGTGCATGCACTATGTCGGGTTGACACTCGCGTATTTTGCGTTTGAGTGCTTTCACTGCACGCAGATAGTTTCCTTTTACCAGGAAATACTCCACTTCGCACCCCGCTGCACGCAGCGACTCACCCTGCTCCGTTACGAAGGGGAGCTGATGGTCTGCGAAATTCGATTTGTATCGGCTTACTTCTAGGATTTTCATTTTTTTTCTAGTGTAAAGTGTATGGTGTAAAGTGTAAAGGCGAGGATTATTTCTCTTGGTACTTATTCCTTAGAGAAGATAATTGTTTACTTACGCATACAACAAATTCTTCAATTATTTTATATTGTTCTATTGTAATATATCCTAATTCTATGGATACATCTAATTGGCTATCGACCTCCATCAAGGATGCATACGCTATTTCAAGAAAATGTACTTTTTCTTTATTCGAAGTTCTACTTACTCCCTCTGCAATATTGGACGTAACAGATATAGCTGCTCGGCGTATTTGATTGCACAATGCAAACTTTTCCGTCTCTGGAAACTTATCAAGTAACTTATAGACCGCCACTACAAATGCCTTTGCATCTTGATATACATTCAAATTCTTATACGAGTATCTATTCATATTCTTCGCCTTTAAACTTTACACCATACACTTTACACCTTACTTACACTATACACCTTACACTCTTCCCCGCCTTTACACCTTACACTTTACACCTTACACCAACTACACCATTCCACGCCCTGCAAGCTTAAACCAGTTCCATGCAAGGCATATGATAACTTCAGCGAAGAGGACATAGGTAAACCATGTTCGCATTCTTTTGTTCGTCTTGGCAAGTTGCACACCATATGCAGCAAAGAGCATCAACATCGGCCATATAGGCATATGGAAGCGGCCCGACTGCGCAAAGCCACTAAACACCAACACACCCAAATAGGCACAAGTATATGCCAATATAAAAACGTGCTTTCGCCATACGCCACTTAAAAGTAATATGAATAGCACACTGATTACGAAAAAAGATAATATATTCTTAATATAACTACCTCCTGACAATTGTACTTGAAGCAACTGCGCTTCATTGGCAACATTCAACGTTGGGAATGGAATAGTAAAGATCAATGGGGCAAACACAGCTGCACCAGCAAACTTAGCCAAACTATTACCACCTTTACGTTCACTACGCCATTCCATATTTTTCTGCTGAGTATCTGATTGTATGGTTTCTATATATCCCTTCGACTGAGTGATGATTCGATCACCCATACCTACCAACAAGGTCATCACCACCAATACACCTGCAATCATCTTTTTACCAGTTCTAATGATGCGTTTCGATGCAAACACCAAATGCGCTAGCACGCCCATAAACAATGCTAATCCTAGCGCAGTACGCATAAAGAACAACACCAATCCCGCCAACAATCCCGGCCACAAAGCGCGGAGTGTCAACTTTTGCCCCGACGACAATGCTTTATCCAATTTGTCCACCGCCAAGCAGCATACAAACACCATCTCCGCCTCCTTCATCATATTAGCGCACCAATAGATCATATTGGGGTTAAGACAGACAAAGATAGCGGCGATACGCGCCGTTCCCTCTCCAAAGTGGCGCTCTGTTATACGATAGACACATATTGCACAATATGCTCCTACTATACATTTCACCATCAAAGTAACAAACACATCGCTTACCCCTGCCGTCAATATATATTCTATCGCCAACCACATGGGATATCCAACATCGTCTATTGCTGCCATATTGATGTCTATTACTTGTGCCAATGACCAATGTTTATCCCCTACAATCCACGCCGCAAGATCCTTAGCAAATGCCATAAACCAATCCACATCCGCTGTATCACCATAGGTATTGCCATAATGCTCTGGATTGAAAATGAGATACATATACATCACCCATAGGAATCGAATCAGCAATCCCGCGATAAACATATTGCGCAAAAATAGCTTTTCACTAGTGCGCACCCATTTGATGGCCATCGTCTGTCCCACTCCAAAGAATAGTACAACCGATATACTCGCCGCTAATACTAGGTCAAGTCCTGGCACATTACCAAATGCCACCCAACATGCCAGCATAGCAATAAAGAAAAATGCGATGGATTTACCTCCCAACCATTTTGGTATTAATCTCCATTGCAGTATGGTTGCTATATTTGTTTGATTGGTCATTATCCTAAGAATCTTCTTTTAATCTTTATCAACCTTGTTTTCCATTTTCGTCCTACAAAGTTCAGCACTTTCGCTTTCCATCCTCCATCTCCGCTCCACGAGTGCAAGCCCTTATGCTCGCAATAGGTACGTTCGCAGCGAAGGTCCTCACCCGTGGTTAATCCTGGACAAAAGCACTCTACGGGCAATATATGCACCCCCATCCAATCTTTTTCCTTGCCATCGGCCACAAATCCTCGCTCTTGCATCCAGCAGAGGAAATACCCTGTATTGGGTGTCATATCCAGTGAGCCATCCTCCTGCAGAAATTTTCTATTCTCATAGGTCAGCATCATACCTTGTATCCAAGGGTGATGTGCTTTGGCAGCTATCACGCCCATCATTACTGGATTACGTTTAGATCCCTCGTACCCTGCAAATGCCTCGTATTGCTCCATCAGGTCATCAAAGGACTTATACACCTCAAAATCCACATCCATATAGACTCCCCCTTCGCGCTCCAATGCCCACAGGCGCACATAATCACTAACAAACGCATATTTTTTTGCCGCATATGCTTCTTGGACGTATTGTGGCATATATTCCAACCAACAGTCCTCTCCTCCTTTTAGGGGGGAGAGGGTCTGGGAGAGGGACGCTTCCGTCCACAAGCGATACTCCCAATCGGGCATATGCTCCTTCCACGATGCAATGCATCGCTCCACCAACTCGGGCATAGCCCCCTTTCCGAACCAACAGTAATGTATTATTGGGGATATCATATATTATACGATTATCATTGAATCTTCTAAAGCATTCCTCTCCGAGCGAACATATTTGAATGTATCTAATGGATATCCACATGCATAGACAATAATAATTTCCTCGTTATTTGGAATATTTATCCACTTACGTAGTTGCTTATCCTTCTTAATATCTTCTCCCCACAATAATGGGCATACACCTATTTTGTGATGATGCAATGCATACAACAAATTCATGGCATACATTCCGCCAGATTTCATGGTTTCAAGTATCTCATTGTAACTAAATACAGTTGTTTCACTTGTAATAATCAACAATTTATTAGCATTTTCGGCAAATCCTCGTCCTCCTCCTTGAAGTTGAATTATTTTTTTAATTAGTTCTGGCTGCGTTATCACATATGTTTTATTCGGTTGACGATTGCATGCGGTGGGCGTTGAGCGGGCCAAATCGACACATGCAGAAATCTCTTCTACGGGTATATCCTTATTAGAATATGCGCGACACGAATGTCTTGATTTGGCAAATAGTTCAAAAGATGCATCACTATTAGCAAAAAACTCTTCTCTATTAATTTGTTTCTGTTCGTGAGATTCGATCGGATTCTCACTCAATACACAATCAATTAACTGCTGCAGAGATGCTGGCAATGTGTAATTGGATTTTTTATGGACAGCATCATATTCTTGAACAGCTTGCAAAGCACATTTGTATTGTACATGACTACAATCAAAACCTAATTTACGGTAGGTTAACAAATCTGCACAAACCACCTGCACTCTCTCTTTACCATGACCTGCTTCGAAATTAGGCATTGCTAAACATTTCTCAATCACATGATAGTTAGCAATTAGAATAGGCATGAAATTTTCTTGCGAAGCAAAATAATTTGCATTCACATTGCGTATAAACCGCCACGAATGGCGCCACATATACCATAAACTATAACCAACAGCTTTAATTTTTCGTCTTAGTTGAATACCTTTATCATTTTTAGATCCTAGCTTCATAGTAATGCATTTTGTAGGTACAATATTGATCTTTGTCTATATGCGTTAATCGCATCTCTACTATTTTCGTAATTGGTTCCACTCCAATCGTTTATCTGACACAATTCAGTAATATAATTCGACATCAAATTAGTTTGATTTAGTAGATTCTCAACTCTTCCATTATTATTTGACTTTTTTACTTTACATGAGACAAAATGACGCTCAAAAATAATGGAAAATGCAGTACCATGGAAACTATTTGTGCAAACTATATCAGCATTACGCATAATATAAAGCCACTCTTGTGGTCTTAATCCATAATAATTCACATCAGCCCATTTTAGGTATTTACCTGTTGCATTTAATATCTTATAGCCAAATTTTTTCTTCAGGGCACATGCTGCCTCTTTCAAGAATGGGTCACCAGCCAAATCAAATACTACAATATAATGTTTAGGACCCCTTTTCTTCTTCTCTACTGATTGATAATCATCTGCCGTCAATAGCAAAGTAGGATCACATACATCTAATACATCTTTACCCGCCCATTCGCTCAAATCATCTAAGAACATTGGCTCGCGTACTGCTATTGAATGAAAGGAGGGAAGATGCTTTTTAAACATCTCTACATTGGCATCTACCGCCCCCCCCACTGACGCAGCATACGCTATTTTACGCACACCATTGGGCGCAAAATCTAATAAATACGAGTTTATTAAATCTCCGACAAGACGTTTACTCCACACTTGATCGCTTCCTACAATGTACGCATCATCTTTAGGCGGATTATTTTTAATCCACTCATGAGATTCTGTATGAATCGTAAGATTTAACATTGAGCCAACAAAACGATTGAAGAATCTAAAGTTTCTCACATATGCCAAAGCTTTGTCTGGTCTGTGACGAAGAAAACTAGAATAAGTATAATGACCAAAGGGATTATAATCAATCACTTCTACATCATGCCCTAATTTTTCGCACATTCGTTTCAATGCCCAGCATTGCCATACTGCGCCATAATTAATAGCTCTATGCAAAGTTAAAATTCCTACTTTCATATTATTATATCAATATTGTTGATGATTTTGTAATTATATTATTATTGTCGCCATCTTTATCGCCTCTGGACGGGTTCCGAATACTAGTAATATTTTTTTCATTATATCCTTGCCTTTCAACTTCTAACTTTTAACCTATTTCCTCATCCTAATCACCTTCGCAGGATTACCTCCTACGATCGCATAATCTGGTACATCCTTGGTTACTACTGCTCCTGCCCCGATAATGCTATGCGCACCTATGCGTTTGCATCCTGGCAAAATTATTGCTCGTGCACCTATCCATACATCTTCGCATACCTCTAGAGGTGTATCCGGCAAATCACCTTCTGCACCGATATAAACATCGGGATTATCAAACTTATGGCCTCCCCCTTGAAACATTACCTCCTCACCCATCATCACATTACCACGAATGGTTACAATACGATTATGACTCACAAAATCTTTGCCTATTGCTGCATCACCTAACACATGGAAGTTTCTACCATTGCCAATATAGGCGCCTTGCTCCAGGTTGATATCTTTTCCCTTACATTCTGCAAACATGTGCTTGGCACATTGATGACGCAACCACTTGGCGAATTTTCCAAGCACAGGCATAGTAGATTTGGGCAAATGCCGGGCAAATCCGTAATATATAATTGACCAAAACTTTCTCATATTCTATTTGTTTCTAAGATTCATTAATCTGCAATACAATGCTGGAGATAAATTAGCTATCTGGATTTTTAATCGTTTTAAACCTTTCTCCTTCTTTGTGTATAGTGGGAATATACCCAACGATTTCAGTTCGTGCAAATAAGATTTGCGCTCGGATGATGGCATTGCAGCTAACATATTCAAAATGGTCATTGTATTAAAACTAGTCATCCATACAAACCATATCGGATCTTGTACCAACTGCATTTGTTCCTTAAATCCATATAACAAAGCCATTTTATCTTTAAGCACTTTTTCTCGTTTTTTTGGTTCGGTGGGCAATGTGATAGATCCTTGACGCCATAAGTAGTTGTATACGACAATTGGTGTAGAAGCCACTCGATTGGCTTTAATCAACATGCGTGGTGTCCAGTCTGTATCCTCAAAGTAGATGTTGGGTGTAAACAAGCATGTGTCTAATAATTCACGACGAACGACAAACATAACGGCATAGCAAGCAGGTCCTAATCGTTTGTTTAAGAATATCTCCCCATCTACTACATCTTCACTATAGTCAACATCTCTCTTTGCGTCTTTAAATGGCAGAAAAACATCGTATTGCTCATTCACATTCTGGTAATTAAACCTCAGCACATCCAAATTGTCCCGCTCCACTTGTTCCATCAACGCCCCTAACACATTCGGTTGCAGGTAGTCATCGCTATCGACGAACATGATATAGTCGCCCGTTGCTACGTTGATACCAGAGTTCCGCGCAGCAGACAATCCTGCATTTTCCTGATGCACCACTCGAATGTTATCATACTTTTCCGCATACTCATCACATATCTGGGGGCATTCATCAGGTGAACCATCATCCACCAAAATTATCTCATAATCCGAGATATCCTGCGCTAGCAAACTATCCACGCATTTGCGCAGATAATTGGCAACTCCATATACAGGTACAATTATACTAAGTTTCATTTTTATTTAGGCGAAAGGCTAAAGGTTAAAGGCGAGAGGCGGGGGATATGCTTCTTAACGAAGCCATCGTCGAAATCATCTTGCTGATTTCTTCCACATCGTTTTCAAGCTGGTTAAACATCTCGTTATTTATATACCCTAAATCGTGGGCTATATCCAGTTGCGCATATACTTCCATCAAGGAGCCATATGCTATATTTAGAAAATGTGCTTGGTCTTTATTAGACACTCGGCCCATTCCTTCTGCAATATTTGATGGTACAGATACTATAGCACGTCGAATCTGACCACATAGCGCAAAGCGCTCTGCATCAGGAAACTGCTCTAGCAATTTATACACATCCATTACCAATTGTTTGGACTTTTGATAAACTATTAAATTCTTTAATCTCTTCATAATCTATTCCTTTCGCCTCTAGCCTTTCGCCTCTAACCTCTCGCCTACAGGCGAAACCATTTCTCCAATTTGAACAATACTCGCTCCACGAAATACACCACTCCCCATAAATGGTACTTCTTCAGTCTTCTATACTGCTCAATGGGTAGTGAATACATATCATAATCGCGCAATACGGATGCTGGCAATATTGACTCCAAATACTCACGTCGCTCTCTCTTTATCAAATCTCTATTCTTACCATTCGACTCCGATATACCCGTCATATCAAACACCGTCACGTCGATATTGGTATATACCGTCTTCTCTCCTCCCAACACAATCACACGCACATACCATTCCCAGTCGGAGCAGATCTTCATATCTTCGTTGTACAAGCCATATTTCTCAAACAAATCACGGCGAATATACGCACAATCGTGATTCAATGTTCCTCGATAGAAATAGTAGAATGATTCAGGCGTATAATCTTTCGCTTGACATCTATCCACCGTACGACGACCATCAGGGTATTCCTTGATCATGTTGCCATAGAAAATGGCGGGGCCATTTTCTATAGGCGATGAGGCAATAAGGCTATTAGGTGATGAGGCAGGATTTTCTGCATTGCTGTCTTCTGTGCCTTTACACTTTACACCATACACTTTACACTGATGCGTTTTCAGCGCAGCCATCATTCTCTCTGTTACATCATCCGCCGCCAATATATCGCCTGAGTTGAGGATCTGGATGTAGTCAGATAGGCGATGAGGCGATGAGGCGATGAGGCGATTAGGCGAGGAAGTGTGGTCGTCATTGACGATACGCTTGCCCAAGGCGACCGCTATGCCCTTATTCATCGCGTTGTAGATTCCTTTGTCTTTTTCGGAGATCCAACGGATTTCATGGCGATGAGGCGATTGGGCGATTGGGCTATTAGGTAATGTGTCATCGGCTTTGCCGTTCTTTTCCTGCCTCATAGCCTCATAGCCTTCTAGCCTCATAGCCTCATTATCCGCATACTCGCGGATAATCTCGACGGAACCATCCGTCGAGCCACCGTCCACGATGACGTGCTCAATATCGGCGTAAGTCTGCGATGCTACCGACGCGAGGGTCTTGCGAAGGCCTTCGGCGTTGTTGTAGTTGATGGTTATGATGCTCAGTTTCATTTTTTTTATTTTACGACAACTTTAACAACTTCCGCTCGAATCAACTCCCTCGAGCGGCTGGGATATATTCTTTATTACTTTATTTCTTTGGCGACCTAGGAGGTTGATTTGGTCGCAATGTTGTCGCTATTGTCGTTATATCAAAAACACTTATTTTCTTTTGTAACGACAACTTTAACAACTTCCGCTCGAATCAACTCCCTCGAGCGGCTGGGTGATATTTGTTGTATTTAGTTTGTCACCCTTATATGTTACTATTTCATCCATATCAGGGTCATAGAAATAACGTTCTATTTCCATATATGCTGGGGCAAAATTAACCAAAATCCCCATACGATATTTAGTTAGATGCATATAATTAAATAATTGAGCTCGATGTTCATTATTTAATTTGCTGACAGCTTTACATTCTATAATGATATTATCAATACAGGTAAAATCCAAACGAAATACTGATTCCATTTGAACACCACGATATGTAGGATGGAATACCTTTTCGCGCTCATAACGAACATTATGATGTTTAAATTCTAATTCTAACCCTTCTTGATATACCGACTCGTTCAAACCAGGACCTAGCTCATCACGAACATCGTACAATATCCCAACAACAGGATATATTAATTCTTGCATCAATTTGATATTCATACTAATTTAATTTCTTTGGCGACCAAGGAGGTTGATTTGGTCGCAATGTTGTCGCTATTGTCGTTATATCAAAAAATGTCGGTATTGTCGTTGTAGTTCATCGCTCTGCGCGCATGGGGTTCTCGAGGAAGTCCTTGTACGCGAGCGCAATGCCCTCTTCCAATTCGGTCTTATAAGTCCAGCCTAGGGCTGCAGCTTTGCTAACATCCAGCAACTTTCTTGGCGTTCCATTAGGTCTTGTGGTATCCCACTCTATTCTACCTTCATACCCCACCGTCTTAGCCACCAACTCCGTCAGTGCTTTGATACTGAGTTCCTTGCCCGTACCCGCATTCACAGTCTCATTGCCTGAGTAGTTATTCATCAGGAACACGCAAAGGTTCGCCAAATCGTCCACATATAGGAACTCACGCAACGGACTACCATCGCCCCAGCAGGTTACTACCTCTGCTCCACTCTCTTTTGCCTCGTGAAAGCGACGAATCAACGCGGGTAGCACGTGCGAGTGCTCTGGGTGATAATTATCGTTCGGACCATACAAGTTGGTTGGCATCACAGAGATATAATCCGTACCATATTGACGATTGAGAAACTCGCAGTACTTCAGTCCAGAGATCTTCGCCAGGGCGTAGGCCTCGTTGGTTTTCTCCAGCTCGCCCGTCAGCAGACAACTCTCGGTCATCGGCTGTGGAGCCAAACGGGGATAGATGCAGCTGGAGCCCAAAAACAATAGCTTTTTGCAGCCGTTCTGCCAAGCCGAGTGGATGACGTTCATCTCGAGAATCATGTTGTCGTACATAAAGTCCGCAAGAGCCGATTGATTAGCCACGATGCCGCCGACCTTGGCGGCAGCGAGGAAGACGTATTCAAGTTTTTCTGTAGCGAAGAAGGTCTCAACGGCTTCTTGGCGACAGAGGTCTAGCTCCGCATGGGTGCGGGTGATGATATTGGTGTAGCCTTGGCGCATGAGCTCACGCACGATGGCACTTCCCACCATACCGCGATGTCCTGCTACGTATATTTTTGCGTTTTTATTCATTTTCTTGATTATTTTTTAAGACAATTTATGTCAATTAAGACGTCAATTATCGTCAATTCTGTGGGTCATATTGTTTGAGGTTAAGGAGCGACACGTCGCTGGGAAACCTCATACAATATGTTTTGTTTTATTTTTTAAGACAATTCATGTCAATTAGAACGTCAATTATTGTCAATTCTAGGGGTATATTGTTTTGTGATTGAATGAT
>JAZKZF010000012.1:0-5533 GCA_045612525.1 Paludibacteraceae bacterium | reverse complement strand
AGGAAGCTTACTACCGAGCAATAGAAGTAGCGATAAATGAGGTGGTGAAGAATCGCCATGTGGGTGAGAGTGGATTTTTGATTGTTACGGATAGCGTATGGCGTATCATTAGCGATCGAGCCAACAACAAAAACCAGCCAGTGACTATCGTCACGGCCATGACCAAGGACTTGACCACGATAGGCAAGGATGAGATGTTTGAAGAGGGAATCTATATAGATGGTACCCTCCAACGCTGTTTCTGTATGCACAATGAGATAGAAGGGTATAAGGTTATAGCCGTCTATCCATATAGCGAGGCTATGGTGTCGCGCAATGTGTCGCTGAAAGTAATGACAGTGATGCAAATCCTTATCTTTGGTCTGTTGTTTGTGATGATCTTCCTATTGGTGCGTCGATTGATAGTGAAGAATCTGCACCAAGTCAATCATGCTCTATCTGCCATTACTGATGGCAATTTGGAAACGGTGGTGAATGTGCGCTCGCACGAGGAGTTTGATGCATTATCCAACGATATCAACGCCACAGTAGATACCCTAAAACGCTATATCAAAGAGGCAGAAGAGCGTATTGATGCCGAGTTGGCTTTTGCCAAAGCCATTCAACATGCAGCTCTGCCTTCTGTCTTTCCGCCTTATCCAGAGCGCAAGGAGTTTGAGATCTTTGCCACCATGCATACCGCCAAGGAGGTGGGAGGTGACTTCTATGATTTCTATTTTGTGGACGACGAGAATCTTGCTTTCCTCATGGCAGATGTGTCTGGTAAAGGAATACCGGCTGCTATGTTTATGATGACAGCCAAGACTTTTATCAAGAGTTTTGCCGAGTCGGGACTGAGTGTAGAACAGGTGTTTACCCATGCCAATGCCAAGCTCTGCGAGGGTAACGATGCGGGTATGTTCGTGACCGCATGGTTGGGAATCTTAAACACGAAGACGGGGCAAGTGCAATTTGCTAATGCTGGTCATAACCCACCATTGGTAAGACATGCCGATGGCACATACGAGTACCTCAAGTCGCGTGCTGGCTTTGTATTGGCTGGTATGGAGGGTGTACGCTATCGCAAAAACGAATTGACACTCGCTCCTGGTGATGCTATTTATCTCTACACCGATGGTGTGACAGAAGCTACTAATATGGGTGAGGAACTCTACGGTGAAGAGCGATTGCAAAAAATCTTGGAACAACATAAAGATGCCACCCCAGAAACCATTTGCGCAGAGGTGAAGAAAGATGTGGATAAGTTCGTGGGTGAAGCACCACAATTCGATGACATTACCATGCTCGCTATACGCTATAAAGGTACGGAAAATTAATTAAGATAAAAAAGTAACAAATAATATGATACAAGTTACACACTTACAAAAACAATACTCCAACGGGCTGCAAGTGCTGCGCGATGTGAATACAACCATCAAGCGTGGCGAAGTGATTTCTATCATTGGCCCCTCTGGTACTGGTAAGAGTACTTTTCTCAGATGTTTGAATATGCTGGAAACACCTACTGGCGGTCAGATTCTCGTGAATGGCGAAGATATTACCTCGCCTAAAACAGACATCACCAAGATTCGCCAAAAGATGGGTATGGTGTTCCAAAGCTTCAACCTTTTTGAGCATTTATCTATCATCGACAATCTCTGTTTGGCTCCTATCCGATTGTTGGGTAGGAGTAAGGAAGAGGCCAAGAAACGCGGTTTAGAACTCTTGGCGATGGTCGGATTGGTAGAGAAAGCCGATGCAATGCCGTCACAACTCTCGGGTGGTCAGAAACAGCGTGTGGCTATTGCGCGTTGTCTGGCTATGGACCCTGAGATTATCCTGTTTGACGAGCCTACTTCTGCGCTTGACCCTACGATGGTAAGTGAGGTATTGGGCGTAATCAAAACATTGGCTCAACAGGGAATGACGATGATCATCGTGACACACGAGATGCGATTTGCACGCGATGTGAGTACGCGCATCTTCTATATGGATCAAGGTATCATCTACGAAGATGGAACGCCCGAACAGATATTCGGCAACCCTCTGCAGGAACGCACACGCGTCTTTATCAACCGCATACGCGACTATCGTTATACTATCCACTCGGCACAATACGACCTCTACGAACTGCAAGGCGGTTTGATAGGCTTCTGTCAAAAGTATTTCTTGTCCGAGAAAAAGCAATTCAATGTGCAGTTGCTGGTAGAAGAGGTGCTGAAGGTAGTGCCACTAGATAAGGGAGACGTGGAATTAGCATTACGCTATTCTGAAAAGGGAGAGAAGGTTTCCCTCGAACTCACCATGCCACAAGGTGTAGAACAGGTGTTGGAGAACGACGAAAATATCGATGATTTGGCGATGATGATTATCCAAGGACTCTGTCAGAATATTGAATACCAACATACTGAAGACACTGGACAATTGCGTATCTGCTTGACCCTAAAAGACAAGACCCTAAAAGAGAAGACCCTAAAAGAGAAGAAGTAATATGGAACTTACACTCGCTTTAAAGAACAATATAGAAGAAATCAATCGCCTGCACTCTTTTATCGAAGAAGTAGGAGAAGCTTTCGCATTACCTATGAAGACGGTGATGAATCTCAATCTGGTCTTAGAAGAGGCTGTCACGAATGTCATAATGTATGCTTATCCCAAGGAGGAGCACGAATACATCCACCTCACAGCCAAAGAGCAGGAAGGTAAATTGATATTTATCCTTACAGACTCTGGCAAAGCCTTTGATCCTACACAGGCACCCGATGCTGATATCACGCTATCTGCCGATGATAGACAGATTGGAGGATTGGGAATCTTTCTTATTCGCAAAATTATGAACGAAGTAAAATACGAACGCATTGATGGAAAAAATGTGCTCACTTTAGAAAAGGAACTCTAATTGTAACAATGATGAAAACAAGAAAATACTTACTTACATTAGCATACATATGTCTAACTCTTCTGACTGCTTGTGCTGACAAGCAAGCTGCCACAGACCAACAGAAGAAGATCGATCAACTCGAATCAATACGCGATTTGAGCACTAGCCGAGTAGGTGTGATCACAGGCGTAGTATATGAGGAAGCTCTGTCTAAAGAGTTCCCTGATATGCATGTCATGTACATCGACGATGAGATCGGCCTGCTGCAAAGCCTACAGACACACCGCTGCGATGCTGCCCTATTTGATGAACACACATTGAAGTTCCACATGCAGAGCATCAGCGGAATCCGTATCTTGAAAGAACCCTATATGACAGCGGATGTAGGCGCAATCTTCCATCCTAAAAGTGAAGCATTGCGCGATGCGTTCAATGTATTTATTCGACAACTAAAGGCAGATGGAACCTATGATCAACTATACGAAAAATGGATCGAACACGGACAAACCTCTCACATGAGCGACATACCATTGCCTACTGTAGGAGAGCCGCTTCGAGTAGCCACCACCTCATGTAGCGCACCGCTGGTGTTTATCAAAGATGGCAAGTTAGTTGGTTTAGAAGTAGAAATAATGACACTGTTTGCTCAGCACATCAATCGCCCTATAGAGTGGTGGGATATGGATTTCTCGGGTGTGCTACCTGCTATACTCAGCAAACGCTGCGATGCGGCAGTATGTAGCATCAATTATAGCGAAGAGCGTGCCAAGAATGTCATCTTCAGCGACATGTATTTCCTTTGCTCCTCAGTGGTAGCGGTTGCTGATGCCGAAGTGGCTAATACAGCAGAGGAAACCAATGAAACTTTCTTTCAATCGTTAAAAAAGACTTTCTACCAAAATCTGATAGAAGAAAATCGGTACCTATTGATTGTTGATGGTCTCAAAATTACCGCATGGATATCGCTCTTCTCTATCCTCTTAGGTACGCTACTCGCCATTATCGTTTGTTGGATGAGTATGAGTCCATCTCTCACGCTGCGCTCCATAGCAAAAGTGTATATTAATGTCATGCAAGGTACCCCCGTGTTGGTATTCTTATTGCTGATGTTCTATGTGGTATTAGCACAATCAGGCATGAGTGCAGTGATTGTGTCCATCATCACTTTCTCCATGAACTTTGCTGCATATGCCAGCGAGATTTTCAGGCACTCCATTGAGAATATTCCTCATGCTCAAACAGAGGCAGGTATGGCATTGGGATTTACCAAAGCGCAGACCTTTATATACATAGTACTGCCTCAAGCATTACGACTGATTATGCCTAGTTACAAAGGCGAAGTAATATCCTTGGTTAAGACGACCTCTATTGTAGGATATATCGCTGTGGCAGACCTCACACAGGCAGGAGATATCATTCGCTCACGTACTTTCGACGCATTCTTTCCATTGATTTTGGTAGCCATTGTCTATTTCATTCTGGCATGGCTTTTCTCCAAAGTATTGGATATAATAGGCAACAAAATTCAAGAATACAAACATATCAAATGATATTTTATTAACGAACTATCATGTCAAAAATCACTATTACCCTCCAGTCTATCCTACAAGCATGGCAAAAAAGCAACCTCATGCTGCGTATCTTAATCGGTATCATCATCGGTGCGGTACTCGCTCTTACGATACCAGGTCACAGTATCATTGCTATATTAGGTGACTTGTTTGTAGGTGCGCTCAAGGCTATGGCACCCGTGCTGGTGGCCATATTGGTGATGTCGTCCGTAGCTACTGCACGCAACAGCATAGGCAGCCGCTTCCGCACCATCATCTTGCTCTATATGCTCACTACACTCATGGCAGCGGTAATAGCAGTAGTAGGTAGTTTCCTTTTTCCAGTGAATATCGCATTGGTAAATGTGGAAAGTGCTACAGGTTCCGCACCTGGACAACTCAGTGATGTTTTCCGAAATTTTCTGAATGGGATAATGAGCAACCCTATCACAGCAATAGCCAATGCCAATTATCTAAGTATCCTCTTCTGGGCAGTAGTCATAGGTCTAGCACTGAAGTTGGTTGCCAGCGAACAGACTATTAGCAGCCTACACCATTGGGCAGAAGCTGTCTCGAAAGTGGTGGGATGGATTATCCAGTGTGCACCATTTGGTATTCTCGGTTTGGTGTATGCCTCTGTATCTACAAGCGGATTAGAGATCTTTACCACATACGGCAAACTCCTCTTGCTATTAGTGGGATGTATGGTACTTGTGTCGCTAGTGCTCAATCCTATTATTGTGGGATGCATGCTTCGCCGCAACCCTTATCCGCTGGTGTGGCAATGCCTCAAAGAAAGTGCTGTAAGTGCCTTTTTTACTCGCTCCTCTGCGGCTAATATCCCTGTGAATATGGCACTATGCAAACGCATGGGAATAGACGAAGATTTCTATTCTGTCAGTATTCCACTCGGCAGTATCATCAATATGGACGGTGCTGCTATCACTATTACCGTGATGACGCTCGCCACTTGCCACACCTTGGGTATTGAGGCATCGTTTGGTAGTGCATTGTTGCTTAGTATTATTGCCACATTGGGTGCTTGTGGTGCTTCTGGCGTAGCAGGCGGATCGTTATTGCTGATTCCAATGGCATGTTCGCTTTTTGGTATCTCGAATGATAT
>JAZKZF010000011.1:0-12432 GCA_045612525.1 Paludibacteraceae bacterium | reverse complement strand
CCCTTCTGTTCAGGCGATTGCGCCACAGCAGCGCGGTAAACTTTTGCACCTTTAAGGTAGGTAGCCAACGGATGGTCATCTGGCATCTCACTAATCCATGCAGCGGGATAAGGACTCAAGCCACGGATATGATTGCGCACCTGCTCCACCGTACGCGCAAAGTCAATTGCACAAGTCTCCTTGAAAATTTTAGGTGCCGCTGTCACAGCCGAGGCATCATCCTGCGGTGTAGTAGGCAGCAGTTGTCCTTCGTTGTCGCTCTCGATGATAAGATCCACAGTGCGGGTGACAAGATCAGCACCCATGGTCATCAGACGATCGTGCACCGAACCCACGTTCTCATCTGGTGCAATAGGGATACGCTCCTGCAAGATGATATTTCCAGTATCTATCTCATGCTGAAGCATAAAAGTAGTAGCACCTGGTTCCTTGTCGCCATTCATAACAGCCCAGTTGGTTGGCGCTGCTCCTCGATATTGTGGCAAAAGCGAAGCATGCAAATTGAATGTACCCAAACGAGGCATATTCCACACCACTTCAGGTAGCATTCGAAACGCCACAACAATCTGCAAATCTGCATTATACGATCGAAGTTCTTGCAAAAATCCCTCATCCTTCAAACGTTCAGGTTGCAAGATAGGCAAACCTACAGACAGCGCATACTGCTTGACTGCAGAATATTGCATCTGATGACCTCGTCCTGCTGGTTTATCAGGCATAGTTACCACCGCTACTACATTGTAGCCACCTTCATACAAGGCACGCAAACTCTCGACAGCAAAGTCGGGCGTACCCATATAAACGATTCGTATTGATTGTTTGTCTAACATAGTTATTTATAAATGCATCGAGTCAATTAGCGGAAGGTGTGAGAAAAACCTATGCTGATAAACTCCTTGAACTGAACTTTCGATTTTGCGCCATCTGGACCTACCTCCATGGTTCCATCATAGCGAGGATACAACATTAGTTTAGCAGAAAGATAGCGGTTGATAATAAAATCCACATCAATTTCCAACTCCGTCTCAATATGCTTGTAATTGGTAAAGAAGTAAAAATTAGTTTCTATCAGTATCTCACGTAGGGGTCTCCATTTCCAATCCACACGTATAGAACTACCCACTTCGCTCAAGATATTCTTCCCTGCTTCAATACCATATTCTGTAACATCTACACTATTAGGGTCATCATTCAAAGCATATACCATCTTATAGGTAGCAGGCGAAATGTTGATATCCAATCCCTTAACAGGTTTACAATCCACACCGACACCCCATGTAAATCGTATTGGTGTGAGAAATGCAGTTGATAATTGTTTAGTATTCTTTCGCCAATTATTCATCAAGTTGGTACGAAACTCTGCCACTGTAGATACATACCATTGCTTGTGCACTTGATATCCAAACTTACTATTAATTCGGAATACATCATCGGTCGTATTAAGCAATCGCATCGAATCGCCATTCACCGTGCTGATACCTGCACGCCATTCAGCTGTATTTTCCCAAGAAACATGCTTCTTCTTATAGTTGACATAACCTTTAGCACCCGCCAACATAGCAAACGCATTTACCGAACCTTGATACCAGTTGTTGGTAGCATAGTTTTGTGTGATTTGCAGCGAAAGATTGGCTTCATACTTCCATGGCGAAGATTGATATCTCAATGCACGTTCAATATCCAAACGATCCTCTTGAATATCCTTAATTATTGCACGTTGCACTTCTAAATGCTCCAATACCGTCTGCTTTAGGCGATTGGTATCGCTAACAGACACATACATATCGGCACAATGCGTAGTTATGTATCTTCTTGCGTTGGTTCGGATAGCAGCAATGGAATAGGATTCTTGCTTGGTTGTATCGGTAAGTGCGGGAAACACAGTAGGCACATACATCAGCGGCATACACAACGGATGAGGGTATTGGTCCCATATGGTATCATTGGCATGTAGGAGTTGGCTCTGTTGCCCCACCAGTTTCAGCAATAATTCGTCCGCGTCCATCACTTTGTTGCTGATACTATCCAACAAGTCATTCAAGACAATCACTGAATCTCGTTTTTCTATAGAAACAGTGAGTGTATCATCCATTGTCTGCGACCAAATTGGCAACACGACAAAAGATAACGCGATTAATATGCAATAGAATTTCTTCAAGGCAAGGCTGGACGTTTATACGCGCGTATAATAAGGTATATACCCCACACAACAAATGGGAGCGACAATACTTGTCCCATATTGAGCACGTGTCCTGCCTCAAAGAGTTCTTGATCATTCTTAATGAACTCCAGCATGAAACGTGTAAAGAAAATAACCTCTAAGAACACGCCCAATAGTAGTCCCTCACGTTTATATGCTTTTCCCTTCCAATACATGAGCCATGTTACCACGAAGCCCACAATACAGTAGAGCATTTCATAGATTTGCGTAGGATGGCAAGGTACTGTTTGTCCATCACGCACGAAGATGAACCCCCAAGGCAAGTCGGTAGGGGTACCATAAATCTCGGAGTTCATCAGATTGCCCAAACGAATCAATGTAGCAGTCACACAAACACCCACAACAAGACGATCCATAATCCACAAGAGCGAAGTATGGAACTTTGGTTCTTTGGAAAACACTTTCTTGTTGAGTAACCATGCTGCTGTGAGCAAACCAAAGGCGCCGCCATGACTGGACAATCCGCCTTCCCAAATCTTGATAAGTCGAAGAGGATGCTCTATATATGGGTTACGATAGTTGATGGTCCAACCAAAGATCTGCACTGGCTCGGTAGAGATACCCATATACTTACAATAGGAAGCCATATTAGGCAGAGTAACATCATGCCACTCGTAGAACCAGCAATGTCCTACTCGTGCACCGATGATGAGTCCGATGACCATCCACATAAACAACTTGTCGGTCCAATCTGCAGGGCAGTTCTCGTTCTTGTAGAGTTTGACTTGGATCAAATAGCATAAGTAAATACCTATAGCCCAAAGCAAACCATACCAACGAATACCACCATCTCCGATATGAATCAAGATAGGATCAACATTCCATGTAACAAAGTCTAACATCATGCTTCTGCTTTACCGTGACATTGTTTGTATTTCTTACCCGATCCACAAGGACATGGGTCATTAGGACGTGGTTTCTTTTCTACACGGATAGGTTCTGGTCGTTGTTGCTCGCGTGTATCACGTGCAGCAGCGGCAGCCTGACCACTAGCGGCAGCAGCACGACTAACAGCATCCTTTTGGGTACGATAGCGTGAGTAATCCTGACGTTGTTGAGCATGTGCTTGACGTACCTCTTGTGGATCACGAGTAGGAATCTGACCACGCAGCAAGATAGCAATAGCACGGCGATTGAAACGATCGAGCATATCCTTAAAGATATTGAACGACTCCAGTTTGTAGATGAGCAATGGGTCTTTCTGCTCATAACTTGCATTTTGTACAGACTGCTTAAGGTCATCCAATTGACGGAGATGATCTTTCCACTCATCATCAATCACATAGAGTACCATGCGCTTCTCAAACTCGCGGATAATTTCCTTACATTCAGTCTCATACGCCGCTTTGAGATTAACAGCTATGTTATACACCTTTTTGCCATCAGTGATAGGAACAAGAATATTCTCGTACATTGCACCCCGCTCCTCATACACTTTCTTGATAACAGGATATGCCACCTTTTGGAGAGTTTCCATACGACGCTTAAATGTCTCCAATGCCGCTTCCGCTAATTGGTCAGCTAGTACATTCTCGCGACTAGATCGGAAGGCATCAGCATCAAAAGGAAGTTCCATAGCAAACACTTGCATAACATCCAATTGGAGTGCCTCATAATCCATCATCGCGCGTGCTTCTGCGACAAGTGCGTCAGCAGTATCATAAATCATATTGGTAATATCCACACCAATACGCTCACCCATGAGGGCATGGTGACGTTTTGCGTAGATGACATTACGCTGTTGGTTCATCACGTCATCGTATTCAATGAGGCGTTTACGAATGCCGAAGTTGTTCTCCTCCACTTTCTTTTGCGCACGTTCGATAGAAGAAGATATCATATTGTGCTCAATCATCTCACCCTCTTGGAAGCCCATCTTATCCATCAAGCCAGCCAAGCGATCTGAACCAAACATACGCATGAGGTCATCCTCCATACTCACATAGAATACAGAGCTACCTGGGTCACCTTGACGACCGGAACGACCACGGAGCTGACGGTCCACACGGCGGCTCTCATGACGCTCGGTACCAATGATAGCCAAACCACCTGCATCTTTCACCTCCTTGGTGAGCTTGATATCGGTACCACGACCTGCCATGTTGGTAGCGATGGTAACCACACCTGGGCGACCTGCTTCCGCTACTACGTTCGCCTCGTGTTGGTGGAGTTTAGCATTGAGGACATTGTGCTTAATCTTTCGAAGCGTAAGCAATTTGCTCAGCAACTCACTGATTTCCACCGAAGTAGTACCCACAAGCACAGGACGACCTGCCTTAACCAACTCTACAATTTCCTCAATCACCGCATTGTATTTCTCACGTTTGGTGCGGTAGATACGATCATTCATATCCTCGCGAGCAATAGGGCGGTTGGTTGGGATAACAACCACATCAAGTTTGTAGATATTATAGAACTCGCCTGCTTCTGTCTCGGCAGTACCGGTCATACCTGAGAGTTTGTGGTACATACGGAAGTAGTTTTGCAGGGTAATGGTAGCAAATGTTTGGGTAGCCGCTTCGACCTTCACATTCTCCTTTGCCTCCACTGCTTGGTGCAAACCATCTGACCAACGACGGCCATCCATCACACGACCTGTTTGCTCATCGACAATCTTAACTTGGTTATCATCAATGATGTAGTCTACATCCTTCTCAAAGAGGGTGTAAGCTTTGAGGAGTTGGTGTACGGTGTGTACGCGCTCAGACTTGATGCTATAGTTGGCGAGTACCTCGTCTTTGCGTTGTTGTTTCTCTTCGGTTGAGAGTTCTGATTTCTCTATTTCAGCCACCTCGCTACCTACATCAGGAAGCACAAAGAATTGGGTATCCTCCATGTTACCTGTGAGGGTATCAATACCTTTATCTGTCAATTCGATAGTTTTATGTTTCTCATCAATCACGAAATAGAGTTCATCGGTAGCAACATGCATATTCTTCTCGTTCTCTTGGAGATAGAACTCCTCGGTCTTTTGCAAGCGCACTTTTACACCAGGTTCGCTGAGGTATTTGATGAGTGCTTTGCTCTTAGGCATACCCTTGAAAGCACGGAATAGTGAAAGTTCGCCAGCTTCACGTTCCTTCTCATCTGCGCTTTGCATTTTTGCTTTAGCCTCGGCAAGAAGTTTGGTAGTAAGAGTAGTCTGAGTACGAACTAGAAGTTCCACACGGTGTTTGTATTCGTCAAAGAGTTGGTCTTCACCTTTTGGCACGGGACCACTGATAATCAATGGCGTACGTGCATCGTCAATCAACACAGAGTCCACCTCATCTACGATGGCATAGTTGTGACCACGTTGTACAAGATCCATTGGGCTAGTGGCCATATTGTCACGGAGGTAGTCAAAACCAAACTCGTTGTTGGTACCAAAGGTGATATCGCAAGCATACGCACGGCGACGCTCGTCAGAGTTAGGCTTGTGCTTATCAATACAATCTACGGTCAAGCCATGGAACATATAGAGCGGCCCCATCCACTCGGAGTCACGTTTCGCGAGGTAGTCGTTGACAGTTACGACATGCACACCTTCGTGAGTCAAAGCATTGAGGAATACAGGCAAGGTAGCCACAAGGGTTTTACCTTCACCCGTAGCCATCTCAGCAATAGAGCCACGTTGCTCTTTGTCGTTCTTGACTGCGCCATGAAGTACGACACCACCAATAAGTTGCACGTCATAGTGCACCATATCCCAAATGACTTCGTTGCCGCCTGCTGTCCAAGCATTGTGATAAATCGCCTTATCACCCTCAATATCCACGAAATCGAAGCGAGGATCAGCAGCCAAGTCGCGATCCATTTGTGTGGCCATTACCACGATTGTTTCGTTCTCCGCAAAACGACGAGCTGTACTTTTGACTATAGCAAACGCATCTGGAAGTATATCGTTGAGCGTCTTGTCATAGATATCCAATACCTCTTTTTCAAGGCGGTCGATTTCATTATACACTTTTTCTCGCTTGTCAATATCAAGCGACTCAATGCTTGCTTTGAGCTCTATGATTTTATTCTTATCCGCTGCCACTGCGTCTTGCAAACGCTGCATCAACGCTGCGCTGCGCGCACGAAGCTCATCATTGCTCAATGCATCTATCTCAGTATAAGATGCTTTTACTCTTTCAACATATGGCATCACGGCACGCATATCCTTTTGCGCCTTATTGCCAAATAACTTAGTAATGATTTCTACAAAACCCATATCTCTTGTTATAATTGTTAACAGTTAATAATATCGACATTTTATTGAATTGCACAAAATAGCGTGCAAAGATACAAAAAAAAATGCACATACGCAAATTTATGTGCATTTTTATAAAAAACAAAGGTTTTTTACTTAGAAGCTCTATAGGCATCCAATGCCTTTTTCACACTGCCATGCAGTAGCAAAAGACTTTTTGCACTATCATACTCTATTCCCAATTCATCTACAAGCATGCGTGTGCCACGATCAACAAGTTTCTTGTTACTCAGTTGCATATTGACCATCTTATTCCCTTTCACTCGCCCCATCTTAATCATAGTGATAGTGGTAATCATATTGCAGACAAGTTTTTGGGCAGTACCGGATTTAAGACGCGTAGAACCAGTAACAAATTCAGGACCAACCAATGGCTCGATGGCTATCGCAGCCACCTGTCCAACAGGCGAACCTGGATTGCAGGACACAGCTGCTGTCAGACAACCAAACTCTCGCGCACGCTCAAGCGCGCCAATTACGTAAGGAGTAGTTCCCGACGCCGCAATACCAATCACAGTATCAAGCGTCGTAATATTATGCTCCAACAACTCATTCCATGACTTCTCTGGATCGTCTTCAGCATTTTCTACCGGATTACGTAGAGCACGATCTCCACCAGCAATCAAACCAATGACAAACGAAGGGGGCATACCAAATGTAGGAGGAATCTCGCTCGCATCCAAGACACCAAGACGCCCACTCGTACCAGCTCCCATATAGAAGATACGACCACCTTTTTGCATACGTTCAACGATACCTTCTACTAATCTCTCTATTTGGGGAATACATTCACGTACTGCTAAAGCCACCTTTTGATCTTCAGCATTCATTTCACGCAACAATTCGCCAACCGATTTTTGGTCCAAATTATCGTGCAACGAACTTTGCTCTGTTACTTTTGTAAAAGCCATAATTATTTTATTTTCTTATCCTTCGCTTTTGTAGTTGAAATCAATCAAACTCCATTATTATAGAATTTTCAACAAAATCACATTGTAGGAACAGCATCTTTTTTATGGTACACCTTTAACCCTTCCATAGGACTTTGAAGAATGGTACCAATTTGAAAACCATTATCTGTCAACACCTTCTTCAAGACATCTTGATAATAATAAGCAATTGAACCAACAAACCCCACAGGCAAAGCTGGATATTGTGGCAAAATTCGCTTTACAAAATAGTCAAAATGATCATATACAAGTTTTGCAATTAACGGATTATCCATATTTTCAGCACAAAACTTACTAAGCGATGCTAAATAGCGGTTTGGGAAAGGCTTACGATATACATTTTCGATAATATCTGCAGCGGTAATGCCATATTGAGTCAAGAATTTCTCTTTTAATTCATCACTTAATTGATTCTTCAACAAATCAGCAACGAGACGTTTGCCTAACACTGCGCCACTGCCTTCATCACCAAGGATAAAACCAAGAGCAGGCACATTTTTCTCGATCTCCTTGCCATTCCATAAGCAAGAATTAGCCCCTGTACCCAAGATACACGCAATGCCCTTTTCTTCACCAAGCAAGCTATATGCCGCTCCTACCATATCCGAGTACACTTCAACTTTTGAACCTCTAAAAACATCCTCCAACGCATAGGCAACCACTGGGATTTTCTCCGGAGTACAACCAGCTCCATAGAAGAATATATTAGTAATTTTGCCAGCCCACATCTCGCTAGCCATCTTGGGCAAAAGTTGATTATTTACACTATTCTTTATAGCGTCTGACGTCTGCTGGAATGGATTGATACCATCTGTAAAATACTCACTACAATGGCCATTTGCCGCCATTAAACACCAATGAGTCTTGGTTGATCCTGAATCTGCAATTAAAATCATGATTATTATTCTTAGTTTTATTTATCACACATTAAACTAACTAATTTAACGTGCAAAGATACATATATTTTTTAAGGCACACAAGAAAAACTCTTGTTTTTATGCTGCAAAACATATAAAAAAGCAAAAAAAACAAACTTTTTTTGCAAACGATTGCAGAAATAAAAAAAAAACTGTAATTTTGTAGGCGAATTTTATCAAATCATACGTATTTTAAAAAAAACATATATAAATGAGAAACAATCTTAGTCAACTGATCTCTCTGAATCATATCGCAGAGAACTTGTACCGCCCAAGCAATGCATATGATCAATCACGTGTAACTCGCTTGGAACACTTGTACACCATTATCGAAGAAACCACTGACGATGCCGTGAGACGAGTCGCCAATCGAATAGCTGAGCGTATTCGCAACCATCAAAATGAAGGAAAACAATTGGTATTGTCGTTGGTAGCAGGTCGCACCATGCGTGACTTATTTGCAGAACTTGTACGACAACACAAAGAAGAAGGGCTTAGTTTTAGCAATGTAGTTATTGTTAACTCATACGAGTATTTTCCATTACCCGATAACACTGTTGGTAGTATGGCGCAAATACGTAAGGAATTGTTAGATCACGTAGATATTCCTACTGAAAACATTCTTACAATACCAATTGAGTTGAATAAAGATGAGTTAATTGACTTTTGTAGTGCATACGAAGAGCGCATAAACCAACTTGGTGGTATTGATTTGCAAATCACTGGTATTGGTCGCTCTGGTAACATTGCCATGAACGAACCTGGCACTCAAATTAACTCCAACACACGCTTGGTAATCCTTGACAATAACTCTCGCGAGGATGCAAAAATCAATTTCGGTAGCGTTGACTTGGTTCCTAACAGTGCTATTACATTGGGATTTGATACGATTATGCAATCCAAAGAAATCATTCTATTGGTATTAGGTGAACACAAATCATCTATCATTCGTGATGCCATAGAAAACGCACAAACTACGGCATGTCCCGCATCATTATTGCAATCACACAAGAATTCAAAATGTATCCTTGATTTAGGTGCAGCCAATCTGCTGACTCGCATCAACCACCCATGGAAGGTGACTAGTTGCGAATGGACAGATCAATTGGTACGTCGTGCCGTAGTATGGTTGTGTGAACAAACAAAGAAACCTATTCTTAAACTTACCAATAAAGACTATAATGACTTTGGGTTAAGCGAGTTAATCACAAAATACGACTCAGCATATAACTGTAATATCAAGGTGTTCAACGACCTTCAACACACCATCACAGGTTGGCCAGGTGGTAAGCCAAACGCAGACGACACCAACCGCCCCGAGCGTGCGAACCCATATCCTAAAGATATTGTTATTTTCTCTCCTCACCCTGATGATGATGTTATCTCAATGGGAGGTACATTCCAACGCTTGATTAAACAAGGTCATAATGTGCATGTGGCTTACGAGACCAGCGGCTGTATAGCTGTATGCGATGAAGAAGTAGTACGTTTCATGGACTTTATGAAGGGATATAAATTGATGCACCTTCCAAATGATCAAGTGATAGACAATAAGTACGATGAATACATAAACTTCTTTAAGAATGAGAAAATCGGTGACAATGACACCCGCGAGATTCTCAATTTGAAAGCACTTATTCGCCGTGGCGAGGCTACTGCCGCATGTCGCTATATGGGTTTGCCTGCTGATCATATCCACTTTCTCAACTTGCCATTCTATGAAACAGGTACCATCAAAAAAGGTCCCCTCACACAGGCTGATGTAGATATCGTGAAAGCGCTCCTAGAAGATGTAAAACCACAACAAATTTTCGCTGCTGGTGATCTTGCTGATCCACATGGTACGCACCGTGTATGTCTGGATGCGGTACTTGCTGCCTTAGATGAGCTAAAACATACTACAGCTTGGGATGAATGGTTAAAAGACTGCCGCGTATGGATGTACCGCGGTGCATGGATGGAGTGGGAAGTTGACCTAATTGAGATGGCAGTACCAATGTCACCAGAGGAACTCCGTTCAAAACGCAACTCCATCCTCAAACATGCTAGCCAAATGGAGTCCGCACCATTTATGGGTAACGATGAAAGATTATTTTGGCAACGCGCAGAAGATCGCAATCATGATACTGCAAAACTATACTCAGACCTAGGATTGGCGGAGTATGAAGCGATTGAAGCATTTGTACAATACCATATTCTTTAAGGCTATTAGGCAAGAGGTTAGAGGTAATGAATAGCGGTGATGCCGCATCCACCGCCTCTGTACCATACACTCTGCGCCCTAATACTAACATAGAAAACAACCTAATTTATTTTCAAAACAATATGAAGAATATTACATGTTTTATTCCTTATCAAAGTGAAGAACAAGTACATGATACTGTAGCCAATTTGAACGCTCAAAATCTCGTTGCAGAAGTCCATTTCTTACATGGCGACATCCGATCAACAGCTACTGTTCGCGAGATTGCAACCAAATCCCAAACTAAATATACATTGATATATACTAAGTATACTACCCTCTCATTTGTTCTCTTCGCACTCGAACGTATGGAGGCACTCATCGAAGACACACAAGCTGCGATGGTTTACGCTGACCACTTTAACCAAGTGGGCGAGGTTCGCAGTAACGCTCCTGTTATTGACTACCAATTGGGATCTGTACGTGACGATTTCGACTTTGGTTCGGTCTTGTTCTATCGCACTAGCGCTGTGAAAGAGGCAGTAGCTCGCATGGATGTTGATTATCAATACGCTGGTCTCTATGACCTCCGCCTCAAAGTTAGCCAAAAGGGCGCTTTGGAGCACATCAACGAGTACCTCTATTATGATGTAGAGCTCGACAACCGTACCACTGGCGAGAAGAACTTCGACTATGTGGATCCTAAGAACCGTGGCGTACAAATTGAGATGGAGCAAGCAGTTACCCAACACTTGAAAGACATCAATGGTTACCTCGCACCAGGTTTCAAGGATGTAGATCTTCTTGGTGGTGGCTTTGAGTATGAGGCATCTGTGATTATCCCTTGCAAAAATCGTGTTCGCACTATTGGCACTGCCATCAAAAGTGCACTCAATCAAGTTGTAAAAGCTCCTTATAAATATAATGTTATCGTCGTGGACGACAATTCTGAAGATGGCACCGTAGAAGTCATCAAGAGCATTATCGCTGAAGGTCATGACAATCTCGTTTACATCGCTCAAGACAAGACTTGGCACGCTATCGGTGGCAACTGGAACGTAGCTCTCCACCACGAGAAATGCGGTCGCTTCGCCATCCAATTGGATTCTGACGATACATACTTCGATGAGAACACCGTCCAAAAGTTCATCGACGCTTTCCACGAGCAAAACTGCGCAATGGTAGTTGGTACTTACCAATTGACTGACTTCGACGGCAACATGATTCCTCCTGGCGTAATCGACCACAAAGAGTGGACACCAGACAACGGTCGCAACAACGCTCTCCGTATCCATGGTCTTGGCGCACCACGTGGTTTCTATACCCCAATGCTTCGCACTATCAACTTCCCAACCACCAAGTATGGCGAGGATTATGCAGTTGGTTTGCGCGTAAGCCGTGAGTATCAAATCGGTCGTATCTATGACGTAGTGTATAACTGCCGTCGTTGGGATGACAACTCTGATGCAAACTGCGATATCGTGACCATGAACAACAACCACTTGTACAAGGATCGTATCCGTACATGGGAGTTGAAGGCACGTATCCAAATGAACGAAGGAAAATAAATGTAGAAAAGTTTTAAGAGTTTTAGTCGCACCTGCGGTGCTGTTCTAAAGGTGGACTACTTACGACTAATCTACCCTTAAAACCTTTAAAACTTTTAGAACTTTGAAACTTTTTCAACTAATAAATGAGATGTTCTCCCGTGAGCTTGCTTCTCACGGGAGAGCATTCGTTAATTACCAAGCCTTATCTGGGGTAGAAGTCAAGGACATGACTATCGATGGCTTTCCTGCTAAATTGTTTTTCAACCCCGCTCGTGTACGCAGCGTTATGGCAGATGTCAGCCCTGAAGCTCTGCAAAAACGAGCATGCTTCCTTTGCCCCGATGGCGTAGAGGAACACCAACTCACCCACAATTGGGA
>JAZKZF010000010.1:0-52844 GCA_045612525.1 Paludibacteraceae bacterium | reverse complement strand
ATAGCAGTAGCAGGAACGGGATATGTAGGCTTGTCGATAGCCACACTGATTGCACAACACCACAGGGTGTTGGCAGTGGATATCGTACCCGAAAAGGTTGAGATGATCAATCGTCGTCAATCACCTATTCAGGATGAGTATATTGAGAAGTACTTCGCAGAGAAGGAACTGAATTTGACGGCGACTTTGGATGCGGAGGCGGCATACAAGGAGGCAGAGATTGTGGTGATAGCTGCGCCTACGAACTATGACAGTCAGAAGAACTACTTTGACACCTCGGCAGTTGAGCAGGTGATTGAGTTGGTTTTGCGTGTCAACCCGGAGGCGATTATGGTGATCAAGTCCACTATTCCTGTGGGGTATACGAAGAGTGTACGTAAGAAGTATAGCACGGAGAATATCCTTTTCTCGCCTGAGTTCTTGCGTGAGAGCAAAGCGCTGTATGACAACTTGTACCCATCTCGCATCATTGTGGGTACGGATTTGAAGAATGAGCGATTGGTGGAGTCGGCAAAGCAGTTTGCAGCGTTGCTACAAGAGGGTGCAATCAAGGAGGATGTAGATACCTTGTTCATGGGCTTTACGGAAGCCGAGGCGGTAAAGTTGTTTGCTAATACCTATTTGGCTTTGCGAGTTAGTTACTTCAATGAGTTGGATACATACGCTGAGATGAAAGGATTAGATACGCAGTCAATTATTGAGGGTGTATGTCTAGATCCACGCATTGGTACGCACTACAACAACCCATCGTTTGGTTATGGCGGTTATTGTTTGCCTAAAGACACGAAGCAACTGTTAGCGGACTATCAGGATGTGCCAGAGAACTTGATTGAGGCGATCGTGGAAAGCAATCGCACAAGAAAAGACTTTATTGCAGATCGTGTATTGGCGAAAGCGGGATATTACGACTACTACAACAATGGTCAGTATAGCGCACAAGAAGAGCATGCTTGTGTGATTGGTGTGTATCGATTGACGATGAAGTCAAATTCGGACAACTTTAGGCAATCGAGTATTCAAGGAATTATGAAACGTGTGAAGGCGAAAGGGGCACAGGTAATTATTTACGAGCCTACTCTACCCGATGGCACAACATTCTTTGGGTCGGTGGTGGTAAATGACTTGGCGAAGTTCAAGGAGATGTCGCAAGCAATTATTGCCAACCGATATGATGCTTGTTTGGAAGATGTGAAGGAAAAAGTGTACACCAGAGACATCTTCAGAAGGGATTAAGAGTTTAAAGTTTAAAGGCTAGAAATATGAAAGGAATCGTATTAGCAGGAGGTTCGGGCACACGTTTGTACCCTATCACCAAGGGAATCAGCAAGCAGTTGATGCCAATTTATGACAAACCGATGGTTTATTACCCTATCAGCGTGCTGATGTTGGCAGGCATTCGCGATATATTGATTATCTCGACACCATACGACTTGCCTGGCTTCAAGCGTTTGTTGGGTGATGGCAGTGACTACGGAGTGAACTTTACCTATGCTGAGCAACCTTCGCCAGACGGTTTGGCTCAAGCATTCACGATTGGTAAGGAGTTTATTGGTGATGATAGCGCTTGTTTGGTGTTGGGCGATAATATCTTCCATGGTTCGGGCTTTACGGGCATGCTGAAAGAGGCCGTTCGTGCGGCTGAAGAAGACAAGAATGCCACTGTGTTTGGTTACTGGGTAAGCGATCCAGAGCGTTATGGTGTGGCTGAGTTTGACAGAGAAGGAAACTGCTTGAGCATAGAGGAGAAACCACAAAATCCCAAGAGCAATTATGCAGTAGTGGGATTGTATTTCTATCCAAATAAAGTGGTGGATGTGGCAGCTAACATCAAGCCATCTGCCCGTGGCGAATACGAGATCACAACTGTAAATCAGGAGTTTTTGAAGGATGGCGAGTTGAAGGTGCAAACCTTAGGACGTGGTTTTGCGTGGTTGGATACTGGCACACATGATTCGTTGTCGGAAGCAAGTACCTATATTGAGGTTTTGGAGAAGCGTCAAGGCTTAAAAGTGGCATGCTTGGAGGGTATTGCATACCGTCAAGGATGGATCACAGAAGAGCGTATGCGTGAGTTGGCACAACCAATGTTGAAGAACCAATATGGACAGTATCTGCTGAAAGTGATTGACGAAGTAAAAGAAACGGGTAAAGCGAATTTGGATTGATATTTTTAACGTCAATTAGGGTCAATTAAAACGACGTACGGACGAAAAACAAAAGAAATAGATTATTGTTATCGGTTGCCATTGGGGCTAAGCCACAATCATACAACCGATTAACAATAACAAGCAAGAATTGACATAAATTGACAACATAATTGACATAAATTGTCGTAAAAACACATTATGGAGGTAATTAAAACAGCGATAGAAGGAGTGTATATCATCGAGCCAAAGGTGTTTGGTGATGCACGTGGATATTTCTTTGAGAGCTTTTCGGAGAGAGAATTCCAAGAGAAAGTGGGCGATATACATTTTGTGCAAGACAACGAAAGTATGTCTAAGTTTGGTGTGATGAGAGGATTGCACTTCCAACGCCCACCCTATGCACAAAGTAAATTGGTACGTTGTGTAAAAGGCATTGTGTTGGACGTAGTGGTAGATATTCGCAAGGGTAGTCCAACGTACGGCAAGCACGTAACAGCATTATTGACAGAAGATAATCATCGTCAGTTCTTTATCCCAAAGGGGTTAGCCCATGGCTTTGCAGTATTGAGCGAGAGTGCAATCTTTCAATACAAATGTGATGAATTCTATCACCCAGAAGCCGATGGCGGCATATCAATTTTGGATGAGACATTGGGAATAGATTGGGGGTTAGCACTTTCAGAAGCGATTGTAAGTGAAAAAGACACCAATCATCCAAAATTGGCAGACTTTGACTCGCCATTCATCTACAAAGAGAATTGTTGATTATGAATATACTTGTAACAGGAGCAAATGGTCAACTCGGTAATGAGATACGTATCGTAGCTAAGTATAGCAGCGATAGGTATATTTATACCGATGTGGTAGAGATGGAAGGGCATGAAACGATTCTTCTAGACATCACGTCGCTAGATGCAATTCGACAAATGGTGCATGAAAACGAGATACAATGCATTATCAACTGCGCAGCTTACACGAATGTAGATAAGGCAGAAACCGATGAGGAGAAGTGTGAGTTGCTGAATGCCAAAGCGGTTGATAATCTTGCTATTGCAATGAGAGAAGTGGATGGATTATTGGTACATATATCAACGGACTATGTGTTTGGCAGCGCCCCATACAACACCCCATGCAAGGAAGATCAAAAAGGTACTCCTACAGGAGTATATGGAAAGACGAAATTGAGAGGTGAGGAAAATATTTTGGCATCTGGTTGCCACCATTTGATTATTCGTACAGCATGGTTATATAGCGAATATGGCAAAAACTTCGTAAAGACAATGCTCCATTTGACTGCAACCAAGCCACAACTCAAGGTGGTTTTTGATCAAGTGGGTACACCTACGTATGCTTTTGATCTAGCAGCAGCAATTTATAATATTGTAAGCGAGCGGAAGTTTGACGGACATGATGGAATATACCACTATAGTAACGAGGGCGTTTGTAGTTGGTACGATTTTACGAAAGCGATTGCTGAGTATGCTGGTCATATAGGATGTGATATTCAGCCATGCTACAGTGACGAATTCCCATCTCCTGTAAAGCGTCCTGCGTATTCAGTATTGGACAAGACGAAAATCAAAGAGACTTTTGGCGTGAAGGTTCCTTATTGGACAGATTCGCTAAGGGTTTGTATGAAAAATATGATTTAAGCAATGGCAGAAGCCTCATTGAAAAATAAAACCGTTAATGGTGTTGGCTGGAGTGCAGCAGATGCGATACTTGGTCAGGGAGTAACATTCTTGGTTGGTATCGTATTAGCGCGTCTATTGTCCCCAACAGAATATGGATTGATAGGTATCATATCCATCTTTATTGT
This sequence comes from Paludibacteraceae bacterium, assembly GCA_045612525.1. Taxonomy (GTDB): domain Bacteria; phylum Bacteroidota; class Bacteroidia; order Bacteroidales; family Paludibacteraceae; genus Colicola. The sequence goes on along the minus strand of JAZKZF010000010.1, from coordinate 48,878 downwards.
TGTGCTTAATGGTGTGGTAGATAGCGGTTTTGCCAATGCGCTCATACGCAAACAAGACACGACCAACGATGACTATAATACGATGTTCTATACGAACTTGAGTTTTAGTATTTTGTTATATGTTGGCTTGTATTTCTGTGCGCCACTAATAGCTAGTTTCTTTGAGCGAGCAGAATTAGTGGATTTAACCCGAGTAATGGGATTAGTTCTTATTATCAATGCATTATGCCATACACAAGTAACCATATTAACAAAGGAAGTTGATTTTAAGACCAAGACAAAAGCATCCCTTACGGCAGCGATTACTAGCGGCATTGTAGGTATCACGCTTGCCTATTTAGGTTTCGGAGTCTGGGCATTAGTAGCACAACAACTGACTAGACAGCTGTTGTATGCCGTTTGCTTGTGGTATTTTATTAAATGGGTTCCTACATTAAGTTTCTCAACGGCAAGTTTCAAATACATGTGGGGATTCGGTTGGAAATTATTATTGTCTGGATTGCTCAATAATATATGGAATCAATTGTATCAAGTAGTAGTTGGTAAGTTTTACTCTCCTGCCACTCTCGGTCAGTATTCTCGTTCGAGAGAGTACGCAAACTTGTTATCAATGAACTTCACCACGATTATTCAGCGCGTGAGCTACCCAGTATTGTCAGAGTTGCAAGATAATAGAGAACGTATGGTAAATGGCTATCGAAAAATCATCAAGATGACGATGTTTGTAACAGCCGTATCTATGATTTCGATGGGTGCAGTAGCAGAACCGTTAATATATTGTTTGATAGGTCCTCAATGGCATGAAGCAGCAAGTTATTTACCATTGATTTGCATCTCGTTATCGTTGTACCCATTGCATGCGATTAATCTTAACATGCTACAGGTGCAGGGAAGAAGTGATATCTTTCTTGTATTAGAGATAGTTAAGAAGGTTTTAGCAATTGGTCCAATATGTTTGGGTATATTTGTAGGTATTCAATGGATGTTGGTAGGTTCGATAATAACAGGTTTTCTTTCTTTCTTCCTTAATTCTTATTATACGGGGAAGAAACTGCAATACTCATCTTGGATGCAATTGCGTGACGTGGCTCCATCATATGCTGTGGCCTTTACGATAGCGTTATCAGTGTACTTCTTGAAATTATTGCCTATATCTTATTTTATTATACTTCCATTACAAGTATTAGTAGGAATAGGTTTTGGAGTTGCGGTATGCGAGTTATTTAAACTATCTGAGTATATAGATTTGAAGCATATAGTAAAAGAAAAAATAAAGATTTTTAGAAAGCATTAATATATGAAAAAAGACATTATTACAGTAACAAGTCCCTTGTTGCCAGATTTGGATGATTTTCATGCTGAACTTCAGAAAATATGGGACAGTAAATGGATTACCAATAATGGTGCTTTCCACAAACAATTGGAAGCGGCATTGGCTGAGTATTTAGGCGTTCCTTATGTAAGCCTTTTCACAAATGGTACATTACCATTAATTACTGCATTGCAAGCACTGCGCATCACAGGAGAAGTTATTACCACTCCATATAGTTTCGTAGCCACAACTCATGCTTTGTGGTGGAACGGCATCAAGCCTGTTTTTGTAGATATAGATCCAGCTACTGGAAACATCGATCCCGATAAGATTGAGGCAGCTATCACCCCAAAAACAACAGCAATTATGCCTGTACACGTGTATGGGAAGCCTTGCGACACAAAGCGTATTCAAGAAATAGCAGACCGTTATGGTTTGAAGGTTATTTATGATGCTGCTCACGCATTCGGTGTGAAAGTAAATGGCGAAAGCATCTTGAATGCAGGTGACATGAGTACTCTCAGTTTTCATGCCACAAAGGTGTATAATACCATTGAAGGTGGTGCAATGGTAATGCACGACGAGAAGACGAAACAACGCATTGACTATTTGAAGAATTTCGGTTTTGCTAATGAGACAACCATTATGGGGCCTGGTATCAACTCGAAGATGGACGAAGTACGTGCAGCATACGGATTGTTGGCTCTCAAGCAAGTGGACAGTGCGATTGAAGCACGTCATCAGGTGGCTATTGCATACCGCAAGGCGCTGAGAGGTATTGAGGGATTGACCTTCTTTGATGATATGGAAGGCGTGACACACAACTATAGTTACTTCCCTATTTTCATTGATGCTAAGAAATATGGCATGACTCGTGATGAGTTGTATTTCAAAATGAAATCGCTTAATGTGCTAGGAAGAAGATATTTCTACCCATTGATTAGCGAATTCTCCACATACCGCGGTTTGGAAAGCGCAAATCCAGAAAATTTGCCTAAAGCTCACAAGATGGCTAATAGCGTAATATGCCTACCTATGCACCACGATTTGAGTCAAGAAGATATTCAACGTACCATTGACTGCATTATCAAATAAGAGATATGAACAAACAAAAGAAAATAATGCTACTTGGAGGTATCCACTACCTTCGTCCCGTGATTAAAGCAGCGCAAGAGCAAGGTTATCATGTGATCACAGCAGACTATCTGCCAGACAATATTGCACACCAATATTCAAATGAATATTGCAATGTAAATATTGTTGACAAAGAAGCAGTATTGCAAGCAGCTAAAGAGCTTGAAATTGATGGTATTATATCATTTGGTGTTGACCCTGGAGTTGTGGCCGCCGCATACGTGCAAGAACAATTAGGATTACCACAGATGGGACCATACGCATCAGTACACATTTTGCAAAATAAGGATTTATTCCGTAAATTCCTGAAGGACAACAATTTTAACGTTCCAGAGGCAAGAAGTTACACTTCCAAAGAGGAAGCATTGGCTGACACTACGTGGATGACCTTTCCAATGATAGTGAAACCTACAGATTCAGCAGGTAGCAAGGGTGTGACAAGAATTGATTCTATAGAAGAGTATGATGCCGCATTAGATTATGCATTCGACAAATCCATCTCAGGTACAGTAATTGTAGAAGACTTTATAGACAAGGTAGGTTGTAGTTCTGACACAGACAGTTTCCTGCTTAATGGCGAGCTGAAGTTTGTATCGTTTAACGCGCAACACTTTGATGAGAATGCCGCTAACCCATATACACCAGCAGCATATAGTTGGCCATCCACATTCATAGAACACGAAGAATATCTTAAGAATGAGCTTCAACGTCTTTTGACTTTATTAAACATGCAAACTTCGGTGTTTAATATTGAAACACGTGTCGCAAGTAATGGGAGGCCATACATTATGGAGTGTACTCCTCGTGGTGGTGGCAACCGTTTGTGCGAGATGCTCCGCTATGCAACAGGAGTGGACTTGATTACCGCACAAGTACGTGCTGCAGTTGGAGATGCTGTGGAGAATGTGGAACAAAAACCATATGATGGTCACTGGGCAGAAATTATTTTGCATGCAGACACAGATGGAATATTCAAGAGTTTGGAGATTTCTCCTGAGATTCCTGCTCAAATCATCGAACGAGATTTGTGGGTAAAAGGGGGTGACAAGGTAAACGCCTTCCATGGAGCCAATGACGCTATTGGCACATTGGTATTGCGATTTGAGAATGAGGCGGATTTAAGTTCTGTACTCGATCAACCTACAAAATGGATTAAAGTAGTAGTAGAATAATTGGTAGTTCATTTAGGTAATTATAGTATATTACATGAAGAAAATATTAGTTTTAGCAGGAAAACCCATTGGATCAGTTGAAATTGTCCAGAAAGCTAAGAATTTGGGACTGCATACCATAGTAACTGATTTTCTAAGTCCAAGCGATTCACCAGCAAAATTATATGCTGATGAATCATGGAATATTAGCACTCATGAGATTGAATTGCTCACGAACAAGTGTCTTAAAGAGAACGTTAGTTATATAACAACGGGTGTGCACGAATTTAACATAAATCGTATGTTAGATTTAACAGAACGTTTGTCATTACCTTGTTATTGCAAAAGAGACACATGGAAATATTGCGATAATAAAATGCTATTCAAGCAATTATGCAAAAAAAATAGTATCCCTACTGCTAAAACATATAAGATAGAAGACACCAACATTAGTTACCCTGTAATAACTAAGCCAGTAGATGGTAGTGGAAGTCGCGGATTTCACATCTGTAGAAATTATACAGAGTTGCTACTGTCATACGAAGATGCAAAAAAACATTCTCCTTCTAACTCAGTCCTTATAGAAGAGTATATCCCATATAATGCAGTAATTATTCATTATACAATGGTAAACGGGAAGTGTTATTATTCAGGCATGTCAGACAAAATTTCTGTTGCATTTAAAAATACAGGATCTTCGGTAATGGGTATCCAGACATTCCCTTCAATAGGCGAAGAAGAGTACTTGACTACTCTCAATGAGAATGTACAAAAAATGTTTGAAGAAGCAGGCTTTACAGATGGTCCTATATGGATTGAAGCTTTTTACGATCAAAAAAAATCATTTATATTCAATGAAATGGGCTATCGCTTTGGAGGTTCTCTTACATATTATCCCGTTCGCTATTTCTATGGAATCGATCAATTAGATTTATATATTAAGTCGTGCCTTGGTATAGCAAACGAACACATCCATGTTACACGGAAAAATAATCTAAAGAACTATTGTATACTTCCGATACACATTAAAAGTGGCAACATAAAATCCATTGAGGGCATTGATAATTTGTCGCAAATAGAGGATTTTTATGCGATTGCTCAAGTTCATTTTGAAGGAGATAAAATTGAGGATTGGGGATCTGCTCAGCAAGTATTCTGTTATATACATGTACTTTATGACAGTATTGATTCTTTAAAAAAAGTCATCAGAGCAGTATTAAATACATTACACGCTAAAGATGAAGATGATATAGATATGCTATACCCTCTATTTGATATAAATACGCTATGAAAGATCAATTAAATATTAGTCTTATCTCACAAGAAGACTTGATTCAATCAGGATGTTACAACATCCCTGAAGTCGTTGATATTGTAGAAAGTGCATTTACTGCAAGAGCTCATAATAAGGTCATTTTTCCCGATAAAATATCTGTCGTTTTTGACGAAGTATCACAAAACCGCATTAATTGTTTACCTGCTGGTAGTTATCTAGAATCTGTTTATGGCATGAAATGGGTTTCTGTTTTTCCTGAGAACCCCAAACAATATGGTATTCAAAATCTTTCTGCCGTTATACTCCTTTCAAGCCTGAAAACAGGTTTCCCCATGGCATTTATGGAAGGAACACTTTGTTCGAATCTCCGTACCGCAGCCACTAGTGCAATAGCAGCAAAATACTTAGCTAAGGAGGATGCGACCACTATCGGTTTTATCGGAGCTGGAGAGCAAGCGAAGTCACATCTAATGACAATGTTACATGTAAGAAAAGGCATTAAGCTATGCAAAGTAGCATCTCGAACACATGAAAGCGAACTAAAATTCATCAATCAGATGTCACGGTTATATCCAAATATTGATTTTATTGCGTGTAATTCGGTGTATAAATCCGCCGTAGATGATGCTGATATCATCGTAACAGCTATTAGTGGACAAGAAATGATACTTAAAGCAGATTGGATAAAACAAGGTGCTTTATATTGCCACGTTGGAGGTCTAGAAGATGAATACGCAGTACCACTTAAAGCAACAAAAATTGTATGCGATGATTGGGAAGTAGTTAAGCATAGAACTCAGACCATCAGCCGTATGTTCAAAGAGGGACTATTGCAAGACTCAAATATATATTGCAATTTGCACCAACTAGTCAATAAAGAAATAGTAGGCAGAGAGAATAATACCGAATTCATATACTTCAACACTGTAGGAATGTCATTTGTTGATATTATTCTTGCGAATCATATGTATAAAAAAGTTATCAACCATCATATTCCTACACAAATAACTTTACAAGACAAAGGAATGTTTGATATAGATATCGCACAAATTATACTTTGAAATTATGACTAAAGTCCAAAACAACCAATGCTTTGTTGCTATTAGATGTTTGGTATACAATCACGAACCGTATTTGCGTGAGTGCTTAGATGGCTTTGTAAAACAACAGACTAATTTTAAATTTGTTGCCATCGTTCATGATGATGCATCTACAGACAAGTCTGCAGATATTATTCGCGAATATGAAGAAAAATATCCAGACATTATCAAACCTATCTATGAAACGGAAAATCAGTATTCTAAGCAAAACGGATCGCTTGGGCAGATTGTTAATACAGCAATCCAAGCAACAGGAGCCAAGTATACTGCTTTGTGTGAAGGAGATGACTATTGGACAGATCCTTTCAAACTCCAAAAGCAAGTTGATTTTTTAGAAACAAATCCTAGATATAGCTTCTGTTGTCATCGATTTAATATATTGCAAGAGTGCACTAAGACTTTTCTAAAAGATTATGCTCACACTTACTATACAAAGGATCAAAATTTAATCATTACAGAAGATATTTTTTTCTCTACCTGGGCCACTCAATTACTCACAACTTTGCTTAAAACTGATAGATTTATAGAAGCATGCGACACATCGCGGCAGTTATTCGGGAAAGCATTGGACGTATATCTATATTTCCTACTACTGCAATCAGGTCCAGGTATTTCATTAAACGAAAATATGGGTGTATATAGATGGCACGAGAATGGAGCAGCTAAAGGTCTCCATGGCTATACTAGATTCCGCAAGGGCTATAACACCTATTCTGCATTATTGAATGCATTCCCAGATGATAAACTACTGCAAAAACGAGTAAGATACTATGCCATTGGATGCTTAGGCTTTTTAAGTATTTTACAGAAAGATAATCGCAACTTTTATAAAGAGAACAAGCACCTATTCTCCACCAACACTCAGATAGTCAAAGCGATGACTGCTTTTATCATCCCCCCATTAATTTGGAATTTCATTAGAAAGATGTACCGGAATTATAGTTTGAAAGCAAAATTGTCATAATTACATGTTACTACAATTACAATCGTTACTCGTATATTTACTATTAGGCATATTGATGTTCTTCTTTGCTTATAAAGCGGAGAAAACTGACAATTGGCTTAAACCAATATACAACCTATTACCTCTACTCATATTTACAGCGGTAATTGGTTTGCGGTATAATGTTGGTGTTGATTGGGCAAACTATCAATATCTGTATGATGAAAAATTTTACCTGCTGACATTCTCTGAGATGATGGATCTTCGGTTTGAAACAGGTTTTACACTTCTTGTTTTCTTTTGCAAAATTTTTGACGCCCCCGTATATGTATTTTTTACCGTAATTGCAGCTATCCAAATACTACTAATATACAGAGTATACAAAGAGGATAAAGGAGTGCTACCATACATATATCTAGCTTTTATTATCAGCGGAGTTGCTGTACAGGGTTTTTGCAACCTTCTACGTCAGGATCTTGCTTTTTGCGTATTTCTTATTGCTTTAAAATATGCATCACAACGCAAAACATTATGGTACATTTTAATCTGTATACTCGCCACATGTTTCCATAATTCAGCATTTATCCTATTACCGCTATTCCTTTTATGGATAAAAGACTCAGAATTCTTCTCAAACACTATAATACAATTAGGGATATTGTTCATATGTATCCTATTCTCATTCTTAGATCCAATCAAGTATCTTCTCTCATATGCAACAAACCTTGTAACCATGTTAGGATATATGGATTATATAGAAGTAGTGTATGAGCTAGAAACTAATAGCGTTTGGGGCATAACACGCTATTTAATACTCATAGGTAATCTAGTTATCATTCTTAATAGTAAGAGAATCAAAGACTATTTCAACAGTGAGCTCCTAAACAAATCCTATGATTTATATTTCATTGGAATCTGTTGTTATTTCCTATTTTTGGGTAATATGATGTTTGGACGAATCACATTATATTTTACAAACTTTTTCTTTATTATTTACGGATACACGTTATACTACTATATAAAACAACAAAAAACTGGTAGGAACATCATACGATTTGGTATTATTGCTATAATGTTATTTATTAGTTTTTCAAGTATGATTTATAACTGTACAAGAAACACAGACGCATACGTATCTTATTTTCAAGAAGAACTACACCCGTTAAAGGATAATCTTCGCCAAAATATGTTTGATCAACGCTAAAGCTTATAAAACATGACATTCTTATCCATAATTATCCCTTGCTACAATGTAGAACAATATTTACCCTCAACGCTAGCAAGTTTAAGTAATCTAAAACATGCAGAAAACTGTGAGTTTATACTCATTAATGATGGTTCAACAGACGCAACATTAAAACTAATTAAAGATTTTGCAGAAAATGATTCTCGCGCCATATTGATAGACCAGGCAAATCAAGGTGTTTCTGCTGCGCGAAATGCAGCATTAAAAATTGCAAAAGGAGAGTATGTACTATGCTTAGATGGTGATGATTTCTTACATCAAGATACCATCTCAATAATCCAAAACAACATAAATGGAGCTGATGCGCTACTAGCCCCATGTTTTATTGTAACAGAAGAAAGTTCACAAATTAAGAGGTTTAACATCCCAGAAAGTACATATTCTATCGAACGATTATATTCAACTTGTGATTTTTTCCCCACTGCACCAAAAATCGTTTATAAAACAGCCATAATCCACGCACAAAAAGTACTTTTCGACTCTACCATTAAATCCGGTGAGGTTTATACATTTACAGTTGATTTCTTAAAATTTGCAAATAGTATTGCTGTAACCCATCAGGGATTTTACAATTATGTTATGCGCAGTACAAGTGCTACACATTTGCCTAATTTTAAAGCAGATTTTTCAGTATTAAAAATTTTGGAGCACTTTACTGATATTAACAAATCATGGAGCAAAGAACCTTCATTCCTGCTGACTGCTTTTAAAATGATTATGTCGTTTACATACAACAAATATAGTAAACTTGGCTTATTAGACACTAAAGCAATAGAAACAATTGACTCCGTTTTACACCATACTGAGTTCAATACTCTTCTGCACACCATTCCAACAAAAAGAATAGATTTTAAGCATCGAATCTTAGTTCAATATCTTAGAGTGATGCCGCCAAAGTTTGGCTATAAACTTTGTACTTATGTAATAAAATTAATGAAAAACGTAGTTTTTCTTGCATAATCAAAAAAAAAAATGTAACTTTGCGGACTTTTTATTAAAGAACAATGAAACATCTTATCATCATAGGCGCAGGGGGCATGGGTAGAACCTTGTATGATCTAGCAAGGGAGAGTCATGGATATGGAACAGATTATGATATAATTGGATTCATAGACGACAATATTGAAGCATTGAATAACTTTGCCAATTACCCTCCAGTTATTGCTCCTATCAAAGGTTATCAACCTAACGAACATGAAGTATTTATATGTTCTATAGGTGGACCTGCTAGGAGAAATTGTATGGAAGAAATCATCTCTAAAGGTGGTCGCTTTCTTACGATGATACACCATACTGCTCGTATTGGTACGAATGTTCAAATTGGAGAGGGTACAATTGTAGGCGCATTTTCTGCAATTGGAGCTGATGCAAAAGTTGGAAAATATAATCTAATACAATCCTACACTGTGATTGGACATGACTCACAAGTTGGAGATTGGAATAGAATAGATACACATGTCACATTAGTTGGTGGTACAATTGTCCAAGAGGAAACGACTATACACACATCTGCTGTAATCAGCCACAATGTGGTGATTGAAAATAGAGCACATGTAGCCGCTTGCAGTTTTGTTATCCGTAAAGTAAAAGAAGGAACAACTGTACTCGGAAACCCCGCAAAAAAACTTGTATAAACACATAAAAACAAAGTATTATGGAAAAATTTATTGAATTATTTTTGGAGCAATTTGACGATGAAGTAACCATTGAAGTTAATCAAGATACTCGCTTCCGTGAAATTGAGGGATGGACATCACTCGTAGCATTAATGGTTATCACTATGATTGACGAGGAATACGGCATCACTATCACTGGAGATGACATGCGCTCTACATCTACAATTGGTGAATTGTATAACTTAGTTGCATCTCGTCAATAATGTACAATCCTTTTTCATTAAAGGGTAAAACCATCCTAATCACAGGAGCCTCTTCCGGAATCGGAAGGGCTACTGCGATTGAGTGTGCAAAATTAGGTGCTACCATCATTTTGAATGGTCGTAACACAAATGCACTCTTCGAAACTTTGAGTCTTATGTCTCAGAATTCACTACATCAGATTATACCTGGTGACTTAACTGAAGAGTCGACAATCAAAGATATTGTATCAAACTTGCCTTTGCTCAACGGATGTGTATTAAACGCAGGAAAAAGCAAGATGCTTCCCTTGCAGTTTTACACAGAAGAAAGCTTAAACGATGTTTTTCAACTAAATTGTTTTTCTCCGATGCTATTATTGAAGCATCTTGTTAAAAATAAAAAACTTGCTAAGCCTTCTTCTGTTGTATTCACCGCTTCTATATCTGGTTACACAAATACTGCTGTAGCAAACGGAATGTATGGAGCATCAAAAAGTGCGCTAACAGCATACATGAAATATGCGGCACTAGAATTAGCAACTAAAGGCATACGCTGTAATGCAGTACACCCAGGACGTATTAACACACCACTTATTAACAATTCACTATTATCACAAGAAGATATCAATAAAGATATTGAGAAATATCCACTTGGTAGATATGGCGAGCCACAAGAAGTTGCTTACGCCATTGCGTATCTCTTATCTGATGCATCGGCATGGGTTACAGGTAGCGATTTGTTAATCGACGGAGGTCGTAGCTTAAAATAATTTATGGAATCATTAAAAGACAAAGTCTGCATAGTTACAGGCGCAGCAAAAGGTATTGGTAAAGCTATTGCAACTTCATTATTCAACAATGGAGCTATTGTTTACATGCTAGACCTTAATATAGATGAATTTCTTTGGACAAAAGATCTTGATCCAACATACGAACGCCTAGTTCCATTGGAATGCGACATCTGTAATATGACTACAGTTAAAAACATCATATTACAGATAAAACGCCAACAGAATCATATTGACGTATTAGTAAATAACGCAGGAATTGTTACGTACGAGTACTTAAGTATGATTGATTATGAGAAACTTAGAAAAATGTTTGAAGTCAATGTATTCTCACTCATATATATTACAAGTCTAGTTTCTCGTGTTATGTCCAACCAAAAATCAGGTTCTATCATTAATATGGCTAGCATTGTTGGATTGAATGGAGCCAAAGGACAGTTATCCTACTCTGCATCTAAGGGCGCAGTAATTTCGATAACAAAATCCGCAGCAAAAGAGCTGGCACCTAATAACATACGCGTAAATGCACTTGCCCCTGGAATGGTTGGTACTGAACGTTTCAAAAAGGTTCTTGAAACACAATTCAAAGAAAAAATCAACGATATTCCATTTGGTCGTTTAGCGGAACCACAAGAAATTGCTCAACTAGTAACATTTTTAGCAAGCGATCAATCACAATACATCACAGGACAAATTATTGGTATTGATGGCGGAGCTATCGTATAACTATATTTTAAACAACATATATGGCCTTATTTACAATCAAAAATGTGAGCATCAAAGGAGTATCTGGTGTTGTTCCTTCAAAGAAGATATCCACATATGATTATGATTTCTTTTCAACAAAAGATGCCGAAACATTTATCAATACAGTAGGTATTGAAGAACGTTACGTTGCAACAGACACAGAGTGTGCCTCTGATATGTGTCATCTTGCAGCTGAAAATCTTATTGCTGATTTGGGTTGGGAGAAAGAGTCTATTGATCTCTTGACTTTCGAATCCGTAACAGCTGATTATCGTACTCCACCTACATCTTGTATTTTACAACACCGATTGGGACTGCCAGAAACATGCATGACATTCGATTTGCCAATGGGATGTTGCGGTTTTATCTATTCTGTAGCCATTGCCGGAAAAATGATGCAACAAGGAGATATAAAGCGAGCAATCCTACTTATTGGAGATACCATCACTCGTATGTCCTCTCCAAAAGATAAAAGTCGTGTTCCACTTTTTGGAGACTGCGGAACTGCTGTGGCATTAGAATTTAATGAAAATGCTGATGATATAATCATTGACATGAACACCTCAGGAAAAGGGTACGAAGCTCTCATTACACCACATAGCGGCTTCCGTCATCAAGTAACTCTTGAATCTTTTGAGTACGAAGATTTCGGAAATGGCGTAGTACGCGCACCTATCCATTCCGTTATAAATGGTATGAACGTGTTCGCTTTTGCTATTTCTAGACCTCCAAAAGCGATCAATGCACTACTAGAAAAATACAATATCAATAAAGAAACTGATATAGACTATTATCTTATCCATCAAGCGAATAAAATGATTGTTGATAAGGTATATAAGAAAGCTAATTTACCACAAAACAAAGTTCCTTATAACCTCAACAAGTTTGCCAATTTAGGAGGTGCATCTATTCCAATGCTTATGGTTTCTGAATTATCAGAAGAGCTCAAAAGCAAAAAATTGCGATTAATGGCATCTGCATTTGGATTAGGTCTCACATGGGGAACAATGCTATTTAACACAGAAAACATCGTTGTTTCAAATTTAGCAACACTTTGATGCCACTGTACCATCATTTATACAAAGAAAATATTGCAGCTATTGACTCCAATGGTGCAACACTTAAATATGCTGAAATCGCACAACTATCTCAGCATATCACTTCGCTCGTTTCACAACGTGCACTCTGTTTTCTCCTCGTAGAGAACAACATCGGTGGCATCGCATGGACAATGGGTATGCTTGATAGTCGTCAATTAGTGCCACTCATTCTCAATATTAAGACCGAAGAAGCACTTCTTCAGCAGCTTTTCGACACCTATCATCCAACTTATATCTGCGCACCAGAATCCTTCCAGATAGAAGGAGCACTCGTTGATCAACAATATGGTTACCAACTAACTAAGGTATCAGAAGACATCTGCCCTCTTTGCGAAGAGCTATCCCATCTGCTTCCCACCTCAGGCAGCACAGGTAGTCCTAAGCTTGTACGTCACAAATACGACAACATTGAGGCGGCAGGATTGAATATATCTACATTCTTTGAACTCAAAGAATCTGACCGTCCATTGATGGTCCTACCATTATACTACACCATGGGACTATCCATGGTATTCAGTCACTTACGAGTAGGAGCAACAATTTTGATCACTGGATTAAGCATGACGGATATCAACTTTTGGAAGTTCCTCAAAGAACAACAAGCTACTTCCTTCACTGGTGTCCCATATAGTTTCCAAATCCTCAATCTCATGCGCTTCTTCCGAATGGATCTTCCACATCTTGAGTTGCTTACACAAGGAGGAGGAAAAATGCCAACCGATCTCAATATTAAGTTTGCAGAGTATTGTCGCGACAATGGTAAACGTTGGATAGCCACATATGGTCAATCCGAATGTACAGCTCGAATGGCGTATCTCCCAGCTAAATGGGCACTAGACAAAGTTGGCAGTATCGGCATTGCAGTTCCGAACGGAGAATTATCTCTCATTGACACCGATGGCAATCCTATCACCACTCCCCACACAGAAGGTGAAATGTGCTATTGTGGAAAAAACGTAACCATGGGCTATGCTCGCCAACAATCTGATCTCGCTTTGGGCGATGAACGCAATGGATTTATTCGTACGGGTGACCTCGCCTACTTTGACGAAGACGGTTGTTACTACATCGTTGGTAGAATGGGACGTTTCCTCAAACTATTTGGAATGCGCGTCGGCCTTGATGAATGTGAACAAATTGTACAAACAGATTGCGGCATTGAGTGTGCATGCGTAGGTACGGATGAAAAAATGATTGTCTATATCACCAATGCTGATAAACAAAATGAAGTAAAAGATACACTCGTACAAAAAACGCATATCGTTGCCACATCATTCCAGATTCGTGTCATCAACGAAATACCTAAAAACGAAGCAGGAAAAAAACTATATAGTAAATTATCAATTAACTAAAATATGACAAATTTAGAAAAATACAATGCCATCTTCACCGAAGTATTTGGCGCAACAGTAGAGCAATTAGGCGACAACTACAGCAAAGAAACAATTAGCGAATGGGACTCTGTTCACCAACTCAACATCATCTCTTTACTTGAAGAAACCTTTGATCTCATGCTAGATCCAGAGGACATCATGGCTTGCACTAGCTACAATGCAGGTAAAGAGATTCTCGCAAAAAATGATATTGAACTTTAATATTATTTTATAAATTACACTCTATGGCACATAAACAATGAGCTTACAGATTCGACATACAACATTTGAAAAGGAAGAAGAATTCAAACAGTTAGTTGAGTTGCAGAATATTGTCTACCAACATCGTGGATTACATTTCTCTACAGATGGGTTTAGATATTGGTACAAAAAAAACCCTGTGGGCAACGTTGTTGCCCATAGTGCTTTTGACGGTAATAAAATGGTTGCTCATTACGCTTGTATTCCTACTCAAATGTCCATAGATGGAGTTTGTGTTAATGGTCTTTTGAGTATGGCTGTTGTTACGCATCCAGATTATAGAGGCCATGGCTTATTTACAACTTTAGCAACTAAAACATATGAGTTAGCTAGAGATTTAGGCTATGAATTTGTTGTAGGAGTTGCCAATGCCAATAGTTTTCCTATTTTCATGAAACATTTTCCATTTAATTATATTGGACAATTGGACGTAAAATGGGGATGGGGAGAGATTAAAATTCCTAATAAAATGTTTTCGCATTATTGGACTGATAAGACAATTCAATGGAGAACAAACAAACCAAAATATTCAAAATACAAGAATAATATATATGGACTATATGGTAAACTCCCATTTATCAAAACCTTTATGGGAGAAATCCCAGAACAATTATCAAATGGTTTAAAGCTTAAACTGACAAAGCATTTTATTCGTCCGTTTAATTTGTATGTTGGTATGGGAGCTGACTTCTCTTACGGGCATTACTTTGACGTCCCTAAGTTTGTTAAACATTCACCATTTCATTTGCGTTTCATGGATATTACTCCTGACAAACATTTACCAACGGTAAACAAAGAAAATATAGTATTTCAGTTAATTGATTTTGATGTTGCGTAATGAATATATTAACATTTGATATTGAAGAATGGGCAATAGAAAAAGCCAAAACAGGAGGTGGTGACATTCAACGTTTCGCGCGTTTTAATGACATGTTAGAGCGAACATTAGATGTGCTCAAAACAAATCAAATACATGCGACTTGTTTCTGTACCGGGAAAATGGCGGAAGAATTTCCTCACATAATTCGTAAGTTAGCAGAACAAGGTCACGAGATCGCATGTCATAGTCATTTACACCAATGGTGCAATAAAATGACAAAAGAAGAATTCGAAAACGACACTTATATTGCAATTGATACCATTGAGCAATGTATTGGCAAGAAAGTATTAGGGTACCGAGCTCCAGCTTTCTCTATTACAGAAAAGACCCCATATGCCTTTGAAATACTATCTAAAAATGGTATAATATATGATGCTTCAGTCTTCCCAACGCAACGTGATTTTGGAGGATTTCCTTCATTTGGAAGTGCTGTACCTAGTCGTATTAGATATAATGATACCGAAATTTTAGAGTTTCCTATCCCAACTGCACGTATTTTCGGTAAAGATATAGCATGGAGTGGTGGCGGTTACTTTAGACTTATTCCATATCCGATGATTTCATATTTACAAAAAGATTCTAGCTATACCATGTCATACTTTCATTTAAATGACTTAATACAAGCACCATGGAAGTTAATGAGCAAAGATAGATATGAAGAATATTTTAAGGAATCAGGTACATTGAAAAATCGTATACTACGAATGGTTAAAGGAAATATCTCTATTGGGAATACATTTAATAAACTTTCGAAATTCATTAAAACAGGAGAGTTTATTAATATTCAAGCTGCAATAGAAAAAATAAATTGGACCAACACTCCAATAATACAATTGTAAGCATTATGTATAAGCATAGTTTCAAACGATTAATTGATTTTACCATTGCATTGATAGCACTATTGTGCTTATCCCCAATCTTATTGGTAGTTACCATTTGGTTGCATTTCGCCAACAAAGGAGCAGGGGCTTTCTTTACACAAGAACGTCCAGGTAAAGATACCAAGGTATTTCGTGTAATCAAGTTCAAGACAATGACCGATGAACGAGATGCCGATGGCAAACTATTACCTGATGCTCAACGCCTTACCAAAGTAGGAAGAATTGTTCGATCTACTTCATTAGATGAGTTGCCACAGTTATTTAACGTTCTTAAAGGTGATATGGCATTGATAGGTCCTCGTCCATTATTGGTAAAATACTTACCTCTCTATACCCCAACACAAATGCGACGTCATGAGGTTCGTCCAGGAATCACTGGTTGGGCTCAGGTGAATGGAAGAAATGCGATTACGCATACTAAGAAATTTGAATACGATGTTTGGTATGTTGACCACTTATCTTTTGCATTGGATTTGAAAATTATTTTTATGACCATCAATAATGTACTGCATCGTAAAGACATTTCTACAGAAGGACAAGCTACTGCACCTACTTTTGATGGAACAAACTAACAGGTTTATATTCTTATAATTATTATATAAATATTAAAGAATTAACTATGAACAACGAACGAAAAATGATTTACCTCTGTCTAGCGCATATGTCAGACGAGGGATTGGAGCAAAAATATATCAAAGAGGCATTCGACACCAACTGGGTAGTGCCCTTGGGACCTAACGTAAATGGTTTTGAGCAAGATCTCAAAGAGTTTGTTGGCAAAGACCAGCAAGGTCTAGAAAAAGAAGTAGTTGCACTCTCTGCGGGTACGGCTGCTGTACACTTGGCATTGATTGCTTGTGGTGTGAAAGCAGGCGATGAAGTGTGTGTACAATCGTTCACATTCTGCGCCTCCTCCCACCCCATTACCTACTTAGGAGCTACACCTGTATTCATTGATTCAGAGAGAGATACTTGGAATATGGACCCAGACTTATTGGAGAAAGCCATTTTGGATCGCATTGAAAAAACAGGAAAGAAGCCTAAAGCCATCATCCCAGTGGCACTCTATGGTATGCCATATGACTGCGAACGCATCATGGCTGTAGCAAAGAAATACGATATTCCTGTAATCGAAGATGCTGCAGAGGGATTTGGTTCGAAGTTCAAAGGACAAATGTTAGGTACCTTCGGTAAGTTCGGTGTACTTTCATTCAACGGTAATAAGATGATTACCACTTCAGGAGGAGGTGCCTTGATTTGTGATGACGCTGAATTGAAGAATAAAGTAATGTGGTACGCCACTCAAGCACGTGAAGCATATCCATACTACCAACACGAAGAGGTTGGTTACAACTACCGTATGTCTAATATTTGTGCGGGCATTGGTCGTGGACAAATGACTATAGCACAAGCGCATATTGATCATCACAAGCATATACAAGCTTTGTATGAAGAGTTGTTGGCAGATGTACAGGGAATTACAATACACAAAGCCCCTTCTGCGGAATATGACTCTAACTATTGGTTGTGTACCATCGAATTAGATCCTACGTTAAAAATCAAAGGACAAGAGAACGCATACAAGGAGGTAATCAAGAGTGCTGTGGGTGGTGCTGCAGGTGTGATTCATGCAGTAGATACTGCAGTAACCGATTGTCAACCAAATGATAACGTAGAAGCATTGCGCGTGTATATGCTAGATGCCAAGATTGAGGCACGTCCTGTATGGAAGCCTATGCACAAGCAACCTGTTTATAAAAATGCACCTGCCTATACAAACGGAGTCAGTGAAGAAGTCTTCAAAGTAGGTATGTGCTTGCCTGCAGGTCCATATGTGACAGATGACGATGTGCGTTATATCGTAGAAACAATCAAATCTGCAATTATTCAGTAACTATTGGGCACTAATACTGCTTGATTAAAATACTAAAGATTATGAAACGAACAAAAGATATATTCAAGACAGACATGTTTTCACATTGGATCAACATTAGTTATCTTCCTCGTTGGGGAGTATTGTTGCTAGATTTGTTGATAGTATTGATAGCATTTGTTGTTAGTTACTTGATCGGCAGCGGTTTGTTGAACTACGATCTTAGTTCGCGGCTTCCGCTGTGGCAGCAAGCAATGTCTGTTGTTGGGTTACAAGCTTTGTCATTTTGGGCGTTCCACACCTATTCCGGAATATTACGTTATTCCACCTTTGTAGATACTATTAAAGTTGCACTATCGGTATGCATCGCAGGAATCGTTCTCCTAATTGTAAATATCATTTTCAAATACGGAGCAATGAGTCCAAATCCTCCTTTTTTGTCATCGGTTTTAGTGATTTACATTTTTGTTGCGATTACATTATTGTTTGGTTGGAGAGTGACCATCAAAACAACTTTTGAGCATATTTCGCACCGCTCAAAAGGAGTAGAAAAAGTGTTAATTTATGGTACTAAATCTGCGGGTTTATCGATTGCAAAAATGTTGCAATCAAACATGGAAAGTAAATATCGTCCTGTAGGTTTTATTGCCGATAAGAATGATGATGTTCATCATAGCTTGCTCACATTAAAGGTTTATGAGATAAATCAAGATCTGATTGATTTAATGAAGAAAAATCGTATCAAGTATGTGATTATCTCGCCTTTGAAAATGAAAGAAATCAATCCATTAAGGGATTTGAAGCTATTCATTGACAACAACATACAAATTCTTACAACACCTTATTTCACGGATTTTGAAACGGCTAATAATAATAATAATAATACAGAAAAACTTATTGGTCGCATAGAATCCATCAAAGTTGAAGATTTGTTGGAGCGTCCTGTGATTGAGATGGACACGGAAAATGTAGGGACAATCTTGAAAGGGAAAACGGTGATGGTGACTGGTGCAGCTGGTAGCATTGGTAGCGAAATTGTACGCCAAGTAGCAGCCTTCCTGCCACAATCAATCATTTTATTTGAGATGGCCGAGTCTCCATTACACGATTTGACAGTTGATTTGCGCAAGGAGTTTCCTAACCAGCAATTTGTGCCCGTGATTGCCGATGTAAGAAATTTGGATATGGTAGAAGAAGTCTTTGAAGAATACCATCCACATGTGGTGTTCCATGCTGCGGCCTACAAGCACGTTCCTTTGATGGAGGATTTTCCACCTCAAGCCATATTAGCCAATGTACTCGGTAGTAAGAATGTAGCAGACATGGCGATTAAATATAAAGCCAAACGCTTCGTAATGGTATCCACAGACAAGGCTGTTAACCCGACAAATGTGATGGGTGCTTCCAAGCGTATTGCAGAGATTTATGTACAATCCCTATTCCTGAAAGAAGCGAAAGAGACATCTAATTGTACTAAATTCATCACGACTCGCTTTGGCAATGTATTGGGCAGCAATGGATCGGTGGTACCATATTTCAAAAAGCAAATTGCTGCAGGTGGTCCAGTCACTGTAACCCATCCAGATATTATTCGCTATTTCATGACGATTCCAGAAGCAAGTTGTTTGGTATTGGAAGCTGCAACATTGGGTAATGGTGGAGAAATATTCTGCTTTGATATGGGTCAACCAGTTAAGATTGCAGACTTAGCTAAGAATATGATTCGTTTAGCTGGTTTTGAGCCTGGTAAAGACATTGAAATCACCTATACGGGTTTACGTCCTGGGGAAAAACTATATGAAGAATTATTGAATCAAAAAGAAACAACAATTCCTACTAAGCATAAGAAGATTCTTGTAGCCAAAGTACGAGAGTACGATTATCAAGAAGTTGCAGAGCAAATAGAATTATTGATTAAATTAGCAAAAGATGGTAAGGTATTCCCAACTGTGAAGCTGATGAAGCAAATAGTACCAGAGTTCAAAAGTAAGAATTCTGTGTATGAAGAGTTGGACGCATAAAAGAAAATAATATGGCATTTTTTGGATTATTTGGAAAAGATAAGAAGGAGACATTAGATAGAGGTCTTGAGAAAAGTAAGGAGTCTGTTCTCAGTAAGATTAGCCACGCTATTGCGGGCAAATCCACTATAGATGATGATGTATTGGATAATTTGGAGGAAGCATTGATTACATCAGACGTGGGAGTGGAGACCACACTTCGCATTATTGAACGTATACAAGAGCGCGTAAAACGTGACAAATATCTTGGGACCTCAGAACTCAATACGATTTTGGTAGACGAAGTAGCCTCCTTGCTAGCAGAAAACAATAGTACGCAAGTTATTGATTTCGCAGAACCATTACCATCTAAACCATATGTAATCATGGTAGTTGGCGTGAATGGTGTCGGTAAAACAACTACAATTGGTAAATTGGCATACCAATACAAACAGGCAGGAAAGAAAGTCTATTTGGGTGCTGCCGATACCTTCCGTGCGGCAGCTGTTGAGCAACTTTGCATATGGGGAGAGCGAGTAGGAGTACCAGTGGTAAAACAGCAACAAGGTTCTGACCCTGCAAGTGTGGCTTTTGATACCATCTCGAGTGCCAAGGCCAATGATGCAGATGTAGTATTGATTGATACCGCAGGACGATTGCACAATAAAATCAATTTGATGAACGAATTGACTAAAATTAAGAATGTGATGCAAAAAGTTGTACCGGATGCTCCGCATGATGTGATGCTAGTATTGGATGGCAGCACAGGTCAAAATGCATTTGAGCAAGCTAAACAATTTACCAAAGCAACACAAGTTAGTTCGCTGGCAATCACCAAGTTAGACGGAACAGCAAAGGGCGGCGTTGTAGTTGGCATTAGTGATCAATTCAAGATTCCAGTTCGTTATATTGGTTTAGGAGAACACATGACTGATATGCAAGTTTTCAATCGTGAAGAGTTTGTAAAATCATTACTGGCTGTAAAGTAAACTTCCCTAATTCTGGGAATGAAAATCAGATTTGTAACATTAGGGTGTAAATTGAATTTTGCTGAGAGTAGTGCTCTTGGCAAACAACTTTTATTACGTGGTCATCAGCGTGCTATGCAAAACGAAGTGCCCGATGTCTGCGTGGTGAATACGTGTAGCGTCACCGATGCTGCAGATCACAAAGACCGTCAAACAATCAATCAGTTACACCGCAAATATCCAAGCGCTATCATCATTGTGACGGGCTGTTATGCCCAGTTGCAACCCGAGCAAATCAGCCAAATTGATGGTGTGGATTATGTATTGGGGCAAAATGAGAAGTATGATATTCCACAACTCATCGAAGAGATAGAAAAACACGTCTGCCTAAATGCTCCTCAAGAGACATGTACAAAGAACAGAATCCGAGTGGCAGCAATCCGCGAAGTGGATAATTTTCACGGAGTACATTCAGCAGATGACAGGACACGCTGTTTTATTAAGGTACAAGATGGTTGCAACTACTTCTGTACCTATTGTACAATCCCATACGCACGCGGGAAATCGCGTAATCCGCAAATTGCTGAAGTGGTTCAAGATGCACAGATAGCGCTCAACCAAGGTGCAAAAGAGCTGATTATCACAGGAGTGAATATCGGAGATTTTGGAAGAAGCACAGGCGAACAGTTTGTTGATTTGCTCAGGGCGTTTGACAATCTTGATGGTGATTATCGCGTTCGTATCTCATCATGCGAACCAAACCTTTTGACGGATGAGATTATTGATTTTGTAGCTCACTCCAAACACTTCGCTCCGCATTTCCATATACCATTGCAATCTGGTAGTAATGAGGTACTTGCAATCATGAAGCGTCGCTATACCCGCGAATTATTTGCAGAACGTGTACAGCATATCCGCCAGGTGATGCCCCACGCGTTTATTGGAGTGGATTGCATGGTAGGTGTTCGCGGCGAAACTGAGACATACTGGGAAGATTACCTATCATTTGTTAAAGGACTAGAGGTTAGTCAATTACACGTATTTACATACTCGGAACGCGCCAATACGCAGATGCTGGAGATGGACCTATACGTTGTACCCAAAGCGGAACGCCAACGCAGGAGCAAGATTCTGCATGAGATTTCGGAAGAGAAAACAACCGCTTTTTATGCGCAACATCGAGGTAGAAACTCTATTGTATTGTGGGAGTCAAAGAGAGAAGGCGACCAAATGTCGGGTTTTACCGATAATTACATTAAGGTCTATGGACCATACAAGAAGGAGAAAATCAATACTTTTGAAGAAATTGTGCTATAAAAATTTGCACAATTCATTTATTTTCACTACCTTTGCACCATCTTTGTGAGACTAACAAAGATAATTCCCCTAAGTTAGAATTTTATTACACATTATTTTATGCAATACGATATGCAGAAACTCGGGCGTATGACGCTCGAACAGTTGACTGAAATTGCAGAAACATTCGGCGTTAAGGTACGCCGTAATGCTTCACTGCAATCAATTATTTATGACATCTTGGATGCCCAAGCTGACAAACGCGGAGCGGAAGTACAAGCTCGCGAGGAAGCACGACAAGCCAAAGGTGAGGAGAAAAAGCGTAATAAACGTGCTCGTATACAGGCCACACCAACCAAAGTAAACACTGACAACTTGAAGAGTAATCGTGTATTGGCTACTGTAGGTAATGAGCAAGACACCCTAGAACAAATCAAAGAGGAGCAAGCCAAACAACCAGTTATCAAACCGGTTATATCGGCACAAACCACTATTTTTGATACGCCTACCGTAGAAGTGCCTACCCCAACTCAAGAGCAAGCACCTGCCCCAACGGAGAACACCAATTCTAGAAAGAAAAAAGGCAACAAACAACAAGCTCCTGTAGTTGCGACAGAAACACCTGCTACAGAGAAAGTGGCTGCCGATGCACCTGCCGCTAAACCGAAGAAGAAAAAAGGGCATCCTAAAAAAGCAGAAAATGCAGAGGCAAATGCCGCACAACCAGTTGCTGCTGAGCAAGCACCTGTAGCAGAAAACACCGCTCCAGACAAAGCTCCGACCAACAACAATAACGCACCTAAGCAAGAGACTCAAGAGGAGAAACAAGCACGCATCAACGCTCGTATAGAGCAGATTACCAAGCAGATTGCCAAACGCGAAGAGCAATTGGCCAATGGTGAAGACATCACTCCTATTCTGCCAACCAACGCCATCAAGCCCGAAGACGAACTATTGGAAAAAGGCGTTGAGGCTTTTGGAAATACAATAATAGCTACTGGTACATTGGAATGTGCACCTGACGGCTATGGATTTTTGCGCAGTGCAGATTACAACTACATTTCTTCGCCAGACGATATATACGTATCGCAACAACAGATTCGCCAATATAGTTTGAAAACCGGTGACACAGTGGAATGTACTATCCGTCCACCTAAAGAGGCAGACAAGTATTTCCCAATGAAAGAGGTGATTCGCGTCAACGGCATTTCTCCTGCTCAAGCCAAGGAGCGTATAGCTTTCGAGAACCTGACACCGTTGTTCCCTGATGAGAAATTCAAACTTTGCAAAGGTGATAAAAGCGATGCGCTATCGGTACGTATCATTGATCTCTTTGCTCCTATTGGTAAAGGACAACGTGGATTGATTGTAGCACAACCTAAGACCGGTAAAACCGTATTGCTCAAAGAAATAGCCAATGCCATTGCTGCCAACCACCCTGAGGTATATATGATCGTATTGCTCATCGACGAGCGCCCCGAGGAGGTTACCGATATGGCACGCTCCGTGAAGGCAGAGGTGATTGCATCCACCTTTGACGAGCCAGCTGAGAACCACGTAAAAGTAGCCAACATCGTACACGAGAAAGCAAAACGATTGGTAGAATGCGGTCACGACGTGGTGATTCTATTGGATAGTATCACTCGCTTGGCGCGTGCATACAACACGGTGGCACCTGCAAGCGGCAAGGTGCTCTCTGGCGGTGTAGAGGCACAAGCTCTACACAAACCAAAACGCTTCTTCGGTGCGGCACGTAACATCGAGAATGGCGGTAGTCTGACCATCATCGCTACGGCACTGACCGAAACTGGTAGCAAAATGGATGACGTCATCTTTGAGGAATTTAAGGGTACCGGTAATATGGAGTTGCAATTAGATCGTAAACTCAGCAACAAACGCATCTTCCCTGCCGTAGACATCCCTGCTTCCTCTACTCGCCGCGACGACTTGCTCTTGCCTGCCGATGTGCTCAACCGCATGTGGGTGATTCGCAAGCAACTCACCGACATGAACAGCGTGGAAGCCATGGAGAAACTCAAGACATACATGGAGCGCACTGCCGACAACGATGAATTTCTGTTGGCTGTCAACGGCGCAAGATAAGTACAATTTCTCTCACAGATAAATCGGTGATTATCAGCGAAATCAGTGGGCTGAATAGAAATTATATAGTATGCGTATCGCGATTATCAATGGTCCTAATCTCAACCTGCTGGGCAGGCGAGAGCCGAGTATCTACGGCACCAAATCCATGGAGCAAGTGCTCTTGGATATTCAGCGTGCCTACCCCGATCTGCACTTCGAGTATCGCCAGTCCAATCACGAGGGCGACTTGATTGATTTCGTGCAAGAAATCGGCTACCATCCCGCGTTTCAAGGCATCGTGCTCAACGCTGGCGGATATACGCATACGAGCGTGGCATTGCGCGACGCGGTGGCATGCTGCAGCCTGCCTGTGGTGGAAGTACATATCTCAGACATCACCCAGCGCGAAGCATTCAGGCGCGTGAGCCTACTCACTGACGTATGTGCGCACACCATCATCGGACACGGAACCGACGGATACCAAGAGGCTGTACAATGGATTATCAATCAACACTAATGAAACATCACTCGCTCATATATTGCCTATTAACCATTGTTTTGGCATTGGGTAGCATCAGAGATACCAATGCTCAAAACAACCCCTATGTGGACAACAAACTCCTTCATTTCGGTTTCTTCCTCGAGCTAGACATACTCTCTTATCTCGTAGATGAGAACGATAGTGTAACGCAACTACAATTGCCTAATGCTAACGGCAATGTCTATCACCTACGCTCTTCTGCCGTAGGAGCTGGCTTTGCTGCGGGATTTATTGCAGACCTGCGCCTTAGTCGCCATTTGAACCTGCGCTTCACACCCGCACTGCATTTTGGCGAACGCACATTGCAATACAAGAGCTACACCACCCATGTAGAAGGTAGTACCGACGCTTTGCGCGACAAGATTGGCGTACTCACCATACCGATCTCTATCCCACTCTACCTCAAGTGGTCCGCGGAGCGCGAAGCCAACTATCGACCCTACGTGATTGTCGGTGGCGGCGTGCAAGTGGAGTGCTTCCGCAAGAAAGATGCCGTCATCTTGCACCAACCATTCGATGCCTTTGTCTCCGCTGGATTCGGTTGCGACTTCTACTTCCGCTGGTTCAAGTTCTGCCCTGAAATCAAATACAAGATTGGCTTCTTAGACGCACATGTGCCTACATCCCGCACCGAGGCTGAGGGATGGCCACTCTCTGCAACCGACTATTTTTACAGCAATGCCATTCGCCGTTTGACACACCAAGAATTGTCCATTGCCTTTAACTTCGAATAATGAAAAAGTGGTTTATCATATTGCTCTCGATTGTCGGATTTATATCCTGCAAACAGGACATATTGTCTGATGACCCTACTCTCATGCTCCAATTCTCGCATGACACCGTGCTGTTCGACACCGTCTTCACTACAATGGGATCTTCCACCAAACGAGTGATGGTATATAATCCTGCTATCAATGCAATAAAGATCGACCAGGTAATGATGCAATCAGGTAAGCATTTCCTGATCAATTTGGATGGCGAAAACAACATGGATCAGTTACGCAATATCACCATACGAGGAGGAGATAGTTTGTTTCTTTTCGTGCGCGCATCCATTGACCCACTAGACGAAAATAACCCAGTACTCATAGAGGACAGCATTACTTTCTACGTCAATGACAATGTGCAACATATCAACCTGCAGGCATATGGTCAAAACGTCAACAAGATACAAGGCGAACACGGACTAAAGATATATCAAGATCTATCGCTCAGAAACACTCTCCCTTACCTACTTTATGACACTATTGCCGTGGTAGGCAACCTCGATATAGAAGCTGGTAGTACCATCTACATGCATGCAGGAGCAATGATATATGTATACGGCAGTATGAATGCCCAGGGCACAGCCAACCATCCTATCATTTTCCGTGGCGACCGCACTGATATGCTTTTTGACTCCGTCCCATATCGAATGGCTTCTGGACAGTGGAACGGTCTCTATCTCATCCATACCAAAGATCAAATTCAGCCGACATACAATCTAGACTATGTAGATATCCTCTCGGGTAGTATCGGTCTGTATGCCTTTTCAGAAGAAACAGATACTGCATATTGTCCCCGACTAACCCTCCATAACAGTCGTATCCATAATCATTCGATCTACGGACTTGTACTGCAAAACGTTAATGCCGAGGTGGTTAATTGTGAAATCAGCAATTGCGCTTCCTATTGCGTATATCTCGCAGGAGGCAAACATAATTTCATCCACAACACCATCGCTGCCTACTATGGCTACCCTTACACCAATCTCAATATCCACCAAAATATCCTCCCTGAGGACGTGGCAGCCGTCTATGTCAACAACTTGAGCAAGAATACCGCCAAGACCATCAGTTCATTCACCAACTGCATCATCACTGGCGGCAGAGGCAACAACCTGCTCATTGCCACGCCATTGCCCGAGTATTACGAGGGGACAATATCCCACAACTACCTGCGTGCAGATTCGCTACACGAAGCATACGCCAAAAACAATGTTTATGCTTCAGATTCCGACTCATGCGTATTCCGAAACACCTATTACCTCTACAAGGAATACCACTACTACGATTTCCAACTCGACACCATCTCGCCTGCCCGTGGCATCGCAGATAGCATCGTGTCCCTCTCCTATCCTACCGACCGCCTCGGTATCCAACGCAAACCTCATCCCGATGCAGGCTGCTACGAATATATTGACAATATCCCTGAAGATACCCCGAAGATACCCCGAAGATAATGCAATCATCAAATCACATAGCAAGATCAATGAGCATGGTTGTGTGCCTATTGATTTCACTAGTTACTTGGGCGAAAATGCCTCAAGTGCGAGTCTTTGGCTATGTACTTGATTCTGACAACCGAGGCATCGAGTTAGCGAATGTGTATGTAGAAGGTACAACCACAGGCACAACCACCAATCAAAACGGCTATTACGACCTCACCATCGAAATGGGCGACACCATCGTAATAGTATATTCCATGATTGGTTATGAGACTATTCGACAACAATTATACACCGAAAATCAAGTATTGGGTGTTAATGTCATACTGCCCACCAATGAGGAGATGCTCAGCGAGATCACCGTGCGTGGTATCCAACGACAAACAGGTACGATGGAGCGCACCGATGTGGGCGTAGCACGATTGATGCCCGATGCTACGGGTGGCGGCATTGAGAGTCTGCTCATCACCTTCGCAGGCGTAAGGCAGAACAACGAAATGAGTAGCCAGTACAATGTACGTGGTGGCACTTACGACGAGAACTCAGTATATGTCAATGGTTTAGAGGTACACCGTCCATTGCTTATCCGTAGCGGACAGCAAGAAGGATTGAGCTTCGTGAATGCTGACATGGTGGAGAGCGTGGACTTCTCCGCAGGTGGATTTGATGCCATGTATGGCGACAAGATGTCGTCCGTATTAGACATCCGCTATAAACGCCCTACCCAACTGGAATCCCATTTAAATATCAGTATCTTAGGCGCAAGCGCCTATTTGGGTTGGGGAGATAGTTTGCAGAGTCAAATGCACGGCATTCGCTACAAGACATCCAAATACATGCTCGGTGCATTGGACACCAAAGGCAACTACAAGCCCAACTTCGTGGACTATCAAACGCAGATGACGTGGAAGATAGGCAAACAACGTGATTGGGAGATTCGATTGATGGGCAACTTCTCGCAGAATAGCTACGAGTTTACTCCTGACTCATCAGTTACAAGCTTTGGTGGTATGCAAAATGCAGTGAAGAACACCATTTACTACGAGGGCAAGGAGAAAGATATGTTCCGCACCGCTTTTGCTGCCTTGAGCGCATACGGCAAAGTACATCCAGAAGTGAAAATAGGCGTGGATTTGAGTGGATTCTACACCCACGAACAAGAGACATACGACATCCGCAGCGAATACATGCTTCGCCAGCAGGATATGAGTGGCGAAGAGAGCAACCACGGTGGCAATGCCAACAACGAAATCACCACCCCAGAAGGCAATCAAAACCTACTCGGCAAGGGTGAGTTCCACGAGCATGCACGCAACACCCTGCAAGCCAGCATGATAACCCTTGCGCACACAGGAGAGTGGAAGCGTGGAGAGAACACCCTAAAATGGGGCGTAAGTGGGCAGTTAGAGATGATCAACGACTATATCAGCGAGTGGGAGTGGCGCGATTCCATGGGCTACAGTCTGCCTAATATAGAGCATGAGATGGCCCTCTACTACGCCATGAAGGGTACCACACGCATGCTGAACGGTCGCCTGCAAGCCTATGCACAAAACACCTATCGCTGGAGTACGGAGCAAGGCAAAGTATTCTTAACCGCAGGTATGCGCCTCAACTACTGGACTTTCACCAATGAGGTACTTCCTTCCCCTCGCGTAAGCGTGGTATGGATGCCAGGCTGGAAGCGCGATTTCACGTTCCGCGTGGCAACAGGTCTGTATTACCAAGCGCCCTTCTACAAGGAGTTGCGCCAAACCTACCAAGACGAGAATGGCGTGTATCGCATTCACCTGAACGACCAACTCAAAGCGCAACGCTCGTATCAATTGGTATTGGGTACCGACTATTACTTCCGCGCATGGGGACGTCCGTTTAAGTTCACCGCTGAGGCGTATGGCAAATATATGGATCGCATGGAGAGCTATACCGTGGACAACGTACGCGTACGCTACTCGGGCGTAAACGACAGCGAGGGCTATACCATGGGCTTAGACTTGAAACTCTTTGGCGAGTTGGCACCAGGTGCTGATTCTTGGATTAGTTTCTCCACCATGCGCAGCCGTATGCGTTTCACAGACGACAAGCATAATCTGGGGTGGATTCCAACTCCACAGGAGCAACGCTACAACCTCACGGTCTATTTCCAAGACTACCTACCCCAATTGCCTCAATACAAGTTGCACCTCAAGTTTATTTGGAGCGAAGGTTTGCCATTTGGTTATCCCCGCAAAGAGGACATGCGCTATTTGGGACACATGAGCGACTACAAACGTATCGACATCGGTGCCAGCCGCACCTTCGCTGCTAGTCACGATAAGTGGATGAAGAAGTCGAAGCATGTGGATAGTTGGACAGTGCAGTTTGATGTATTCAACCTGATTGGTTGGAAGAACGTGAATAGCTACTACTGGGTCACCGCCGCCGACGGCATGCAATGGGCTAGTCCGAACTACCTGACCGGACGTATGTTCAACTTGAAGATTGATGTAAGGATAAAATAGTTTAGATTTTTAAAACGAACAAAAATATATGGCAAAGATAGATGCAGCAGAAACCCCAATGATGCGACAGTTTCGTGAGATAAAGAACCAATACCCTGATGCGGTATTGCTATTTCGCTGTGGCGACTTCTATGAGACATACGCTGAAGATGCGGTTCGAGCAAGCAAAATACTCAATATCACGCTCACCCATCGCAGCAATGGCGCAAGCAAAGAAGCCAAAGCACTAGAGATGGCCGGTTTCCCATTCCATGCGCTAGACACCTATTTGCCTAAACTAGTGCGTGCGGGGTTGCGTGTGGCTATCTGTGACCAATTGGAAGACCCTAAATTGACTAAGAAGCTCGTGAAACGCGGTGTGACAGAATTGGTTACGCCTGGTGTGAGTTATTCGGATACTACTTTGCAACAAAAGGAGAACACATGGTTGGCATGTGTAAACTTTGGCAAACGCGAAGTGGGTGTTTCGTTCTTGGACATATCTACGGGCGAGTTCCTCGTTGCACAAGGCACAAGCGATTATATTGACAAGTTATTGGTAAACTTTGCGCCTAAGGAGGTATTGTATTTACGCGGAAAGAAGCAAGTGTTTGAAGCGGCTTTTGGAAGCAAATACTTCACCTTTGAATTGGACGACTGGATGATGACCCACGATGCTGCAATGGATAGACTTACTAAGCAGTTTCAGGTGCAAAACTTGAAGGGCTTTGGCGTGGAGCAATTGCCTGAAGGCGTGATAGCAGCAGGTGCGATATTACACTACCTAGATGCCACACAACACCTGCAAAATGGTCATATTCAGCATCTTAGTCGCATTGAGGAGGATAAGTTCGTATGGATGGACCGCTTCACGATTCGCAATTTGGAGCTGTTGAGCGGACAGCGCGAGAATAGCACCACGCTTTATGATATCATCGACCGCACAACGACCCCAATGGGTGGACGACTGCTGCACCGTTGGTTGGCATTCCCGCTGAAGGATGTGCGTGCGATTCGCAACCGTCAGACGGTGGTAGAATACTTATTCCGCCATCCAGAGGAGCGCGAGATTATTCGTGAGAACTTAGAGCGTATCATGGATATGGAACGCATCGTGGGCAAGATTTCTACAGGCAGAATATCCCCTCGCGAGATGGTGCAACTGAGTGTAGCACTCAATTGCATTGCGCCTATCAAGCAGATTTGTGAGAGCGCAACCGATAATTCATACTTGCGTTTGCTCGGCGAGCAACTCAGTTTGTGCAGCGAGATGTGCGAGAGAATCCAACGTGAGATTACGCCCGACCCACCCGCCGTACAAGGTCGTCCGAATACCATTGCACGTGGTGTAAATGCTGAACTAGACGAGCTGCGCGACATACAAGCCCATGGCAAAGAACGCCTCCTACAAATACAGCAACGAGAGATAGATACTACTGGTATTCAGTCGCTTAAGATAGGATACAATAATGTGTTTGGCTATTATCTGGAGGTGCGCAACACCTACAAAGATCAAGTGCCAGAAACATGGATTCGCAAGCAGACCTTAGTGAATGCCGAGCGCTATATTACCCAAGAACTCAAAGAATACGAAGATAAGATTCTCAATGCGGAAGGACAGATTCAGATCATTGAGACACGTCTTTATACCGAACTGATGTTGGCATTGACCGAGTATGTACCACAAATGCAGATGGATGCCAACGTGATAGCGCAGATGGACTGCTTGATGGGCTTTGCGCGTGTGGCGGTAGAGAATAAGTATGTGTGTCCTGCAATCAACGATAGTTTGGTGATTGATATTCGCCAAGGGCGTCACCCTGTGATCGAAAAGCAATTGCCTCTGGATGAGGAGTACGTGCCAAACGATGTGCTATTGGACAACAATGGGCAGCAGATTATCATCATCACAGGTCCGAATATGGCGGGTAAATCTGCCCTACTCCGTCAGACGGCGCTCATTGTGCTGATGGCACAGATGGGTAGTTTCGTACCTGCAGAAAGCGCCAGCATTGGTGTAGTAGATAAGATCTTCACGCGCGTAGGCGCGAGCGATAATATATCATTAGGTGAGAGTACCTTCATGGTGGAGATGAACGAGGCAGCAAGTATCTTGAACAACCTCAGCGAACGCAGCCTAGTGCTCTTCGACGAGTTGGGTCGCGGTACCAGCACCTATGATGGTATCTCCATCGCATGGGCGATTGTGGAGTATATCCACGAACAACGTGGGCATGCCAAAACACTCTTTGCCACGCACTACCACGAGCTCAACGAAATGGAGGAGAGTTTCCAACGCATACGCAACTATAATGTGTCGGTGCGCGAGGCAAACGGAAAGGTAATCTTCATGCGTAAGCTGGTACGCGGAGGTTCGGAACATAGTTTCGGTATCCATGTAGCAAAACTAGCAGGTATGCCATCATCGATTATCCAGCGTGCGAATCAGATATTGAAAGATCTAGAAAACGACCATAGCCAATCGCCTATAGCCTCATCGCCTACTATCGGCAGTGGCAAAGCTTCTGTCAGCGCACCAAGTGGCATGCAGCTCAGTTTCTTCCAATTAGACGACCCCGTACTGGAGCAAATACGGGATGAGGTAAAGACGTTGGACATTAACAACTTGACACCATTGGAAGCACTCAATAAACTAAGCGAAATCAAGAAATTGGTTGGTGGAAAATAGACGCTTTTTAACAAAACATTGTCGTTAGTTAAGATTTATTTGGTTACACTACAAAAAAAGTGTAATTTTGTAGTGCAAAACAAAATCATTAACCATTAAAATTAATAAAACAATGAAAAAAATTATTATTGCATGTGCCGTAATTTTGGCAGGCGTACTGAGTAGTTGTGGCGATACCAATTATTGCTATAAGGTGACTACAACAGTAAACATCGAAGGCTATGCTATGTCTCAAGACCATTACGTATGGGGGACTTCCAACGAATTAGATGCAGCTATTGCTGAATTGGAGGCAGAGATGGCAGAGGAAGGTATTTCTAAAGATTTCTATTCTGTAGAATATAAAAGAGCAAACAAGAGTGAATCTGATTGCTATTAATCATTAAATACTAACATTAAAACAAAAACGATTATGCGGTCTGCATAATCGTTTTTGTTTATTCTTGCTGCATATCAACTAGTTTGCGGTAATACCCGTTGAGAGCATACAACTCTTCGTGCGTACCTCTTTCTACTATCTGTCCTTCATGCAGTACGCATATCAGATCGGCATTGCGGATAGTGCTCAAGCGGTGCGCCACCACCAAGGTTGTACGGTCTTTCATCAGGTTCTCCAGTGCCTCTTGCACGAGTTTCTCCGATTCTGTATCCAACGCCGATGTCGCCTCATCAAGAATCAAGATAGGAGGATTCTTAAGTATCGCTCGTGCAATGGATATACGTTGGCGTTGTCCTCCACTCAGGCGTGAACCACGGTCGCCGATAGTGGTCTGATATTGGTCGGGCGTCGCCATGATAAAATCATCCGCATTTGCTATTCGCGCAGCATGGCGTACTTCCTCCATCGTAGCAGACTCTACACCAAATGTGATATTGTTATAGAACGTATCATTAAAGAGAATTGCCTCTTGATTGACATTGCCCATAAGGGCACGAAGGTCAAAAGTCTTGAGTTCTCGTATGTCTATGCCATCAATAGTGATACGACCTGCAGTAGTGTCATAGAAACGTGGTAGCAGGTCTGCCATCGTGGTCTTTCCGCTACCCGATTGCCCTACCAAAGCAATGGTTTGCCCTTTCTGAATATCCAGATTGATATGCTTGAGCACAGGGCGATTGGCTTGATAGGAGAAACTAACATCCTCATAACGAATTAAGAATATTGAATTTTGAGTTATGAGTTTTGGTTCTTTAGGTTCACGAATATTGCTTTCGGTATTAAGTATCTTATCTATTCGCTCCAACGAAGCCATACCACGGCGTATGCCGTAAGTAGCTTTGCTAAGGTCTTTAGCAGGGTTGATGATAGAATAGAAAATCACGAGGTAATAGATGAAAGTAGCTGCATCTATGGATGAGTGCTCTCCTAAGATTAATGTTCCACCAAACCATAGAAGAATGGCAATGAGTGCCGTACCGAAGAACTCCGATACAGGGTGCGCCAGATAATAGCGGCGGTTGATACGGTTGAACGTAGCACGTGTGTCATTAATGAGATGGAGAAAACGATGGGTAAGTTTGCTCTCTGCGTTGAATGCCTTTACCACACGCAATCCGCCCAATGTCTCATCAATTTGGGTAAGAATCTCGGCATTCTGCTCTTGTCCTTTTGTAGAAGCTCGTTTGAGCGAACGACCAATACGTCCAATCAATAAACCCGCTATAGGCAATAACACGAGCACAAATAGCGTGAGTTGCCACGAGATGGTAAAGAGTGTGATGAGATAGACCAGAATCATGATGGGGTCCTTGAATAGCATATCCAATGTGGACATGATACTCGCTTCCACTTCATTCACATCGTTGGTCATGCGCGACATAACATCGCCTTTGCGCTCTTCAGTGAAGAAACCAATAGGTAAACTGACCACCTTCTTATACAGTTGTGCGCGTAGGTCGCGCAATACGCCCGTGCGTATGGGAACCATAAAATAGTTAGCTAGCCATGCGGTGAGACACTTGAAACCTGTAAGGACAACCAAACAAGCACCCAACAGCAACAATACAGCCTGTGCACCTTGCGTTTCAATCTGCGTCTGCAAGAAATAATACAAATTATTCTTCAAAGCACTGATTGTTTCTTGCATAGTGGCAGCATCAGACAAGGGAGTATAGGCAACCTCCAACTCAGAAAGACCAAATAGAATCTGCAACACGGGAATAATCGTAGCAAATGAGAATAGCGACAATACAGTAGAGAGGATATTGAAAAACAGGTTTGCTGCCACTTGCCAACGATATGGCGGTACAAAACGTTTTAAGAGTGATATGATGTTCATGATGGATAGTTAACAGTTTGCTGTTGACAATTTGCGGTTATTTTCACTGACGTAAAGAAGGATTTGACGATCAAAAGTTTCTTTGTCGATCCCCAAATCCGTTTGAATAGCTAATACTTGCAATTTGTTACCCAATTGTTCTACCAATGGAGTCTGTAATAAACGCATATAATCTTTTTCAGTGGTTACGACACAACTATATTGCGCAGCTTTTTGTGTGATTTGAGCAATATCATGCTTCGTAAACACGTGGTGGTCTGGAAATGCAAGCAATTCGGTGTCCGGGTATTGGACTTTTAAATGCTCCAGCAATGGCAACGGATTAGCAATTCCAGTAACAAGCAATGGTGTTCCACACAATGCTATTGATGCATAACCGATGGAAGAATATACCAAATGCTGGTACGAAGCCAAATGCAACGTATTGATCACTATTCGTCTGTCAATCGGTTGCATTTGAGACGGACATTTGGTCACTACCACCACATTTGCTCGGTGACTCTGATTAGGCAAATCGCGCAACCTACCCCATGGCAACAAATGATCATCGGTATATAAGCAATCATAAGGCGTCAGGAGCACATAGAAGCCGCAACGCAACTTGCGGTGCTGGTACGCATCATCGAGAATTACACATTGCAAATCAGGATACAGCTGTTGCAAACGTTTCACTCCCTTCACACGGTCAGCGCAAACAGCCACTGGTATATCGGGAAAATGGGTATGGATTTGCATTGGTTCATCACCGATTGTTTGTGCTGTATCATGCTCATTAGCAATGCGAAAGCCTTTTGTTTTTCTCCCATAACCGCGTGACAGAAGCGCTACCTTATAATCAGATGAGAGCAAAGAAATCAAGTACTCTGCCATTGGTGTTTTGCCTGTTCCGCCTACAGCAAGATTGCCCACACAAATGGTAGGTATACTAACTTGAGTAGAATGCAGGATATGGTCGTCGTATAGCAAATTACGAAGCCATACGACGAAACCATAAATCCATGCTATGGGAGCCAATAAGAATTTCATTCTGTATTATTGTATTGTCACTTCAGGCATCAATGCCATAATGCGTGGTTTGGAAGCAAACTCGCGCACCTTCATCACCAGACGCTCCTCTGGGGTTGTAGTGTCAAACATTTTGAGCATCTCTTGGATTGGGTCGGTCTTCTCTGGATAGCTAACCAATTGATATTCACCCAACGCTGCCAATTCTACAGCTTTCGCAACTGCATCGTCGATATTGCCCAAACCGTCCACCAAGCCAATCTCCAAAGCATCTTTACCAAGCCATACACGACCCTCACCAATCTTCTTGATCTCATCTTGGGTCATTCCACGACCATCGGCACAACGACGGGTAAAGAGGTCATAACCACGCTCTACCATTTTTTGCATGAGCGCCATCTCCTGTGGGTTCATACCTTTGAAAACGGCATTGGTAGTCAAAGCGGCATATTTGTTGGTGGATACGCCATCAATATCCAAACCTATTTTCTCACGGAGTTTACTCAGGTTTGGTACAGTACCAAAGATACCGATTGAGCCAGTGAGTGTGGTAGGCTCCGCATAGATATAATCAGCGTTGCAAGAGATATAATAACCACCTGACGCTGCATAATCACCCATAGAAACCACTACAGGCAGACCCTTGTCTTGTAACATCTTCATCGCATGCCAAATCTGCTCACTCGCATCGGCACTACCACCAGGACTGTTCACACGGAATACTACTGCTTTTACATCATCGTCCTTATAGATTTTCTTGATGTTTTTCAGCATCTTACCCTCTACAATACCCTCATTGCCTTCGTCCACAATAGCACCTTCGGCATAGAGAACTGCCACCTTGTCTGTTGCTACCACCTTGTTGCGCTCTACATTGGTCATCTTGCTATTTGACAGTTGTTTGTAGTCTTTGGTGCCCGCATAGGTGCGCAAAATGCTATCCATCTCTTGGATATATACCAACGAGTCCACTAAATTATATGTCAGGTATTTCTCTTGTGGTTGCAACGACATGCACTCATCAGCGTATGCGTGCAATTGCTCCGCAGCGATTTGGCGACTTTGTCCAACTGCCGTTTTCATCTCACTCCAGATACCACCAAGATATTGCTCGGTTTGTTTGCGGTCTGCCTCTGACATCGATGTGCGGAAGTATGGCTCAACAGCCGACTTGAAGGTACCCACTTTGAGGATTTGCATCTCGATGCCAATTTTCTCATACAAACGAGTAACATATATTTTTTCTGCGCTCAAGCCGTCCCAAGCCAACGAACCTACTGGATTGAGGAAAATCTTATCTGCCACAGAAGCAATGTAGTAGTTGGTCTGCGAATATGAATCTGCAAAAGCGATGATGAACTTGCCTGATTGTTTAAAGTCAATAAGTGCATCACGAATTGCCTTAGCAGAAGCAGGCCCCGCAGAT
This sequence comes from Paludibacteraceae bacterium, assembly GCA_045612525.1. Taxonomy (GTDB): domain Bacteria; phylum Bacteroidota; class Bacteroidia; order Bacteroidales; family Paludibacteraceae; genus Colicola. The sequence goes on along the minus strand of JAZKZF010000010.1, from coordinate 11,980 downwards.
AGCGAACCGCCCTTGAGATAAATACCTAACACTTTGTCGTTGTCCTTTGCCAAAGCGATATTGCTGAGCAGGTCATTCAAGCCAACGGTGGTTGTTGTTTGACCATACATCTCGCCCATAATGGCATCCAAAGGATTCTCCTCTGCAGCTTGTTCCACTAAAACACCTTTCAAATCAATACGATAGATGGTATTCTCCTCCAATTTGGTGGCAGGCGTGGACATCATATCGCCCATCAACGCACCAAAAAGGAAACAAATAACAAAATACACACCAATACCAATTAGGGTTTTGCCTAAGCAGCCCATTTTCTTACGAGGTTCGCCCTCTTTTTTTACAAAAATTGCCATTGTTTTATTATGTTAAAGTTTTTATTATAGCTCATTAAAGTCTTCTCTCGTTGCCGTGTCGTTGCCGTGTCGTTGCCGTAATTGTCTCGTTACTGACAAGTAACATACGAGGGATTTACGGCTTATTCAACTTAAACGTCTTACGATGGTAGGGCGTGACGCCATACTGCTGAATGGCTTCGTAGTGCGCTTTGGTGGGATAGCCCATATTCGTATCCCAGTGATACTGCGGATACTCCTCATGCAGACGAAGCATATATTCATCACGATAGGTCTTTGCAAGCACGCTCGCAGCCGCAATAGACAGGTACTTACCATCGCCTTTAACCACCGTGCGCGCTGGAATCTCCAACACATGCCCCTCGGGGATATAGGGCTTCCACTTGTTGCCATCCACGATGATATGTTGCGGTATGATGGGCAGTTTGTCCAATGCCCGCTGCATACCTATGATTGAGGCATTGAGTATATTGATTCTATCTATCTCTTCCGCCGTCACCTCTACGACAGCCCACGCAGAAGCGTGTTGTTCGATACGTGGGCGCAAGTAAATCCGCTGGTTTTCTGTTAATTGTTTAGAGTCATTGAGCAATTCCAACCATTCTCGATGCTGCACGTTGTCTAATAATTTAGGGTCCAATATTACCGCAGCAGCGAATACACTCCCCGCCAATGGTCCACGCCCAGCCTCATCGCAACCCGCCTCAATCACACCTGATATGTAACACGCTTGTAACATTCTTTCGTCACTTCCTGAACTTGAAGTCCAGAATCATTAAAACGGATAACCTATTGCGAAATGGAATGACATATCCTCCTTCCAGTTTAATCCATTGGTGACTGTTCGCCACTGTTTACCAGCCCATTGGCCATACAAACGACTGGGGTCATACAACTTCACTCCAAAATCCACGCGGAAGACAAAAATTGAAAAGTCTAAACGCAGTCCCACACCATATGCCAAGGCGATTTGCTTATAAAATTCCTTCCAATGAAATTGCCCATATGGCTGTGTCTCGTAATCAAACATCGTCCATATATTTCCAGCATCTACAAAGGCTGCTAATTCAAAAATAGACCACACTTTTGCACGGTACTCCAGGCTCAAATTCATGCGTATATCCCCCGATTGGTTATTGAAATCTATTAAACTACCATTACCATGATAGCCACCAGGACCCAAACTGCGCGCTGTCCAACCACGCACGCTACTGGATCCCCCTGCGAAATAGCGTTTCTCAAAAGGTACTGCCTCTGAATTGGCATAAGGAACTGCCAGACCTAAGTCAGCATGATAAACTAAGCGATGCGATGGAGTGAATATTTGATGATATGTGAACGACACATCTGCCTTCGCAAACTGTGCGAAGCGCGTGTTTAATAAGGTGTATTTGCCTCCTTCATCAACAGGAAAATTGAAAATAGAAGCCAATCCAAGCATCAAGTTACCAGCTGTTTCGACATTGTAATTGATTGTGGTATATGGACGATAAGGATTACGCGAACTCAACGAAGAATAACTACCAGAATAGCCCCACCCTACAATGAAATGATCTTCATATGAATACTTGAGGATATTGGTAGATTGCAAAAATTTGTCACTAAAATCCGAATCTATCCAAGGCAAATGTACATAACTAATATCTGCTAACCGGAAATTATGTATTAGGCGCGAACGAGGTTGGCGCAATTCATATTGCCAACTGGCATTAAATATTGATCGAGCATATTCATCAGGACGATTCTGATAATTATAGTTCAAATCTACTGCCAAGGAATTGGGGAATAACAATCCCATAGATGCCTTTGTTTCAATAGCTCGTCCGCCATTTTGTCTCCATTCGTAACTAGCACGTCCATCTATGGTAAACTCTTCTGCTCCTCGGAATAAATTGCGATTTACATATCCTGCACCTATCGCAACCCCCCAATCACCCGCAGAATAAGTGCCTTCTGCCTCTACTGACACCGAGTTCATCTTACTGCGCGAGAGAACAATATGACAATCCAACTCTTCATCTGACGTGGATTCAAAACTTATATCTACATATTTCACAGATGCTAATTGATTCAGTTTAGCATATGCCCTTTCGACACGAAATTCATTATACAGATCACCAGGACGAATAGGACAATTGCGCATCAACATATTTTCTCGCAAGAACTGATCATACACCCACGTAAACCCATAACCATTATCATACTCTCGCGAAGACAGCGTGGTGCCTTCTGGAATGAGAGTCGGCTCGTAATCCATATGAAAATATACGCGTGCTATTTTATAATGGCGGAAAATCTTTGTCTTTTCCTCTTCTGGTAACTGATCCACAGAAGATTGCAAACACATCGTCACATCTATTTGGTGATTATGCTTGCTACTATCTGCTACAAACTGAATCATCGACTCGTCGAAATAAAAATATCCTCTTCGACGCATTGATTTTGCTACCCGTTGTCTTTCTTGATTCAGCAAATCTGCATCAAACTGCATACCATCCGACAATAATGTAGCGCGATGATTTTCGGCTATTGTTTTTAGTTCCTTATTCGAAAAATCAACAGTGTATTTTCGTATGGTATATGGCTGATTAGCAGTAATATGGTATGTAAGATTCACTTTTCGCTCATCTATTTTCATCACAGTATCCACCACCGCATTGAAATATCCCTTATTCTGCATTGCACGTTGCAATTGTGTCATACTATTCCCTGTCAACTCTGGAGAGAAAATCACAGGTGCCTCACCTATTTTTCGCGCATTCTTACTTGTCCATTTAGAAGTATCTACAGGGGCGGTATTGTAAATATCCAACTGCAACTTCCAGAAACCAAATATCTCGGTATTTTGCTTTTGCTGGAGATAATTGCGCAACTCTGTACTTGCGACCTCTTTGCTATCATCCACTTTCACAATGGCCTTATTCAACAAAAACTGACCTTCAGGCACAAATTTAGTAGTGTTACATGCTGACAATAGCACAACACAAGCACCCACAAACAGTCCAACCACCGTCCGCATAAAAAGCCCTATTTTCCGTTTGAAGCTAAACATACTAATTGCGCTGCAAAATTACAATAAAAAATTGACATATGCAAGAAAACACCCAAAAAAACAAGAAATCAAACAAAATAAGAAAACGATAGTCTTTTCAGAGCCTATCTTCGACTCATCCTCGGTAAATGACAACGCCCAAATACCCAGTTTCCGATAGCCAATATCCGATACACCACTTCCACACTTCTACACTTTCACACAAAAAAATGTGTCGAATGGTTGCATATGTCATAAAAAAGCAGTACCTTTGCAGAGAGATTTAATTATGAGGTTTGGAAAGTTACAATAGACGAAAGCTTATTATGGCTGAACATTTGAGTAAAGCAAAAATAAAATGGATTCGCAGTCTGCAACTGAAAAAGAATAGAGATGCAGAAGACTTGTTCGTTGCAGAAGGTGCAAAATGTGTACACGAGTTGCAAGCTGCATTCCGCTTAGTTCTATTGGTTTCTCAAGAAAATGCTACCAATGAAGAAATTGCTCAGATGTCATCCTTAAGAACTCCACAAGGAGTGATTGGCGTATTTCAAAAGCATCCCCCAATGCCTCTGGAGCATGCGACAGACAGCCTAATCGTAGCATTGGATGGAGTGCAAGACCCTGGTAATTTAGGAACAATCATTCGCACTTGCGATTGGTTTGGCATACACCATATATTATGTTCGCGCGAGACCGCTGATTGCTACAACCCGAAAGTCGTTCAGGCGACTATGGGTGCTTTAGCTCGCGTACAAGTGCACTATGTAGATAATCTGGCAAATACCCTGCAAAATTATCAACAAACGGGCTATCCGATATACGGCACATTGCTTAATGGTAAAGATATATATGCAACAGATGCTATTCCCACCAAAGAAAAAGGCATTATCGTAATGGGGAACGAGGGTAATGGCATCTCTCAAGAAGTGCGAGAAGTGGTAACACACCCACTATTAATCCCCTCCTACCCCGCTGGTGTCCCCACTTCCGAGAGCCTTAATGTCAGCATCGCAACAGCCATCGTATTGGCCGAATTCAGAAGAATATAAACATTAATTCATTACTACTATGAGAAGTATAGCAACACGATTTTTTATCACCGTCACATGGTTGTGCTGCGTAGTGGCTACGCAAGCCAATGTGACAACCTACACATTCGTATCTAAAGAATGGAAAAGTGTAATTAATGCTACCACATGCGATGGCAAAACAGACGGTTGGATATGTGACCAACCAGCATATGAATACTCAGAAGGTTATACAGATGCAGAAGGGCGCATTTATAGTCGTGGCGTAAGTGTTAAAAAAAGCACTACAGGCGCAGGAGCTACATCCGTGGTTGATTTCGAAGAGGTAGAAAAGATAGAAATCAATTTCTGTCAAAACGCATCAAGGGGTGAAGGTAGTATCTTTGTGCAAGTAGGCGATAACGATGCCACTGAATTGATAATCAATCGTCCACCCAAAAGCATGGGGCAATACAATCACGACACCATCGTTCAATTACTAGCTCCTGCTACGGGAAAAATACGTTTTTGGGTAGAATGCAGTGAAAATGCAATCAATATCAACACCATCAGCATACATAGTGCCTCAGAATTCGATAGAGAAGTTTACAAATTAGTGACAGATGTCAACCAACTGCACGATTTAGACCAAATTATCATTGGTGTACACGACCCAGAGATTAATCATATTATGGGATACTTTGATGAATCCATTTCGCAGAACAATATCCATGCTATTGGTGGCCAATATTCGGAAGATCGTACGTATGTAGCAGCAAATGACGATGCTATTTATACCTTGCATCTCGCCGAACTGGACGGCGAAGTGGCTTATTATATCGAAGATAATATCCGCTATGAGGGGGCATATTTGGTTGCCAGTGGCGGACAAACCAAAAATATACTGGCTATATGGGACAAATTATACGATAGTGGTACCTATGGCAACTACGGTTATTGGGACATATCGGTTGGTTCTACTGGAGAAGCAATCATTATGAATCTCGGCAACAGTTTAGGCAAATATCTGCAATACAATGTAGGTAATCATCCAGCATTATTTGCTTGCTATGCAGAACCCAACAAAATACCTATATGCATATACCGCTTGACTATTGAAGGCGGAGATGAGGATGAAGAGGATATAGAAACAGGTATTCAATATACCAACGACCAAAATATCATCCGTAAAGCATTTATCAATAATCAGTTAGTAATCATATCAGGTAATGACACATACACCATTTTAGGTACAAAATTATAAACAACACATTATACAAAAATGAACATTTCAAAACGAATTGCCGCGCTCGAAGAGTCAGCCACCCTACAGGTGGCAGCGCTATGCCAACAACTCCGTACAGAAGGAGTAGATGTGATTGGTCTATCATTGGGAGAACCTGATTTTCCTGCTCCCGCACATGTAAAGCAAGCTGCCATTGATGCTATCAATAACGACATTTCGCACTATGGTCCTACACCTGGTTTCCCTGCACTGCGTCAAGCTATTGCTGATACATTGAACAAGGATATTCACGATTATCCAGTCAAACCATACAATGCCAATGAGATTGTAGTTTCGGTAGGCGCAAAACAAGCCATCTGCAACGCAATCGAAGCACTGATTGGACCTGAAGATGAGGTCATCATGCCTACCCCATGTTGGGTGAGTTATGTAGAAATGGTGAAGATTGCACAAGGCAAGAGCGTAATCATTAAAACCACCATGGACAACAATTTTTGTCTCACCGCGGAGCAATTGGAAGCTGCCATCACACCAAACACCAAGCTCCTCATGCTCTGCTCACCAAACAATCCAACGGGCTCGGTATATACACTTGAGAACCTAAAAGCATTGGTTGAGGTGCTGAAGCATCACCCTCAAGTGGCGGTATTGGCAGACGAGATTTACCAACACATCCTTTACACGGGCAAGCATGAGACTCTTGCACAATTCCCAGAATTGGAAAATAGACTAATTGTCGTCAATGGTGTGAGCAAGGCATACGCCATGACGGGTTATCGTATGGGATGGGTGGCAAGCCACGACAAAGAACTCATTACAGCCATTAAGCGCTTACAAGGTCAAATGATTACTTGCGCTACAACCATCGCCCAAAAAGCGGCAGAGGCCGCCTATACGGGAGATCAAACATGCGTAGAGGAGATGCGCCAAGCATTTGAGCGTCGTCGTAATTTGATTGTAGGATTAGCAAAAGAGATACCTGGCATGAAGGTATTAGAGCCACAAGGTGCGTTCTATCTATTCCCTGATGTATCAGCATTCTTTGGCAAGCAATACAAAGGGCAAACAATCCACAATGCAGACGAGTTGGTGACTTACCTGCTGCAAGAGGCACACGTAGCATGCGTATCGGGCAGCGCATTTGGCGAAGACAACTGTATTCGTTTTTCATATGCAACCAGCGAAGATTTAATCACAGAAGCTATGCGCCGTATGAAGGACGCTTTAGCTAAATTACAATAACTACAATATTTAAATTTTATGAATTTTATGAAGAAAAGTTTGATTTTGGCTGCTATTTTGGCAGTAGTATGCGTAGGTTCAGCTGTAGCTCAACCACGTGCCATTGGTTTGAATTTGGGTTGGGGTGCAGATGTATCCTATCAACATGCATTTAGCGACGCTAATATGTTGGACGTTTCTGTAAATATACCACAATTTGCAGGTATTGGCGCAAAAGTAACTTACGATTGGATTAACCCATTCGGTACTGCAATACCTTGGGATTATGAAGGACAATGGAACTGGTATCTCGGTGTAGGTGGTTCTGGTGGTATGTATGGTCTTTTGAATGCCAATATAGATAACGCTTGGTACGCAGGTGTAGCAGGGCACGTAGGTATTGAATACCAATTTTGGTTCCCATTGCAACTCTCACTTGATTGGCGTCCAACTATTGGAGTTGCTGGTAATAATGGTATTGGATTCAATTTAGGCGGTCTTTACGATGGTATCACTCTCGGCGTTCGCTATTTGTTCTAATACAGATGACTGATTTTTCGCTACTAATTGCATCTCGCATAGGAGTGGCTGCTACGCAAGTGGCAGCCACAATTGCTTTGCTCAATGAAAATGCGACGATTCCCTTCATCGCCCGCTATCGCAAGGAGCGAACAGGTTGTTTGGATGAAGTGCAGATTAGCCAGATTGCAGAAGAGTATCATCGCTTCTTGGAGTTGGACGAGCGCAAGGTCACAATACTCAAAACGATTGGGGAACAAGGCAAACTGACTGATGAATTACGCCTGCGCATTGAACAATGTTGGGAATCCATCGAACTGGAGGATATTTACCTACCCTACAAACCTCACCGCAAAACACGCGCTGATGTGGCACGCGAACAGGGATATGAGCCACTGGCGCAAGCCATTTTTGCACAAAAACGAGAAGGCGACGAGGCAATGAAGCGATTAGGTTCAAAGCGAGAGGAAGCCCTGCAAGGCGCACGCGATATTATAGCCGAGTGGATCAATCAAGATGAACAAGCTCGACAAAGTATCCGCCGCGAATTTAGTTATTCAGCTATCATCACCACCAAAGTGGTCAAAGGCAAAGAGTCTGAAACAGAAGCGCAAAAGTACAAAGACTATTTCGCCATCAGCGAACCGCTTCGCCGTATATCTTCACACCGTCTGTTGGCCATCCGCCGTGCAGAAAATGAGGGATTTATCCGTGTCGATATTTCGCCCGATAGAGAGAAAGCGCTCGACAAATTAGCGCACCTCTTTTTGCGCAGTAATAGCGATACGTCCTATCAAGTGGAACTCGCTTTGGAAGATAGTTACAAGCGTCTTCTCAAACCCGCCATCGAAACAGAGTTTGCTACCAGCAGCAAGGAGAAAGCAGATACTGAAGCAATACGTGTATTTGCAGAAAACCTGCGTCAATTATTGTTAGAATCTCCACTAGGTCAAAAACGTGTATTAGCGATCGACCCTGGCTTCCGCACAGGTTGTAAGCTTGTGGTATTATCCGCACAAGGCGACCTGCTGCATCATACAGTAGTCTTCCTTAATACCAAACAAGCGACTACTTCCCTACAATCGCTCATTCATCAATACCAGATTGAGGCGATCGCGATTGGAAACGGTACTGCTTCCCGCGAAACCGAACAAATGGTACGTGTGGCAATTGATACTTCTGAATCAAGAATTAAGGATGATACAACAATTCAGAATTCAAATTTCAAAATTCAGAATTCCCCACAAGTTTTTGTTGTTAGCGAAAGTGGGGCATCAGTCTATTCCGCCAGTAAAACGGCCCGTGAAGAATTTCCTGATGAGGATGTGACGGTGCGTGGTGCGGTGTCTATTGGCAGACGTCTCATGGACCCATTAGCAGAACTGGTGAAGATTGATCCCAAGGCTATTGGTGTAGGACAATATCAGCACGATGTCAATCAGACACGCTTAAGCGAGAGTCTACAAAAGACTGTGGAGAGTGTAGTAAACTGCGTAGGCGTAGATGTGAATACCGCCAGCAAACACATACTGACTTATATCTCTGGTTTGGGACCTGCTTTAGCGCATAACATTGTCAACTATCGCCAAGAACATGGTGCTTTTCCTAATCGAAAGGCACTTTTGAAAGTACCTAAAATGGGTGCTAAGACCTTTGAACAAGCGGCAGGATTCCTGCGTGTTACCAATTCCGACAACCCTTTGGATAACTCTGCTGTCCATCCCGAAAGGTATAGTATCGTGGAGTGTATGGCGAAGGATTTGCGTTGTACAGTATCCGATTTAATGCAGCGTGCTGATCTGCGCAATCAGATTGATTTACGGCGCTATGCGACAAGCGAAGTAGGAGTTCCCACTTTAACCGATATTCTTCGCGAGTTGGAGAAGCCTAGTCGCGATCCACGCACTCAGTTGGAGGAGTTTCATTTCGAAGAATCGGTACATACTATTGATGATTTGCAAGTAGGTATGGTATTGCCAGGTATCATTACAAACATCGCCAATTTTGGTGCATTCTGTGATGTAGGTGTGCATAAGGATGGATTGATTCATATCTCCGAAATGGCTTCTCGACGCATCAACAATCCAAATGAAGTAGTATCACTCCATCAGCATGTGCGCGTACGCGTAATAAATATTGACCGCTCACGTGGAAGAATACAACTATCACTGAAACAATAACCTAATAAAAAAAGAGGGTGTGTCAAATTTTAACACACCCTCTTTTTTTCTGGTATAACTTATAAATTGCCTCCCATTACATTATACTTCTTGCCACCACGAATTATGATAAGTTGACCTCCAATAATCATCTTGCGTGTCGTAGATTGAGTTTCTTGAATGTTATCTGTCCAGATATCATCAATACCCGTATCAGTCTTCTCATTTTCAAACCACAGGTGTAGTTTACCTTCACTCAATACCCAAGGAGCATCTATACTCGTACCTAATTGATAGCCATGTGCACTAAGCCAGTCTGCGGTCACTTCGCTCCATGCCAAGGACTCTCCCTCTGTGGTAGTATCTGCAAGTTGGATAGTAGCATCCACAGCCGCTAAGTCAGACACCACATAGTTATTCTTGAAATTCTTCTCTGGAGCAAAATAGTCGCGAGGCCACTCGCTTTGTGGTTTGCTCCAATCCACATTATCCCAGTCATACTCATAATCATCGCCACTAGAGAAACCTATCACACGGTGTGCAATCACATCTTTGCCTTCTGGCACATTGATTGCACTTAGTGCCACCAAACAGTTTTCAGCCAACATGTCGGTAGCAGAACCCGTAGCGTCCGTGTCCACATGCCCAATGATACCACCTACCTTACCAACCTTTGTGGTGTCTGCTAAGTTGAGTGTACCACTCACAATATTGTTGGAAATCTTAGAACGACCACTATGTCCTACTATACCACCGATAGTATTTGAACTATACAAATCAGCATCTACGCGACAATCATATATAGGTTCTCCGCCACTCACGGCACTGGTGATACCACCCACGATCTTACCCTCTGCCTTGCCAGTAAACAAACACGCGTGAATTTGGCTATAAGTTTGTGCCTTACCAATCACACCACCAACCTCAGCTTCTGGTGCCACAATATCTGCGTTGGTAACAGAACATGTATTCACATCCGTATTCAAAGCCACATAACCTACAATAGTTCCAATAATCTCTTTGTGGCCCACACCCTTTATTATTGGATTAGCCACATGCACATTACTCAACAATGAATATGATGCCACACCAGCAGTATCCACGCCACCTTGCAGACTATTAGCCAACACACCAGTTGCTATATCTAAATGCTGATCTGAGAGAAGCAAAATAGGACTTTCAAGGTTCAAATTAGCAATAATAGCTGAATCTTTCACCTCTTTGAGCAATCCACTCCCCATGAGGCATAGATTGCTTAAGGTATAATTCTTTCCGTCTAATTTACCTGTAAATGCTCGTTTAGGACCATCAAATGGAATAGATAAAAAGTCAATATCATTTGCCACCTCATAGCAAGCCGACGGATTATTATCCATCAACTTAAAGTCATTTGAGCAGGTCAATTGGTATGGATCTGATGCGGTACCAGCACCTTTTAATTCTACCTTATTCAATGGCAGTGGAGTGTAATGCATTGACAATGCCCCATTCTTTTGATATACGCACATAATAGATGGATTAGCACCCTTATCCATTAGATATACCATATTCAGTTCGCCTTTCTCCTCATCTTTTCCGTAATCTAAAAGAATCTCGCCCTTGGTGTTGCAAACCAAAAATGCAGTCTCTTTATCAGAAGTATTATTAGGGTTGTAACGCTTCACTAATACCATATATTCACGAGCATCATCTGTATGAATGACCCACGGATTAAGTGCTTCTGCAGTAATATTCACTTGTGCTGCTTCAATATACTTGCCCAAATTGATATTCTCATAACGGTTGAAGCTACCATCGGCATTGAGCCATGCTATGTCTTGGCTAATAGTCCCATCCTCCTCATTGTTACCTTGCAGAAGCGCTACTGCATACTCATAACTATCGCCCTTAGGATAACGGTCGATTTGTGATGAGATAGTACGACCATCTTCCAAGTACACAGATATTTCTGCACGAGGTTCGCAAGATGGAAGGTCCACAAAGAAGAACTCGCCATCATACTCTTCCTTCATAAATAACCATTGCTCCTCTTGTCCTACTACAGAACTCATCTTGATACGCCCCAAAGTATTCTCAGCAATAGTGTTCAATTCATTGCCATCCACATCATACTTGTAGAAGGATGTAATCGAACCATCCGACTCCAAATTGTACTTCTCCTTCGTAATAATATAGGCTGGTTTTGTTCCATCGTAATTGAGCAGGATATCATTCACACCCTCTAATCCACCCAACATAGGAAAAGTATAGAGTAATTTTTGATTCTCATCTTGGGTAATAGGAATTTTTGTGGTATGAATGGTTCTGAAAATTTTGTCAATGAAAGTAATCACCAAATTGTTATCAGGATTCACTACAGGATCTTGATCTAATGGGGTATTTGGGTCAAAGTATGGTTTCTCATATTGTTGCAACACATAATATTGGTCGTATCCAGATTGTAC
>JAZKZF010000009.1:0-61322 GCA_045612525.1 Paludibacteraceae bacterium | reverse complement strand
GAATGAGAAGTATTGAGCTTCGGTAGCAATGCGGTCAGCTGTGAGGGCAGCGCGTGGGATTTCAATCATAGTACCGATCTCCATCTCAACCTCTGTGCCATACTCAGCAAATACCTCTTTAGCTACCTTCTCGATGATCTCTTTTTGTTGGTGGAACTCGTGGAGGATACCGATGAGTGGAACCATGATTTCTGGCATTGGGTTCTTGCCTTCGTGTTTCAACTCGCAAGCTGCGCTGAGGATAGCGCGTGTTTGCATAGCGGTGATCTCAGGGAAGGTAATACCCAAACGGCAACCGCGGTGACCGAGCATTGGGTTGTTCTCAGCGAGAGAGTCAACGCGTTGTTTGATCTCTTGTACGCTTACGCCCATCTCAGCAGCCATAGTCTCTTGACCAGCAGCATCATGTGGTACGAACTCGTGCAATGGAGGATCGAGGAGACGGATGTTCACTGGATAGCCGTCCATAGCCTCGAGGATACCCTTGAAGTCAGCCTTTTGGTAAGGGAGAAGCTTAGCAAGCGCTTTCTCACGACCCTCAGCGTCCTTAGAAAGAATCATCTCGCGCATAGCCACGATCTTCTTATCCTCGAAGAACATGTGCTCTGTACGAGTCAAACCAATACCCTTAGCACCGAAATCACGAGCTACTTGTGCATCGTGTGGAGTATCAGCATTGGTACGGACTTGCAAATGTGTATACTTGTCGCAGAGATCCATGAGCTCTTTGAAGTCACCGCTGAGTTCAGCAGCCTTAGTTGGGATTTGACCAGCGTAAACTTGACCGGTAGAACCGTTGAGTGAGATGTAATCACCCTCTTTGTAGGTAACACCCTCAACGGTCAAAGTCTTAGCCTTGTAGTCAACCACAATAGCGCCTGCACCAGAAACGCAGCACTTACCCATACCACGAGCTACTACAGCAGCGTGAGAGGTCATACCACCACGAGCAGTCAAGATACCCTCAGCAGCTGACATACCTGCCAAGTCCTCTGGGCTAGTCTCGATACGAACCATCACCACTTTCTTGCCGTCTTTTGCCCACTCTTGAGCGTCGTCAGCGTGGAATACGATTTGACCACATGCAGCACCTGGGCTGGCTGGCAAACCTTGGGTAATAACCTTAGAAGCCTTCAATGCCTTAGCATCGAATACTGGGTGGAGAAGCTCATCAAGTTTTTGTGGCTCGCAACGCTTGATAGCAGTCTTCTCATCAATAAGACCCTCTTTCACAAGGTCCATAGCGATCTTAACCATCGCTGTACCAGTACGTTTACCGTTACGTGTTTGGAGGAACCAAAGTTTACCCTCTTGTACGGTGAACTCCATATCTTGCATATCGCGGTAGTGGTTCTCAAGCTTGGTTTGGATAGCGTCGAGCTCAGCATAGATCTCTGGCATAGCTTCCTCCATAGATGGATACTTGCTAGCACGCTCTTCCTCGCTGATACCTTGCAATGCAGCCCAACGACGGCTACCCTCGAGGGTAATTTGTTGTGGAGTACGGATACCAGCTACCACATCCTCACCTTGTGCGTTAACGAGATACTCACCATTGAAGAGGTTCTCACCTGTCGCAGCATCACGGCTGAAGCATACACCAGTAGCAGATGTCTCACCCATGTTACCGAATACCATAGATTGAACGGTTACGGCTGTTCCCCACTCATCTGGAATTCCTTCCATCTTACGATAGAGGATAGCACGCTCGTTCATCCAAGAACGGAACACAGCGCAGATAGCACCCCAGAGTTGCTCTACTGGGTTGGTTGGGAAATCGTGACCAGTTTGATCCTTGATAGCTGTTTTGAAGCGAGCTACGAGGAGCTTCAACTCATCAACAGTCAAGTCCTTATCCAACTTCACGCCACGGATCTCCTTAACCTCTTCGATGATAGCCTCGAATGGGTCCATATCCTCTTTGTTTACTGGCTTCATACCGAGAACTACATCACCGTACATTTGTACGAAACGGCGGTAGCTGTCGTATACGAAGTGTGGGTTACCAGTCTTCTCTACGAGACCAGCAGCCACTTCGTCGTTCAAACCAAGGTTGAGGATGGTATCCATCATACCTGGCATAGAAGCGCGTGCACCAGAACGAACTGAAAGCAAAAGTGGGTTCTTAGGATCGCCAAAAGTATTGTTCATCAAGCTCTCTACGTGAGCTACAGCAGTTTTGACCTCTTTGTCAAGAATCTCAACGATTTTCTCTTGACCTACTTCGTAGTACTCGTTGCAAACATCTGTGATGATAGTAAAACCTGGAGGTACTGGAACGCCTACAAGGTTCATCTCAGACAAGTTTGCGCCCTTACCGCCCAATGTCTCTCGCATTGATGCGTTACCTTCTGCTTTACCGTTACCGAAGGTGTAAACACGTTTTTTGTTGTCCATTGTTTCTTGTTTTTATAATTGTTAATAATTTCTTATACCACACCAAAAACATTGTACAGAGATGTATTTTACCGCTGAACAATGTTGTATGATGATACATATCATCTAAAACGCCTGCAAAGGTACAAAAAAAAATGTACATGCGCAAGAAAAATGTACTTTTTTTTCATATGCTGACTACTTTTAGTACTTTGCTATACTAAATTTCGACGAAATATCGAGATTATTTTGGTAAATGGATTTTTTTTTATTACTTTTGCAGGCAAAAGAAGAATGATAAGAAAAATAACATAAAATATCCGATACGAAAAAAATAATTATGCCACTTGTTCACACCGCTGATACATTACGCCATGTCTCATATTAAACATCACATATCATTACTGCCCTACAACACATTTCGCATAGACGTGTGTGCTAAGCTTTTTGCTGAATATACGAGTATAGACGAATTGCGTCAATTATTAAATGAATACAAACACGAGAAGATACTGCATATAGGTGCAGGGAGTAACTTGGTTTTTACCCGAGATTTCGACGGATTGGTCTTGCATTCTGCCATGCGCAGAGCAAAGGCCCTAGATGAAGATAATGAGCATTTGCTGATCGAGGCAGAGAATGGTTTGGTCTTAGACGAACTCATTGCGCAACTATGCGATATGGGACTCTCTGGCATGGAAAATCTCAGTTATATCCCTGGCGAAGTGGGGGCCTCTGCTGTGCAAAATGTTGGGGCATATGGGGTTGAAGCAAAGGACCTGATTGTCCAGGTAAAAGCCATAGAAATACTTACTGGTAATGAGCGTATCTTTTCCAACCAAGAATGCAATTATGCTTACCGAGATAGTATCTTCAAGAATGAGTTAAAGGGCAAATATATCATTACAAGCGTCATTTATCGTCTGGATAAGCATTTGAATCCTAAATTAGAATATGGCGGCCTGGCTCGTGAAGTGGGGGAAAATGTCAATCTCAACGCTATCCGCAAGGCGATAATTCGCATTAGGAAACAGAAATTACCCGAAGTCAGCGCTTTGGGAAGTGCAGGGAGTTTCTTCAAGAATCCTATAGTCACATGCGAGCAATATAATGCCTTGTTAGCACGCTATGCTACCATTCCGCACTATGAGCAAGATGGTGGCGTGAAAATACCTGCTGCATGGCTTATAGAGCAATGTGGATGGAAAGGAAAAATGTGCGGCGGAGCGCAGTGTTATGAGAAGCAACCGCTCGTACTCGTTAATGCCAACCAGGCAACACCTGAAGATATCATCAACCTCGCTGAGGCGATAGCTAAGGATGTGCTATTGAATTTTGGTATCACTATTCTTCCAGAAGTAAACTATATCTAAATACTAAATCAATAAATCCTAAATATACTTTATGGCTACATTTGTAATAGAAGGCGGACATAAATTGCATGGTGCTATCACACCTCAAGGAGCCAAGAACGAAGCGTTACAAGTCCTATGTGCTGTTTTATTAACTAAAGAAACTGTCATCCTTAATAATCTACCTGACATCCTTGATGTCAATAATCTAATCGATTTATTAGTTTCGATGGGAGTCACGGTAGAGAAGTTAGCAAAAGGTAAATATGCTTTCTGTGCAAGAAATCTAGATACTACTTACCTTCAAAGTGAGGATTTTCTCAAGAAGTGCAATAAACTGCGTGGGTCTGTTATGCTCATCGGCCCATTATTGGCGCGATTGGGTGAAGTGGTGTATGCCAAACCTGGTGGAGATAAGATAGGCAGAAGGCGACTCGACACCCATTTTCAGGGGATGCTCAACCTTGGTGCTACGTTTACCTACGACCAGAAACTACTCGCATATCATTTCAAAGCACCGACTCTCCGTGGATGTTACATGCTTCTAGATGAGGCCTCTGTGACGGGCACTGCCAATATCGTAATGGCGGCTGTCATGGCACAAGATACCACTACTATCTACAATGCAGCATGCGAGCCGTATCTGCAACAGCTATGCAAGATGCTCAATAAGATGGGAGCCAAGATTAGCGGAGTAGGGAGCAATCTGCTAACTATCGAACCTGTGAAACAACTGCACGGCACAGAACATACTTTGTTGCCAGATATGATTGAGGTGGGCTCATTCATTGGAATGGCGGCCATTACTGGTTCCGAACTGCGCATATGCAACGTGGCTTACAAAGAATTGGGAATTATTCCTGACACATTTCGTAAACTGGGCATACAGATCGATGTGGATGGAGATGACATTGTCATTCCTGCGCAAGCACATTACCAGATCGACTCTTTCTTAGATGGATCTATCCTGACCATAGCAGACGCTCCTTGGCCAGGGTTAACACCTGATCTACTGTCCGTTATTCTCGTTGTAGCTACGCAGGCAAGGGGATCGGTGCTCATCCATCAAAAGATGTTCGAGTCACGACTGTTTTTTGTCGATAAACTGATTGATATGGGGGCACAGATTATCCTTTGTGATCCACATAGAGCGGTGGTGATAGGTCACGACCATACACGACAACTCAAACAAAACAATATGACTTCACCAGATATACGAGCGGGGATAGCCATGCTACTTGCAGCGCTTTCGGCAGACGGAGTTAGCAAGATTGACCATATCGACCAAATAGATCGTGGATACGAAGATATCGAAGCGCGACTGAAAGCTATCGGAGCTCACATCACGCGAGTGGAATAAGTGAAAGGTGTATAGGCGGGGGAGGGTTAGAGGTGAAAAGTAATAAGAACGGTAATTCAATCTTCCTGCCAGCAATGGGCTTTTGCTACGATAGTTCACTATATAGTGCAGACAACAACGGCAACTACTGGTCGAGTTGGCTCTTTTAGTATATTTTTTGTGCGAAAAGGTTGCATATGTCAAAAAAAAGTAGTACCTTTGTCCCGAAAATGATGGAAACGGGAAAATATGGAACATGTTTATCACATACCCGAACAGAAACTAAAAGAAACACAAATATTTTTTACAACATTATTGAGACATATGAAAGTACTTGTTGCAACTGAAAAACCCTTTGCCAAAGTGGCAGTTGAGGGAATTCGTGAAGTAGTAGAGAATGCTGGGTATCAATTGGTCTTGCTGGAGAAATATACAGCCAAAGAGCAATTGCTACAAGCGGTAGCTGATGCTGATGCATTGATTGTGAGGTCGGACAATGTCGATGCAGAAGTGATTGAAGCGGCCAAGCAATTGAAAATAGTTGTTAGGGCCGGAGCTGGATACGACAATATCGATCTCGCAGCTGCTACTACACATAATGTGGTGGCAATGAATACACCTGGACAAAACGCAAACGCAGTTGCTGAATTGGCTATTGGAATGATGGTCATGGCTGTGAGAAATATGTACAATGGCACTAGCGGTACAGAACTCAAAGGCAAAAAATTGGGTATCCACGCATACGGCAATGTGGGACGCAACGTAGCACGCATAGCTAAAGGGTTTGGTATGGAGATTTTTGCCTATGATGCTTACTGCCCTGACGAGGTAATGCTCGCAGAGAATGTGACTCCACTGCATTCGGCGGAAGAACTCTATGCAAAATGCGATGTCGTGAGTCTGCACATACCAGCAACTGCTGAAACCAAAGGAAGTATCAACCATACACTCCTTAAGCACATGCCAAAGGGAGGATTGCTGGTGAATACCGCACGCAAGGAGGTAATCCATGAGGAAGAACTCATCCAGTTTATGCAAGAACGTCCTGACTTCCGTTATGTGACTGACGTCATGCCAGCTGCTGATCAGAAAATGCACGAACTGTTTGAAGGGCGATACTTTGCAACACCAAAGAAAATGGGAGCGCAAACAGCAGAAGCCAATATCAATGCAGGCATTGCTGCTGCCAAGCAAATCGTGGACTACCTGGAGAATGGGGTAACTAAGTTTCAAGTGAATAAATAAGCTTAGAGTCGAAAGAGTAAAGGTGAGAAGACTATTGTTGATATCCATCTGTGTGATCTGTAGCGTGGCAACGCATGCACTGATAGTGAAATGCGTGGGCAATGCAGCTCAATTGACCAATGGCAAGGATACGTTGCTACTGTTTGAGAAAAATCCCGAACTGAAAACGCTAGCAAGTGTTGGCGCTGTGGATTGGTATCGGTTGCCAGATACGCTGAATGCGGTACAGAGCGGTACTGACTATCTCTATCCAGAACATGGTGCTGGATATATGATTAAGCACGGAGGTGGACGTGAGGTGTTTTGGGTGTTTGACTACGAGCAACTGCGCGCAGATGTGACTATGATAGAGGTGGCACCCTCATGCGATAACACGGTGTTGACTTTGACTGGTATGGTGCCAGTGATGCAATATGAGAATCTCTATGGAGTGAGCAAAATGTATCCTCGACAATGTGGTGTGAACTATATGAATGCGCAATGGAGCAAAGATAGCGAAGCATGGGTGGATTCGGCAGTGGTGGATCAGGTGGAGTTTGAAAGTGTGATGACAGTTGGTGCAACGCCTGTAGCAACGGCGTTTGCGATACGGGATGCGCTGCTGGACTCGCTAGGACTGGAGGAGGATACATTGCTATCCCCAGTGATTGAACCTGTAGCATTGAAAGCTCATCCTTTGGCAGTGGTCACGACACGACCAAACGAGAAATCCAACGAGGTGGACCGCCCTGTGGATCCAGAGACACTAATCAGTCGGTCTGCTCCGCTAGAGGTGCATTTTATCAGCAACGGTCTGAACTCGAATTACTACAAATGGGACTTGTACAAGGGAACGGATAAGATGTTGTCACGTTCGGAGTCGGAGCACAGATATACATTCATGGAGCCAGGAGCATATCGAGCTGTAGTGGCAATAAGCAACGATGTGTGTCATCTAGACTCGATCGAGTTTACGATCAATGTGAGCGAATCAATGTTGGCAGTGCCTAATGTGTTTACCCCTAATGGTGATGGTTCGAATGACGAATTTCGGGTGTCATACCGTTCGCTGAAGGAGTTTCATTGTTGGATATACAACCGTTGGGGTCATCTGGTATATGAATGGACTGATCCTGCGAAAGGGTGGGATGGTACCATTGCTGGCAAACCTGCTGCAGAGGGAGCATACTACTATGTGATACGTGCGCTAGGGACTGATGCGGAATCGGATTATATATCCAAACCTAAATATACGAAGAAAGTGAAGAAGCAAGAGCAATTGATTGGCGTCTATCAGTTGTCAGGAGATATTAACTTGATTAGGGGAGGAAAGTAGTGTTTGATGAACGCACCGCTACCATTTCAAATCTAGAGATGAAGATCACAGAATCTGTATATTTGCCTGACTTGGAGGGGTTGTCATTAGCGAAGATTAACCAACGCATAGCCACAATGCCCATCGCAGGCATAATAGACAGACTAAACTGGCAGGAGCAATATCCTTCAGCACCCGATACGAAGTTTACTTTGGCGCATACTGATAAGATGCTGTATGTGCGCTTTGAGGTAAAAGGCGAAGTGCCATTGGCAACCAAGATCCATGACCTTGATCTCGTGAATGAAGATGCATGCGTAGAGATGTTTATCGGCAACAAGGATAACACCCACTATTGGAACTTTGAATTCAATCCTGCTGGCGTGTGCAATGCTTCCCACCGCAAAGAGCGCAAAGTGGATGTGGTGCGCCTCACCCCCGACCAATTGGCTACTATTCAGCGATATGGACAGCAACTTTGTGCAGCACATTGGACATTGCTCGTAGGTATCCCATTATCGCTAATAGAGCTCGACCTTACGCATGAGCACGCACGCCGCGCGAATTTTTACAAGTGTGGTGATAAAACACCAATGAAGCACTACGCATCGTGGAATCCGATAGAGGCAGAGGCACCTGCATTCCATCTGCCTGAGTGCTTTGGAGAAGTGAGGTTTTGCTAAGTGAGACCAATTAGACCAATACGATAACAAACAACAACCAATATGAAAAAATCAATTTTAACTATGGCTGCAATGGCAGTGACTTTGTTGGCAAGTGCCAACCCTTTCTTCCATTACAAAGAGTGGAAGACCCCACACGGAACATATCCGTTCAATGACATCAAACCAGAACATTACATGCCTGCTTTCGAAGAGGGTATCAAGCAAGGTCTGGCAGAGATCGATGCTATCGTCAACAATCCTGCTGCTCCTACCTTCAAGAACACCATCGAAGCATATGAGAAATCAGGTGAATTGCTATCTATGGTAGCAGGTTGCTTCTACAACCTCACCTCTGCAGAGACTAATGATGAGTTGCAAGCCATTGCTATGGAGCTCTCACCAAAGATGTCGGAGTACTCTGCTACTATTCGCCTCAACGAGGGACTCTTCAAACGTATCAAAACTGTGTATGAGCAAAAAGATAAACTGAAACTGAATGCAGCGCAAAAGAAGTTGCTCGAGGATATCTATGAGTCATTTGCTAACAACGGCGCAAACCTTAATGATGAGCAAAAGCAAGTATATAAAGAGCTCAGCGCAAAGCTTTCGCAACTCACCCTCGTTTATGGTCAAAACGTCCTCAAAGCTACCAACGCTTGGACCATGCTCGTGACCAATGAAGCTGATCTTGCTGGTCTCAACGACGATACCAAAGCTATGCTGAAAGCCAATGCAGAGAAGAAAGGTATGGAGGGTTGGTTGCTTGATCTCAAACCAACGACTTATCTGCCAATCATGGAAGATTGCCAAAACCGTGACTTGCGCCGTGAGATCTATACAGCGTACAATAGCCGCGCTATCGGTGGTGAGTTTGATAACACGCAGGTAATCATTGATATCGTGAATACGCGCCTTGCGTTGGCACAACTCTTTGAGAATAACTGCCACGCAGATAAATCATTGACACATACATGTGCTGAGAGCAAGGAGAACGTAATGAATTTCCTTGACCAATTGCGTGAAAGCTATATGCCAGTAGCTAAGCAAGAAGTGGCAGAGTTGCAAGAGTTTGCAAAAGGTAGGGGCTTCTACGCTACTCTGCAACCATGGGACTGGAGTTTCTACAGCAAACAATTGAAAGAGGAGAAATATGCTATCTCTGACGACCTGCTCCGTCCTTATTTCAAGAAAGAGAACGTGATCGAAGGTGTCTTTGGTTTGGCTAAGCGCCTCTATGGTATCACTTTCAAGGAGAATAAGAACATTCAAGTATATCACCCAGAAGTAACTGCATACGAGGTGTTTGATGCTAAGGGTAAATTCCTTGCCGTATATTATGCCGATTTTCACCCACGTGAGGGTAAACGTGGTGGTGCATGGATGAACAACTTCCAAGAGCAATACATGGTGGGTAAGAAGAACGTTCGTCCTCATGTGGTGAACGTGATGAATTTCACTCGTGCAACAGACACCAAGCCTGCGTTGTTCTCTTACGACGAGGTAGAGACTTTCTTACACGAGTTTGGTCATGGTTTGCATGGTATGCTCACCCAATGCCAATATGCAGCGCAAAATGGTACCAACGTGCCACGTGATTTCGTGGAGTTGCCAAGCCAATTCAATGAGAACTTCCTGAGCGAGAAGGAATTCCTTGATACGTTTGCTAAGCACTATGAGACTGGCGAGGTGATTCCTCAAGAGTTGGTGGATAAGATTCAAAAAGCAGCTACTTATCACGCTGCATACGCATGTGTACGCCAGTTGAGTTTTGGTTATCTGGATATGGCATGGCATACATTGACCGAGCCATTCGCAGTGCCAGAGGCATTGACTGCTACGGAGGCCGTTATCCGCTTTGGTGATAAAGCGATGGAATCCGTACAAGTACTCCCACTCGTGGCTGGCACACAAATGGAGTTCGCCTTTACACATATCTTCTCAGGTGGCTATGCAGCTGGCTACTACAGCTATAAGTGGTCTGAATTGTTGGATGCAGATGCATATTCCGTATTCAAAGCAGCTAAAGCGAAGACAGGCACTATCTTCGACAAGAAGTCGGCTGACCTCTTCCGCAAGAATATCTTGGAGCGTGGTGGTACTGCTAAGCCAATGGAATTATACCGCGCTTTCCGAGGTGGAGAACCATCTATTGATGCCCTCTTGGAAAGAGATGGAATCAAGAAATAAGGAATATGATATTTAGTACAACTTTTTTCCGTTTTTTCTTGCATATATGTAAAAAAAGTTGTACCTTTGCACTCGGAATATAAAAAAGCAATAAAAATTAACAAATAATATAAACTATCAATACTTAGTTACTATGATTCGCACAACATTCAATCAATTGAGAGAAGTGAAGGATAGCCTTCCAAAAGGTAGCTCAGCTGTAATTGCTGAGGAGTTAGGCATTGCAGCTGATGATGTAAGAGCATACTTCAATGGTACTGCTACCAATGGTTATCATATTGAGCAAGGTCCTGATGGCGGTATCGTGATATTGGAAGATACTCGCATTTTGGAAGTTGCTTTGCGCGTAGCATGGGCTAGCAAACACGCGCTATAAGATGTGCGCTTTTGTATAAACGATGAATAAGAAACTTTTGGTTTTAGCACTAGCGCTGATAGGCGTTAGTGCTTTTTCGTATCAAGCGAAAGCAGAAGAGGATGCGAATGGAATATATCTGGAGGTAGGTGCTGATATGGTAAGCAGCTATTTGTGGCGTGGATATAATTTGGGTGGATTGTCGATTCAACCTTCTGTGACTTTTGGCTGGAATGGATTGTATCTGAGCGGCTGGGCCAATATTGGTGCTGATAACTGGAAATTTGAGGAGTTGAATCCTGAGATGGATATCACCATAGGATATGATAATTATGGTTTTATGCTGGATTTGACCCACCTGTATTATTTTGGTGGTGAGAAGTATTTTATGGGTTTGGCTGATGCCAATAATGTGTTCAGCACGAGTACGATGGAATTGCATGCGGGTATCAATATAGGCGAATGGACAGAGGTATTGCCCTTGTCGATTGATTGGTACACGACTATGCTGGGCTATGACCCAGTGCTTGGTGAGGATGGTAGGCCCGAGTTGAATGCGAGTGGTAATGCCAAACGTGCTTATTCCACCTATATTCAATTGGGGTATGATATCGATTTGCCATTGGATATCGTGCTTGGAATAAAAGTGGGTTTCACTCCCTGGAAAGGTATGTACTCGGATTATGAGGAGGTATGGACCAATGGTAGAACTGTGGGCTTCAACAACCTGCAACTGAGAGCAGAGCGTGAGTTTGACCTAAATCACCTATATATCAATGTGTGGGGCGAGGCGATGTTTAACTGCTATGGTGTGAATAGAAACAATATCATCTTGCCAATAGGACAAGGGGCAGAGCAGAAGTTGAATGGTTGTATAGGTGTAGGCATATATTTTTGTGACGAATGGTAAGCATGCAAAAAAATAAGTGGTTTGCACTCGTATCTGTGATAATAGCAGCCTTGGTGCTGCTATTATTTCCAAGTGAGCCAAAGATGCGCTATTATCATCATGAGGGTAAGATCTTTGGTACCTATTATAATATTCGCTACGAGGGTAGCATGGATCTTCATAATCAAATCCAGGAGCGTTTGGCAAGTTTTGATGCTTCGCTGAGTATGTTTAACCAGGAATCGGTGATAGCTCGCATCAATCGCAACGAGGAGGTTTCTACCGACTCTTTGTTCGAACACATGTATCACGAGGCGCAGATAATCAGTCAGTTGTCTGATGGCGCCTTTGATATTACGGTAGCACCCTTAGTCAATTTGTGGGGATTTGGATTGAAACATGGTCATGCATGCGATGTATCACAAGCCACGATTGATAGCGTAAAAGCTTATGTTGGCTATCAAAAAGTAACATTAGTCAATCATTCATTGCTCAAAGATGATGCTCGTATCACATTGGATGCGAGTGCGATTGCTAAAGGCTATGGCACGGATGTGGTGGCAGATGTATTGCGAGAGGCAGGATGTGAGAATTATCTAGTGGAAATTGGTGGGGAAGTGGTGCTAAAAGGTGTGAATGATAAGGGTGAGGCATGGCGCGTAGGTATTTCTCGCCCCAAGACGGATGCAGATGGGATGGATGATGGATTGCAATATATCATCCAGAGCAGTGACCTCTGTTTGGCCACTTCGGGTAATTATCTGCAATATTATTACCACGATGGTCAACGTCGTAGTCATACCATCGACCCTCGTACAGGGTATCCAGTTCAGCATGGATTGCTCAGTGCAACCGTGGTGGCAAGTTCTTGCATGCGTGCTGACGCCTTAGCCACTGCATGTATGGTACTCGGCGAAGCAGATGCACTGACAATGATCGAGCAAACCGACGACGCAGCATGCTACCTGATTGTAGCTTCAGGAGATTCGCTCCGAATCACAGTTTCGAATAATTGGAAATACTAATCTTGTGGATTAGTTTTGCAGAACTTCTTTGTACTTCGCTACAACAGTGGCGAAGGTGTCTTTGTATTGCGCAGGAATAGGTTCTGCTGGTGGAGATTGCATCTTTAGTGGGTCAATAGGAATACCATTCTTCCATACACGGAAATCCAAGTGAGGACCTGTGCTGGCTCCTGTACTGCCTACATATCCAATCACTTCGCCTTGTTTCACACGCTTGCCAACGGTCAGTCCCTTGGCGTATTTCGATAGGTGCAGGTAGGCTGTTGTATATGTGGAGTTGTGCTTGATTTTGACTGTATTTCCGCCACCGCCTTTATACTGCTTCATGGTGACTACACCATCACCAATGCTCACGACAGGGGTGCCTGCAGGTGCGGCATAATCTACTCCCGTGTGCGGTCTCACTACTTTATATACAGGGTGTTTGCGAGCGTAGGTGAATTTAGAAGAGATGCGTTTGTAGTTTAAAGGTGCTTTAAGAAATGCTTTACGCAGACTATTGCCTTCTGCATCAAAATAGTTGTGTATATTGCCATCTTCAAACCAATATGCCTCTTGCCACATGCGTGCATGGTAGAAGTCGGCTGCATAGATGCGACCAATGCCGATACGGGTGCTATCCACATATTGCTCATCGTAATACACGCGGATTGAGTCGCCTTTTTGCAGCCCGAAGAAGTCAATAGTCCATGCGTAGATATCACTAAGTTCGAGTGCCAATTCGGCTGGTAAATCATTATTAACCATAGCGTTCCATAGACTAGACTCTATTACGACTTCGGCAGCACGTAGTCGGTGGGTAATCTCTTTCTCAAATCGCTCTACGTGCATGCTATCAGTGAGATGCAGCACTACCGCCTCGCGGATATTGGGCAGATAAATATAGTAGTGTAGCTGTTCTACACCAGCAGTATCGGTTTGAAATAGTGCATAATACGTTTTCCCCGGGCGAATGCTACGCACATCAAACTCAGAGCGTGGCATCAGGGTAATACCATTGATCTGCTGGCGAGTCGCACCTAAACGATTAAGCATACCACCTAGTGTCTCGCCATCTTTAACCACGCATGTATCGATGCGAAACGAATCGACTGGCAAACCATATTCGTAACGAACAGCAGCCTCCTGAGCTTCTTCTCCGTTGGTGTTAGTATTAGCGCATGACGCAAATAGCATGGCTAACACACCTAATATGTATATATACTTCTTCAAACCTTTACCTGAACAATATTATGCGTTTTTCTTAGGGTATTTACGTACCCATGAATTCAATTTCAACTTCACTACGCCGAGCAATGCCTCTGAGAATATACCACCTGACATCTTGCTGGTGCCTAAGACACGGTTGACAAAGATAATAGGTACCTCTTGAATCTTGAATCCACATTTGTAGGAGGTGAATTTCATTTCGATTTGGAAGGCATATCCCTTGAAGCGAATCTTGTCTAACTCTATGGTTTCCAATACCTCACGACGGTAGCATACAAAACCCGCTGTAGTATCATGCACTTGCATACCTAATACGAAACGCACGTATTTGCTAGCAAAATAGGACATCAATACGCGTCCCATTGGCCAGTTTACCACGTTCACACCACTCACATAGCGACTACCGATAGCCACATCTGCGCCTTGGTTTGCACATGCGTCATATAGCTTGAGCAAGTCTTGAGGGTTGTGCGAAAAGTCAGCATCCATCTCGAAGATATAATCATATTGATGCTCAATCGCCCACTTAAAACCTGCAATATATGCCGTACCCAAACCGAGTTTGCCTGCACGCTCCACCAAATGCAGTTTACCTGCATACTTATTAGCCATCAATCCTTTCACAATGGCTGCAGTGCCGTCAGGCGAACCGTCATCGATCACCAAAACATGATATTCTATTGGCAATTCCATCACGGCAGTGATGATAGCTTCGATGTTTTCCTTCTCGTTGTAGGTAGGGATGATTACTAAGTTTTTCATATTCTTTAGCGTATAATATGTTCGTTGAGTGTATAGAGGGTACTTGCTTTGGTGCGCTCCAATGGCGTCACAAACAAATCTTCACCAGG
The DNA here is from genome assembly GCA_045612525.1 of Paludibacteraceae bacterium. Lineage (GTDB taxonomy): Bacteria > Bacteroidota > Bacteroidia > Bacteroidales > Paludibacteraceae > Colicola. The sequence goes on along the minus strand of JAZKZF010000009.1, from coordinate 46,535 downwards.
CATGATACCTTCTTCTAGCAGAATATCTTTGATCGTATTGAGTGCCACTTCGGGTTCGTTGTTCTCATTGCTCAGGTGACAGAGAAATACGTTGCGCATTTCACTATGCCAGTTCTTAGCCAACAACTGTCCGCATGTAACATTGCTCTGATGTCCTTTCGGAGACAGAATACGTTGTTTCAGATAGGTAGGGTATGGGCCATTGAGCAGTAGTTGCTCATCGTGATTTGCCTCAATGACGATGTGGTTAGCAGTGGCCAAATACATCTCCATGGTAGCATTAGGTTGACCACAGTCGGTAGCTATCAAGAAACGTTGCCCCAGGTAATCAATCACATAGCCCACGCATTCGGTAGAGTCGTGGGAGATGCCGAAAGTGTTGATTCGCATACCATTGAGTTCCCATTCCACGCCTTTCTCAAAATATCGCTGCGAAGTACGCAACTTCTCACGCACACCATAGTTGCGATCAATGCCGTCGTGAATAGCACGGGTAGAGTAGATAGGCAGGTGCACACGCTCGCCCAATGTACCTACAGCACGGATGTGGTCAGCATGGTCGTGCGTAATCAGCACTCCCATGATATTGGCATAATCCAATCCCATTTCACGCAGATTCTTCTGAATGGTGCGGGCAGATATACCTGCATCTATCAAGATACCCCATTGATGGGTCCCCAGATAATAGCAGTTGCCACTACTTCCGCTGGCAAAACTTCTGAATATGAGCTGGTTATCTGTCATCTATGCACCTAATACTCCAAAATTAACTAAATTGACCTGCAAAGGTACAAAAAAAAATGGAAATAAACAAGCAAACGAATGAATTTTTGTGTATATTCGCTGCAATCAGATTGTGCGAGAGGCGGATTAGCCCTTTGCAAGGAGCTCACTGATGATTTGCTCGCATAGGGTAGGGATCTCCGTCTGCCCATCATTATGTATCACGATGTCAGCACGTTTTAGGTCTTGGTTGACGTCTTGTGCACGCATGCGTGCGCGTACTTTATCTATACTGCTTCTGTCGCGTGCAATCACGCGTGCGAGTCGTAGTTCTTCGGAGGCAGTGACTGCCACCACTTTGTCGCAAAGCCCATCAAAGCCCGCTTGGTATAGAATCGCACACTCTACAAAGCATATCTCCTCGCCCGAGGCTGCGGAGCTCTGCCCTGTTGCCCAGCCTAGGATATCTGCTTTCACCGCTGGGTGGACTATCGCATTGAGCTGCGCGAGTAGCACTGGGGATGCAAACACGCGTTGTGCTACCACACTAGTTTGATACACCCCATCGGCATATACATCTTTGCCAAGTAGTTGCTCTATCTCTTGGCGTACTTGCTCATCTTCCACGATGATACGCTTCGCTTGGCTGTCGGTGTCATACACCGCATACCCCATTTCACGCAACTGCTTGGCAATTGTGCTCTTGCCACTTCCTATACCACCCGTTAGCCCGATTATCATGCCTAAAACTGAAAATAGATAAACGCCTGCAAATCAGCCGTTACAAACTGATATACACCCACTATTGCTACCACTGCAATCAGTATGATTGCCCATATCGGCAGCATGCAGAATCGTATGCGATACCAACGCTTGGTACGGCTCGGTAGCCAGTGGACAATCATGCCCAATACAAACAGAATCACCACATTACGATACTCCCATAGAAAGTCGGGTATGATGCTACTATTCCACGCACCGCCAATCTGGTTGACCATATTGCTAGCCGTCTCCCATGCCTCTTGGTTAGCCGTTTCGGGGTCAAGGTTGCTACCCGAACGGAAAAACAACCGGGTGAAAGTGATGAATACGAACGTTTGCGCCACAGCCCATCCTCCGCTTATCCACCCGATAATCTTTGCACGTGGTGTACCTGAAATAGCAAAATAACCCCAACGCTCAATCCACCAATAGATATAACGCACCAGTGTGCCTATCCACAAAGTCAATCCCCAAACAAAGAACACATTCCAAATAGGCGCATTGAGCAGGCTGCATACCGCCCACAATCCGCCCATGAGCACAGTGAGCAGCAGCATCTTGATATTCCAATTGGTCTTTGCCCAAATCTTATAGATGATCATTCCCGCACCATTCAGCGCACCCCATATGACGAAGTTCCAACTCGCGCCATGCCACAGACCGCCTAACAACATAGTGATAAAGGAGTTAACATTACCTGCAGTAACCTTTTTCTTGGTCGTTTTACCCAGTATGCTACGGTTGCCGCCCAACGGGATGTAGAGATAGCTTTTGAGCCAACGACTCAGCGACATATGCCACCTGCGCCAAAACTCCTGTGGGTTGCGTGACTTGTAAGGTGAATCGAAGTTCTGAGGAAGATAGAATCCCATTAGCATGGCAATACCAATGGCAATATCGGTGTAACCCGAAAAGTCGGCATATACTTGCAACGAGTAGGCAAACAATGCAAACAAGTTCTCAAAACCGCTGAACAGCAATGGGTTCTCAAATACTCGATCGATGATGTTCACTGCCAGGTAATCGCTCAGCACAATCTTCTTAATCAAACCATTGAGTATCCAAAAAATCGCTAATCCTGCCAAACGCCTACTAAGGCAAAATGGTTTGTATAACTGCGGAATAAACTCGTTGGCACGCACGATGGGACCTGCCACCAGACCAGGAAAGAAACTGACATAAAAACCAAAGTCGAGGATACTCTTTACGGGTTTGACCAATCCACGATAGACGTCTATCGTATAAGACATAACCTGGAAGAGGTAGAAGGATATACCCACAGGCAGGATGATCTTATCTACCATAAAGCGGCCACTCTCGCTGAAACCATTGCCCACATACGCAAAGATATCAAACACGGCAAACTCCGTTCCTAGCAGGTTATTCACCACATGCGTAAAGAAATACGCATACTTAAAGTAGCACAGCAGTCCCAGGTCAATCACAACGCTCAGTGCTAGCCACCATCGAGCCCTGTGCCTTTTCGCCTCATCGCCTCGCACCTTATATATCTGCTGTGCGATCAACCAGTCGCTGAGTGTGACGAAGAGCAATATAAGCAGGAATAGGCCGCTGGTCTTGTAGTAGAAGAACCAACTCACAGCCATGAGGAAGATATTACGCAGATGCAAACGCGTATTCCTGACTTTCGCCTCATCGCCTTCTCGCCTTATCCCCCGTGCTCCACGTGCACCCATCTCCATTATCATTGCAAACACAGCGTATACTAGCGCAAAGAACGCCCAAAAATAGAATTGGGTGAACAGTAGCGGACTCTCGCTATTAAAACCGAATATGTGGCGTATGAATTCCATTTTAGTGTTTCGTGTTTTGCGTTTCGGGATAGGCCATGAGCCACTCATATAGCAAACGCCCTATCTTCTTGGCGCCAGAGCGGGTGAAATGTACATAATCACTACCTGCCAAACCCGTCTCTACCCATTTTACCATACTATTTTGTCCGCCCATAGCGTCATAGATGCTCCAATACGCAATCTGCTCTTCCTCTGCCATTTGCTTGAGCAATCGGTCCATGTATGGCACTAAGGGATAAGTCGTCATCTCGCCGTCGATGCGCGTTGACATATCGCTAGGACCAATAAATAGAATCGATGCCTGCGGCGCACAAGCACGCAAGTACCGCACTTGTTGGCGAAGCGTGCTTCTCACATATCCGCTGATTGTAGCAGGGTTTTCTGTTTGCGGAATCATATTACCACCAAACTGCAAGATGATCAATCGTGTATTGGTCTCGCGGTAGAAATCAGCCAGTGCTACGCTATCTATCTTGGTGAAAATATTACCCGAACATCCTCGCATTGGGATGTTGTCCACGATGATGCCAGTGGGTGTTTCTAAACTTATGCCATATACCTTGCCTTTGCCTTGGAGATGTATCTCGCACTTTGTTGTGCTGTCAGGTAGCCAGGCCTTTTGTGTTTCGTCTAGATGATAAATACTATCCTTTGCTAGCACATAACCACTGACGCTATCTGTGAGTATGCGCACGCAGTTGAAGTAGTTGTGCGGTTTCAGTTGCTTGTCAATGGCTTCTATGTTCATCACAATATGCTCGCTACCTGCTAGCAAGGTGCTGTCCATCACTGCCATTTGTCCCATCACACCGTAGCCACCATTATTCAATCGCATCTTTCGTGGTCCATACACCAAATGGCGTTTCGGACCTCCTTGAGCGCTCTGTACCACGCCATCAATCGACAACCATTGGCGAATGGTCCTACTCGGAATAGTCTGGTGAAGAGGTATCAAACCTACGCCACCACCGCCATATTGCTTTTGCCACTGCTCACGTAGGATATTGGTGATACGGTCTTCTTCTATTTGCGAATCGCCATAATGCACCACTCGCACTGGCCTATTACTGCTACTATCCAGTGCAGCATAAAACCCAGCCAAGTATGTGCGGGTGTCCACTTTAGTTGCTTGGGGGTGTGGCTTTGCATCTTTGACTTGTTGTATGTTCGTCGTTTGAGGAGTGGTATCCACCGTGGCAATCACTTCCATGGTATCTACTTGCGCAATGAGCGAATCGTTCAAGATACTTAATTCGTCATCCTTATTGTCCATATCCAATGCCTCTGCTAGGGTGGGGAAACGCAGATTCCACCCGCCGATATGCCAACCATCATCGGGTACAACGCTGCTAACCACGCCCAATAGCGCAATCACAATCCAAATGATATATGCAATATGCCTTGGCTTCATCAACTCTAAACACTAAACTATAAACCCTAAACCCTCACTTCTTCCACAATACCCTCGTAAAGAGCAGCAATATGGTGAAAATTTCCAAACGACCAATCAGCATTACAAAACTCATCACCCATTTCGCCACCATCGGAAACTCCGCATACGTGCCGGCAGGGCCAAACTGACCAATACTAATGCCCACGTTGCCAATAGCCGATACGGCAGCACCTATTGACTCGTCGAAGTTCACACCGCTAGCGCAGAAGATCACCACTGTTACAGCGATGATAAATATGTAGAATATCAAAAACGCCATGATATTGTTGATGGTCTGCTGTGGCACGTTCTTCTCATTCAGTTTCACTGGGATAATCGCATTCGGGTGAATACGGCGTTGAAACTCTGCCACGCCATTCTTCATGATGATAGCCAAACGTACCCACTTGATGCCTCCTGCCGTACTACCCGCACAAGCACCTGTGAGCATCAAGAAGAAGACTACCACCCAGGCTACCACAGGCCAATACATATAGTCAGATATCGTATAACCGGTGCTCGTCATCGCACTAATCACCGTGAAGATACTATCCCTAAACGCACGTTCCATGTGCATACCTGTCCAACCTGGACGGGCAATATACAATCCTACTGTCAGCATCACTGCAAACACCATCACGGCTACGCTATACCAACGCAACTCTTCATCTTGCACAAAGTTGCGCACCTTCCCCCTCAACAAATAGATCAGCATCACAAAGTTGATACCAGAAACAAACATAAAGAAGGTCACCGTATAATGGATAGCTGCCGAGTCGTAGTATTCCAAGCTATTATTGTGTGTGGAGAATCCGCCCGTAGCAATCGTTGAGAACGAGTGGCACACGGCGTCAAACATATCCATACCGCATAACCACAAGATAGCTACCTCACTGGCAGTCAGCACCACATAGATGCTCCACATCATCTTGGCCGTATCTGCAATGCGTGGCGAAACCTTCTCGTAGGTCAAACCCGATACCTCGGCAGCGTACAATTGCATGCCATTGAGACCAAAGATAGGCAGTATCGCTATGGATAGCACGATGATTCCCATACCTCCTATCCACTGCGTCAGCGAACGCCAAAACAGCAGTCCGTGCGTAATCACTTCTAAGTCGGGGATAATCGTTGCTCCCGTGGTAGTAAATCCCGACATGCTCTCAAACCATGCATCGGTAAACGACCCCACTTGACCGCTGAGGTAATATGGCAACAAACCAAAGGCGGAGAACACCACCCATACCATAGCTACAATCACATAGCCCTCTCGTTCGCCCATGCGAGACTCTGCACGACGACCCACCAGCAAACCCATCACACCGGCCAGCAGCGTGACAATAGTCGACAGGAGAAACACATCGCTATCGGCTTCATTATACCACAAACTCACACCCAGAGCCATGGTCATAAACACCGACTCTATCAGCAGCAACGCACCCATTGTGCGAAAGACCATCCGTGTGTTGAAAGTGCGTGTCATTATTTCTTAAAGAATTTCTCTAATTGTCTGATTACTTGACTCTTGCAGAATACCACCACTTGATCCCCTTGCAAAATTTCTGTGTCGCCATTCACCAATATTCCCTCGCCGGCACGTACGATGGCACCGATATTCGCATCCTTAGGCAGACGCATGTCACGGATTTTGCCTTTTGTGATACGGCTACCTTCTTCCGCCATAAACTCCACTATCTCCGCATCCGCACTTGTTAGGTTCCGCACGTTCAGTACGCTTGCATCCAGCAGCATCTGATAGATATACGAAGCGGCTATCGTCTTTTTGTTGAGCACCGTACCGATATCCAAACCTTCTGCCATTGGGATATAGTCGATGTTTTCAACTTCGGCGATGGTCTTCTTCACGCCAAATCGCTTCGCTGCCATACATGCAAAGATATTGGCTTCGCTACTATCCGTCACTGCTACAAACGCATCCGCATCCTCTATACCCTCATCTTTCAATACCGCCATATCACTGCCATCTGCATTGATAATCAGCGCATTATTGATTTTCTCACTCAGGTGGTAGCAGTGCTCACGATCTGCTTCTAATATCTTGATGCTGAGGTCGTCAGATAAGTTTTGCACCGTCTTTTGTGCAATCTTTGAACCTCCAAAGAAGATGATATTGTGTATGTCTTGCTTTTGTTTGCCCAATTGCTCACGCAGCACTTTCATGTTCTCGCGTGTACATACGGCGTAAACCATATCATCTGCCATGATCTCATCCTGCCCCATTGGAATAATCGTTTCTTGTCCACGTTTGATGGCCACTACACGATAGAATCCGTGGTTGAAGAATCCCGACATAAACTGCTTACCTATTACTGCTGCTCCCTCGCGCACTTTCACCACGCAAAGTTCCAATGCCCCATTGCACAGCGTCAGGTGGTATCGCATCCAATTGGTTTTGAGCGAAGCGGTAATTTCTTGCGCTGCCAGCAACTCAGGGTAAATCAGGTGGTTCAATCCCATCTGCTCAAAGATGCGCTTATTCTCTGGCACCAAATACTCGTAGTTGTCAATGCGTGCCAATGTCTTCTTTGCACCTAGTTGATTGGCCAGCAAACATGCGGTGATATTGTCTGCCTCGGACGGGGTGACTGCAATGAATAGGTCCACGTCCTTCACACCTATGCCCTTCAGGTCATAGATGGATGTTGGACTACCCACCTTCGTCAGCAAGTCGTAGCTCGCATCCAGATCACCAAGACGATCTTGGCGGTCGTCAATCAAACTGATATCCATATCTTCGCGCGATAGCAACTTCGCCAGGTGGCGACCTACTGCTCCAGCGCCTGCAATAATGATTCGCATATGCCTTCTTTATCTAATTTTAACGAATGATACAATTCTTTGGTACTACCGTGCTCCACAAACTGGTCGTTTACGCCCAAGCGAATGATTTGTGGTGTGTAGCCATTATCTGCCATGAATTCAGCCACTGCGCTACCCAATCCACCGCTGATTACACCATCCTCCACCGTAATGATGGTGTCAAATTGCTTAGCTACCTTGTGCAGTATCGCTTCATCTATTGGCTTCAACCAGCGCATATCGTAATGCGCTATTTTGGCTTTATCGCCTATCGAATCGATGGCCTCGATCACGGTGTTGCCTATGGCACCTATACTGAGCACTGCCAATTGCTCGCCTTCACGCACGCAGTGTCCTTTGCCAATGGTCAAAGGGGCATCATCTTTGTCCATCAAACGGCTCATGCTACGTCCTCTAGGGTAGCGAATAGCTATCGGACCATCGTGCTCTTTGGCCAGTTGCATCATGCCCTCAAGATCATCTCTGGTCATTGGTGCACCTATGACCATGTTGGGAATAGGACGCAAATATGCTAAATCGAACAACCCATGGTGGGTTGCACCATCGTTGCCCACTATACCTGCTCGGTCGATGCAAAATACCACATGTAGCTTTGGCAAAGCGACATCGTGGATGATATTGTCATAAGCGCGTTGCAAGAAACTCGAATAGATATTGCAATATGGCACCAATCCTGCCTTGGCCATACCGGCGGAGAAGGTCACGGCATGCCCCTCAGCAATGCCCACATCATACACGCGTTCAGGCATGACTTTCTGCATGATGGTCATGCTACATCCACTAGGCATGGCAGGCGTTACACCTACGACACGTTCGTCCTCTTTTGCCAACTGCAGTAGCTTCTCGCCAAACACTTCCTGCCATAGCGGTTCTAAATGGCTTCCACTTTCCGTCTTGCGTTTGCCGTTTTCTACGCAGAATTCTCCCGGAGCATGCCAAGTGGTTTGATCATTCTCTGCTGGTTCGTACCCCTTTCCCTTCTTGGTGATGATATGCAGCACCTTGGGACCTTCAAAATCTTTTATTTCCTTGAATATACGTACCAAACTTAGCACGTCATGACCGTCAGCTGGACCAAAATAGCGGAGGTTAAGTCCCTGAAAAATATTATTCCCCTGCTTCGTCAACAGCGCCTTGAGGTTATTGGTAAAGCGCTGTACACGACCTTTGTTGTCATCGTTGATCAAGCGCAGTTTGCGAGCTACACGATAACCCCACCAACGCCAACGATTATACCGCTCGCTCGTCGTTATATCCACCAGGTATTGCGTAAATCCACCCTTGATAGGGTCAATAGCCATATTATTATCGTTGAGCACGATGAGCAGATTATTCTTGTTCATCGACGTGTTATTCAACCCCTCAAACGCCAAGCCGCCAGTCATCGCACCATCGCCTATCACGGCAACCACTCTGCGCTTTTCGCCGCTACGTCGCATCATCTCATCACCTATCTCCATACCCAATGCCGCTGATATGCTATTGCTTGCATGACCCGCTATAAATGCGTCGTATTCGCTCTCCATGGGAGATGGAAATGGAGCTAACCCTTTATACTGACGGTTGGTATGAAAACGCTCACGACGACCCGTGAGAATCTTGTGGGCATATGCTTGGTGACCTACGTCCCAAACCAGTTGGTCGTTGGGCGTATCAAACACATAATGCAATGCTACCGTCAGTTCCACCGTTCCTAAGGACGAACCTAAGTGACCTGGATTCTGGCTCAACTGCTGAATAATAAAATCGCGTACCTCCGCACAGACATCGGGCAGCGCCTCCAGGGGAAGTGCTTTTAAGTCGCTAGGGTAGTACAGCGTATTCAAATATCTATATTCCATAACTCATTTTGTTGAAATACCTTCCTGATTTTTCATCGCACGAGCAGCGCACAAGCGCGTACTCGCGCACAATTAGCCTGCAAAGTTACATCTTTTTTCTTACATACGCAAATTTTATGCCTATTTTGCAATTTCCATTTAGCAAAATGCACAAAAATGCAAGAGGAATAGATGTTTTTTAGTACTATGTATTGCATAGTATTGTAAAAGATGTTATCTTTGCAGCGGATTTTAAATTCAAGTGGTCTTTGTAGTAGTGATACACGATAATTTGTCTAATGAAAAACGGAATGGCACACTTTTTGCTACCATGTATATGAAAACATGAATAACAACTTTAAAATAGAATGAATTATGAAAAAGATTTTAGCCGCATTGGCAATCCTATCTATTTCCTTGACGGCATGTGCTGACCGTCACCAAATGACCCAATATTCTGAACTACCTGCACAAGCACAAGTGTTTATCAAAAAGTATTTCAACGTCGATGACATCATCTACATCGAGTGTGACCGTGATGGGCTGCATCTTGAGTATAATGTCCATCTCAAAAACAATGTTGAGATCGAATTTGATCATCAAGGTAACTTCCAATCCATCGATTGCCATACCGCCCCTGTGCCAGAAGGCATCGTTCCTGAACTGATTGTTAATTTTGTGCAGACACACTATGCCAATACGCTGATAGTGGAGTATCATGTGGAATACCGACATCTCATGGTCGAACTGTCATCCGGAATAGAACTTATTTTTGACCTTGAGGGACATTTTATTCGTGTAGATGACTAAATGAATAACTTGTACCGATAATCAAGTAATCAAAAAATAATGAATGTATGAAAAAATTGTATCGTTCTTCCAACCGCATTTTGGCGGGTGTGTGTGGCGGAATCGCCGAGTATTTTGATGTGGACCCTACTTTGATAAGAGTAGTGTATGTATTCCTGAGTTTATTCTCTGTTGGTTTTCCAGGGCTACTGCTCTATATCATCTTGATGGTACTCATTCCTAACTACAACCAGATTGAAAATCAATAAATTGCAAACATTTATGATCTCCAATCTCAAGAGCCAAATGCGTAAGGGATTGCTTGAGTATTGTATCCTGTCTATTATCAATCGTCACGAAGCATATGCTTCGGACATCCTCGATACACTCAAGCAGGCGCAGTTGCTAGTGGTAGAGGGGACTCTCTACCCGCTGCTCACACGCATGAAAAACGAAGGACTCCTGGCTTATCGTTGGCAGGAGTCCACGGGCGGACCGCCACGTAAGTATTACTCCCTCTCCGACGCGGGGAAACAACTCCTTGATCAACTCGATGACGAATGGCAAACTATCTGTCAAGCTATCAACCAAGTAACTCAATAAATCATGAAAGAAACTCGTACAATCAACCTAAATGGTTTAGTATATCACATCGACTACGATGCGTATCAACTCCTGCGTGATTATCTCCACGATATCGAACTGCGTCTGCCTCAAGACGACCGACAAGAAATCATCACGGATATCGAAGCACGTATCGCCGAATTATTTCAAAAAGCACTCTTTGCAAAGAATGTGCAAGTGGTTAGTTTAGAAATGGTTAAGTCCGTCCAATCGCAGATTGGCCAACCATCGGAGTTTGGTCCTAATCGCCGTCCAAAAGTCAAAGTAGATAAGTCGCAAAACTCGGGCTTCGGGCGTGTCTTAGCAATCGTACTCAACGTCATCTTGGCCATCTTTGCACTCCCCGTGATATGTGTAGGATTGGCGGTACTTTTGGCCATCATCCTTTCGCTCTTCGGAGTAGCTGTCGCTGGCACCACCTCCCTCGCTTCCATCATGCCCATCTTCCCCGTCTTTGCCGAACTATTAGTAGAGGGTGGAGTAGTGATCATTCCGCTTTTGATAGTTGCTCTTATCTTAATTATTGTACTACCTATCGTCATGCTGGTACACCCAATAGTTACCTACATGCGCACACGACGTGGACCTAAAGCACGTTTCTGGTGGATCACAGTCCTGTTGTGGATTGCTTCTATCATCTTCTGGGGAGCATCACTCGTGCGCATCTATCATTCCTACGACATGGCGCCAGACATCCTCAAATCCATGGTATGGGACGGACTAGATGTAGATGACCAAGCAGGTACGCTGGCTTCTGAACTGCAATTGCCACCTTACCATAGTGTTGAATTGCGGGGGGCTGCTAAATTGTATTTGAATAATGGCACACAGCAATCTACCATCTTGACTACCAATCAAATCAACTCTTTGGTCTACGATGGCGTGATCAAAGCAGAAGTGCGAGACAGCGTGCTCTATATCGAGGCATCCAATCAAATTCCTGTAGATGATGTCATGATTGATTTTGCCATCACCTCGCCTAATTTGCGCAAACTGACTGTCTATGGTGCAAGTAAGATCGAAACAGCAGATAATCAAGTGCTCGCGCAACCTGAGCTCATCCTCGACCTCAATGGTGCTGCACAAGCGGATCTTCATCTCAATGTAGAGAATCTGACCATCCACGCCAAGGGAGCCAGCAAGTTGGATTTAGAAGGTACTGCCTCTGAGGTTCATATCACGATTGCAGGTGCTGGAGAAGTAGAAGCCGAGGACCTCGTCGCTCAAGTCATGCATATCAACTGTGCGGGGGCTAGCAAGGCCGAACTGAATGTGGTGCGCGAACTCTGGGCACAAGCGGCTGGTGCCAGCCGTATCACCTACCATGGTTCGCCCCAAATCAAGCAGAAGATGGCTGTCGGTGGCAGTTTCATACTCAAAGACTAACCCACTTCTCTTTACCAAAATAGGGTGTATCCTCCGATACACCCTATTTTCATTTTCTCGCCTCTAAACTGCGACGCAGTCGCCACCCCCTCGCCTTTACACTTTACACCCTACACTCTACACTAAACACTAGCGCAGCGTCCTCTAAACTGCGACGCAGTCGCCACTCCCTCGCCTTTACACTTTACACCCTACACTCTACACTAAACTGTAGCGCAGCGTCCTCTAAACTGCGATGCAGTCGCCATCCCTCGCTTACTCCAGCTTGCGGTAGCGAATACGTTTAGGCTCATTCGCATCCTCGCCCAGGCGCAGTTTCTTGTGTGCCTCGTACTCCGAGTAACTACCCTCGTACCAATACAACTTGCTATCCCCCTCAAACGCCAGGATATGCGTACAGATTCGGTCCAAGAACCAACGGTCGTGGCTAATCACCACCGCGCAACCTGCGAAGTTCTCCAAACCCTCCTCCAGCGCACGCAGCGTGTTCACGTCAATATCGTTCGTTGGCTCGTCCAGCAGCAACACGTTCGCCTCCGACTTCAACGTCAACGCCAGGTGCAAGCGGTTGCGCTCACCACCCGACAGCACGCCGCACTTCTTCTCTTGGTCGGCACCCGTGAAGTTAAATCGGCTGAGGTACGCACGTGCATTCACTTCGCGACCACCTACACGGATATACTCCGCACCTTCCGCTATCGTCTCATACACGCTCTTATTAGGGTCGATGTTCGAGTGCACCTGGTCCACATAGCCCACTTTCACGGTCTCACCCACGCTAAACGTACCCTTGTCCGCTTGCTCCATGCCCATGATCATGCGAAACAGCGTCGTCTTACCCGCACCATTAGGACCAATGATACCCACAATGCCGTTAGGTGGCAACATAAAGTCGAGGTCCTCAAACAGCAGTTTATCGCCAAACGCCTTGCTCACGCCCTCAGCATTGATCACCTTGTTACCCAAACGTGGACCATTAGGGATGAAGATCTCCAGCTTCTCCTCGCGCTCTTTCTGCTCCTCATTGAGCATGCGGTCGTATGCTGCCAAACGCGCCTTACCTTTCGCCTGACGAGCCTTAGGCGCCATGCGCACCCATTCCAGCTCACGCTCCAACGTCTTGCGACGCTTGCTCGCTTGCTTCTCCTCCATGGCCATGCGAGCGGTCTTTTGCTCCAACCAACTCGAGTAATTGCCCTTCCATGGAATACCCTCGCCACGGTCCAACTCCAATATCCAACCAGCTACATTGTCCAGGAAATAGCGGTCGTGCGTGATGCAGATCACCGTACCTGCATACTGATGCAAGTGCTGCTCAAGCCAGTCGATTGACTCGGCATCCAGGTGGTTCGTCGGCTCATCCAATAGCAGGATATCTGGCTGTTGCAACAGCAGTCGGCACAACGCTACGCGCCTGCGCTCACCTCCCGACAGGTGCTTCACCTGCGCATCGTCCGCAGGACAACGCAACGCATCCATCGCGCGGTCCAGACGGGTGTCGATATTCCATGCATCCACGCTGTCCAACTTGTCTTGCAGCTCCGCCTGACGGGCCAACAGCTTGTCAAAATCAGCATCGGGCTCGGCAAAAGCCATATTGATGGCGTCGTATTCCGCCAGCATGTCCATGATGGGCTGCACACCCTCTTGCACGCACTCACGAACGGTCTTATCGGGATCCAACTGTGGGTCTTGCTCCAGATAACCTACGCTGTAACCTGGGGAGAACACCACCTCACCCTCGTAGTTCTTTTCGATACCTGCGATGATCTTCAGCAACGTCGATTTACCCGAACCATTCAAACCGATGATTCCGATCTTCGCTCCGTAGAAGAAGCTCAGGTAGATATTGTTCAATACTTTTTTTTGTGGCGAGAAACTCTTGCTCACGCCCACCATCGAAAAAATAATTTTCTTATCGTCTGCCATAATGTATCAATTTGCCTGCAAAGGTACTAAAATATACGCACATACACAAACAAAATCGCCGAAAGTTCACTTTTTTGCCCAATTTTGAATATACACTGGCTTCCTTTGAGCATAGTATTCCTATAAGTAATTACGCACAATACACGCACTATTCACGCACAATACACGCACAATACACGCACAATTCCTTCATACCTTCCTTATAGGTTGATATCCTCTAGCATCGATGCGAAGGCCATGCATCTACCACAAAAAACAATTGCGGACCTTTCTGCCCGCAATTGAAAATATCAATGATCAACTATCTTCTTACAACTCCTGTCCCATCACGCTATAACTCTTTCCACCGCGCACGATGATCAGCTGTCCATCACGTATGAGTTTTTGAATGCCATTGCCATACGCAGTCACATCCTCTACGGCTGTAGGTGTGCTGCTATTGCATTGGATATCAAACTCTTGCCAGTATGGATCGTTCTCGTATGCTTCTACAGCGCCATCAGGTACATAGACTGGAATCTGGCGATTGACATCGAAAAAGGTCTTAGCTTGAATACTAGGAGGAGTAGTCGCTTTGACATGAATCTTCTGGAGTTTTTCACAGAGCGCAAAACCATTGTCGCCAATCGCTTGTATCGTGCTTGGCAGCACCATATCCTCAATGTATGTACAGCCATAGAAAGCTGCATCGCCTATCTCCGTAACGCCCTCTGGAATGGTAAGCTCTTGGAGTTGGTGGCAGTTGTAGAACGCCCAACTACCGATGCGCCAAAGCGATGAACCGCTAGCTGCTGCATAGTGTGCTGGACCCTGTGCAGAGGCTGAACCTTCAAAGATGATGGATTGCAGGCTGCGGCAGTTTTCGAAGGCACTATTATCTATTTCCTCTACCGTAGCAGGAATAGTAATAGATTTCAGAGACTTGCAGTCAGCAATTGCCATATATGGAATATAGGTGAGGTTGGATGGCAAGTAGAGTGAATCGAGGTTGTAGCAGCCCTTAAACGCCTCGTCCGCAATGCTGGTATTGGTGGCTGCTTCAAGATCGAGTACCTTCAGTGTCTTGTAAGAGCGATGGATAACGCCAAAGGCATTTTCGGTCAGCTCGCCAGCAATGACGCATGCATATCGGACATGCTTAGGCGCAGATGCCCAATCTGCTTCTTCTACATCAAATAATGCCGCTGGTGCAACGATGGTGTCCAGCAGGGGCTGTGTATTTAAATACGTTCCAAACGATGTTAAACTTGGGCTATAACAGATAAACGATGTTAAATTTGTTCCACCGAAAGCTCCCTCTCCAATACTCGTTACGCTGTTAGGAATAGTAACAGAGGTGAGAGCGGAGCAACCACTGAAAGCCCCATATCCAATACTCGTGATGCTGTTAGGGATAGTAACAGAGGTGAGGGTTTTGCAACCTTCGAAAGCATACTGTCCAATACTCGTTACGCTGTTAGGAATAGTGATGGATGTGAGAGAACGGCAACTATCGAAAGCCCCATCTCCAATCCATTTAGTTCCTTCTTTAATGGAATAAGTAGATAATGTTCTGTCAATCGCCTTTACTAAATAAGTGTCTGCATAACGAAGATTGTTTTCCACAGGTAAAGAAGAGCAACCTTCGAAAGCCCAATCTCCAATGCTCGTAACGCTGTTGGGAATGGTAACAGAGGTGAGGGAGGAGCAACACCAGAAAGCCTGACTTCCAATGCTCGTTACGCTGTTGCCGATGGTAACAGAGGTGAGAGCGGTGCTTCTACTGAAAGCACTACTTCCAATACTCGTTACGCTGTTGCCGATAGTAACAGACGTGAGGGAGGAGCAGTTCACGAAAGCAGACTCTCCAATACTCGTAACGCTGTAGGTTGTGCCCTCGTAGGTAACAGTCTCGGGGATGGTGGCGGTTATTAAACCGTCATAGTTATATGAAAAATCTATGAACGTTACCTCCACAGTCGTATCACTAGTGATGTTGTAACAGAGCTCGCCATAGTGGAAGTCGTATGCCCAAAGATTAGTCGTAGCCAAAAGTGCTACCAAAATAGTAAAAATCTGTTTCATAATACATGTATTTTATTAGTTATATTGTCAGTGTCCACTATGCTAATCCGCCATAACTAGGGTAGTGAAAAACCTAATTTTTTGTTAACATAATGCAATTGTCTTAATTGTTATAATTGTCTAAGTTGTCTTTCAATACAACTCCTGTCCCATCACGCTATAGCTCTTTCCACCGCGCACGATGATCAGCTGTCCGTCACGTATGAGTTTGTTGGTAACGGCTGTTGATGAAGTATTATAGGTGTTCTCTACACCTGTTGACATTTCCTCTATTGGCAAAATCGTCCCAAACTCTTTCCATTGCTTTGCCGCCTTGTAATCATCTAGCGACTGTGCAGGGACATATAGCGTTGCTTCAGAAAGAGGCATCTTGTAGAATACGTCGCCACCTAATAACTCAGGTACTTCAATTGCTTCACAGATAACTGTTTTGAGGGATTCGCATTCTGCGAAAGCCTGCCCTCCAATACTTGTTACGCTATTAGGAATAGTGATAGATGTTAGCGAACACCCTGCGAAAGCCTGCCATCCAATACTTGTTACGCTATTAGGGATGGTAACGGACGTAAGGGATTCACACCAACTAAAAGTATTATTATAAATGCGCGTTACACCTTCAGGGATGGTGACAGATGTGAGAACTTTACAACCACTGAAAGCATAGCTCCCAATGCTTGTTACGCTCTCAGGCATGATGATAGAGACGAGGAATTCGCACCACGCGAAAGCCCAATCTCCAATGCTCGTTACGCTATTGCCAATGGTCACGGAGGTGAGGGAGGAGCAACCAGAGAAAGCTTGATTCCCTATGCTTGTCACAGTATACGCGATACCATTATAGGTGACAGTTTCTGGAATAGAGAAGGATGTTTTCGTTCTGTCTAAAAGAGTCAAGGCAATAACACTATTTTCTCCATTAACCACATATCTCATACCATCTAAACTAAAAACGCCCGTATTGGTAACTTCGTTAGCTATATTAACATGCATCTTTTCTGCTTTGACAATATTGCCCAATTCATCATTTGGAGCATTGGGCAATACACCTACCGAGTACCATGATTGTTGAATATCAAAACCTATGGTAAAAGTGTCGCCCCATGTGATAGGAATCACTTCTCGCAAAATTTTAATCTCAATTTGATTGTTACTAATATGTTGGCTGAAACAAAAACTGCTAGATGGAGTAATTTCATTCCAGATCCAGTCTTCTGTATTATAAGCACCAGCATAAGCATACACCCCAGGATCATATGCGCAAGTTTCACCTTCTGCATAGAAGAAACCTTCTATCATAATGTCGGTATCGTATGGCTTTTTCCATAGTTCACCAAAACCTCCAGTTTCTGCTCCTGGATCTACATTCAAATAAACTTGAAAAGGAACAATACTGAGGTCAGGAATGCGTTTTGAATCCCACTCTACAAGCAGATTGATCCACGATTTATCTGCAAATACCTTTACGCTCTTAAGCGCATTCTGCGAACATCCATCTGCACAGATAGTTTCATAGAGATATTCTTGGGGAATGTTATCCCAATCAGTTGCAGTGCCGTCAAAAACACTAATTAGTCCCTGAGAAAAGAGATCAATAGTAGCGAAAAATGCTACAAAAAAGGTAAAGATTTTTTTCATAATCATTTATTTTCTAGTTATTACAAATGCTTATCGTAAGAATAATTGACAAAGGTACAACTTTTTTTGCAAATACACAAATTTTCGAAGAATTACTTGCGAGAATCAAAAAAAAACATTACTTTTGCAGCCCAAATAAGAATGTGATAAGTATGCAGTATTCCGTAGTACATTTTTCGTATTCGTTTGACGAGCAGTGGATGCAAGATCTCTTTGAGCAAAACCTGTGCGACATCGGTTTTGAGGTGTTTGACGGCGCAGATGCGTATATTCAAACCAGCATGCTGGAGCAGCATGAGGAGCAGCTCCAATCCGTCGTATCATCGACAGAAGGCGTGGTGCTGCTAGGCATAGACGCCTGCGAGGATGCGAACTGGAACGAAGCATGGGAGTCGGAGCACGTGGTGGAAGAGCTGGCAATGGGCGTGCGGATAGTACCCCATTGTGCCTTTGGCGCAGGGCATCACGAGACCACCTCGATGATGGTGGACGCCCTGGTGGAGAGTCATGAGACGGCGCAGATGCCGCCACAGGCAAACGTGCTGGATATGGGATGCGGTACGGGCGTGCTGGGCATTGTGGCGAAGAAATGCGGTGCAGCCAGCGTGGTGGCCGTGGATATCGACGACAAGAGCGTAGCCAACACCCTGGAGAACGCAGCCAGCAACGGCGTGGAGCTGGATGTGCGATTGGGCAGCAGCGTGCCAGACGGCACATACGACCTGATATTGGCCAATATCCACCGCAATATCCTCATAGAGATGATGCCCGACTTTGCAAAGCACCTCAAGACATATGGCGAGGTATGGATGAGCGGGTTCTATGAGCAAGACGTGCCCACACTGCTAGAAGCAGCTCAGCAAGCAGGACTGATCTGCATACAAACGCGAGGGAAAGGCGAATGGAGAATGATGAAGGTGAAAGGTGAAAACTGAAAACTGAAAGGTGAAAAGTGAAAACTGAAAGGTGAAAGGTGATGAGTAGTATTTGTGCAATATCTACGCCGTATGGTAGCGGCGGCATAGCGGTGGTGCGCGTGAGCGGCGAGGATGCCATCAGCAGGGTGGATGAACTATATCGTGGACGCAAGTCGCTGCAATCAGCAGCGGCATATACCATACACTATGGCGAAATAGCGCGTGGCGAAGAGGTGCTGGACGAAGTGCTGGTGAGCGTGTTTAGAGCCCCACATTCGTTTACAGGCGAAGATGTGGTGGAGATTAGTTGCCACGGCAGCATTTACGTGCAACAGACCTTGCTGCAATGGTTGATAGACGGGGGATGCCAGTTGGCCAAACCCGGCGAATTCACCCAGCGAGCGTTTCTGAATGGCAAGATGGACCTCACAGAAGCCGAAGCCGTAGCCGACCTGATAGCCGCACAGACGAAAGCAGAGAAAGACCTGGCATTGGCGCAACTCAAAGGCGGCATATCCAAGGAACTAGCCCACCTGCGTGAGCGATTGCTGACCTTCACATCGCTCATCGAACTCGAATTGGATTTCGCCGACCACGAAGAGCTGGAGTTTGCCGACCGAACACAGCTGCACCAGCTCGTAGAGGAAATAGCCACCAACCTAGCAGAACTAATCGCATCCTTCAAAACGGGCAATGCCATCAAGCAAGGCGTGCCTGTGGCCATCATAGGAGCGCCGAACGTGGGCAAGTCGACCCTGCTAAACGCCTTGCTGGGCGAAGAGCGTGCCATCGTGAGTGACATACAAGGTACCACCCGCGACACGGTGGAGGAAACCCTAGTGATAGGCGGCATGCTCTTCAGAATCATCGACACCGCAGGCATGCGTGAGACAAACGATACCATAGAGAGCATGGGTATAGAACGCAGCAAGCGAGCGGCGGACAAGGCATCGGTAATCATCTACCTGCACGACGCCAGCAAACCAGACGATGAGCCGCTATACGTGCCTGAGGAAGGGAAAATGGTGATAGATGTTTACAACAAAGCAGACCTGGTGCCATCGTTCAACGGCGGCATGGCCATCTCCGCACGTGATGGGGATATTAAAGCACTGGTGGATGCACTGGTGGGCTACGCCGAGCAGCAATGCGAAGTGAGCCATGCGGTGACAGTGACCAACGCACGCCATTACGAGGCATTGCAGCGAGCATACCAGGCAATAGAGGCCGTGAGCGAAGGACTGCAGATGGGAATAAGCGGCGAGTTCTTGTCGATGGATTTGCAAGACTGCCTGACAGCTTTGGGCGAGATAACGGGACATATCACATCGCAGGAAGTGCTGAACAATATATTTAGTAAATTTTGTATCGGAAAATAATCATGAGAAGACGTATTGACCTGATTCTGAGTGCGGTGGTGATGATGTTGTGCGGATGCAAGACATCGCACAAGATGATGCAACAGGACACGCCTACCGTGCTGTATGGCGTGCCCTATGCCACGTATGACGTGCAGGGCAGGGTGGTGGATGCCAACGGAGAAGGCAAGGAGTATGTGCCCGTGGTGATAAAAGGGTATCGCGGCAAGCAGGTGGGCGATACGCTGCTGACCAATGCACAAGGCAGATTTGAAGCACAAGCGGATGGGTTCCCCACCGACACCCTATGGTTGGTGGCTGATGAGAAGGATTCTACGGCGGTGGTAATCAATCGAATAGGAGAAAATGCAGCGGGTATGTATCGCGGTGAACATCGGATAGATGCAACCATCAGAATGAAAGAATGAATGTCTTGGCAAGAAAAAGACATTCATTTTTTTATACAAAAATGAGTGAACACTTGCATATCTCACAAAAATGTAGTACCTTTGCATGCCGAAGTGCATATTCACAATTTAATACTATCAATATGAGAAAAATTACACTACTACTTTCGCTTGTGCTCGCCACGATGGCCCTGGCACAAGTGACGACTGTGCCAGGTATTATCCAAAAGGGATACGATGGCGAGATTACGATTATCTTCAATCCCAATGAAGGTAATGGCGGCATGGCAGGAGCCACACAATGCTATGCGCATACAGGATTGATCACCGCTGCTTCGTCGAACGATGGCGATTGGAAAAACGTGGTGGAGGATTGGCGCAAGAACACCGCCAAGACACAAATGACACAAGATGGTGGCAACTGGAAGCTCGTGATACCTAACATGTACGAGTACTACAACTGTCCTACCACCACCGAGATCAAGAAATTGGCATTTGTCTTCCATGACGGTCCTGGCGGTTCAAAAGAAGGTAAGACAGCAGAAGGCACCGATATCTTTGTGGTGTTGGCAGAGCCAGGATTAGCAGTGTCGATGACCGATTTGCCTGATATCTCCAAGCTGAATGACAAGATCACAGTGAGCTGCGTGGCTACGGAGCCAGCCATGTTGTCGCTATCTGTCAACGGCGAGCAAGTGCTCACACAAGAGGGTACAGAGCTGCAATACACCTACACACTGGAGGCAGAAGGCGATTATCTATTTGAGTTCACAGCAACCCAAGAGGATAAGGTGAAGAGCACCTCGACGCAAACATGCGTGGTGTCAGCACCAGAACAAGCCCCACGTCCAGCTGGCATAGATATGGGTATCTACTACGACGAGAAGGACTCTACCAAGGTGACATTATCCACCTATGCTGCAAGCAAGACAGAGCCAGCGCAGCACGTGTTTGTGGTGGGTGATTTCAACGATTGGACTATCTCCAACGCCTACCAGATGAAGCAAGATGGTAATTACTTCTGGTTGGAAATCACAGGATTGACTCCTCAGCAAGAATATGCGATGCAGTATGTGGTGGTGCGTGCCGACGGCGTGATGAAGCGCATCTCGGATCTATACTCAGAGAAGGTGCTACACAAGGATGACCAATGGGAGCCAAGCAAGGTGATACCTGACCTGATGGATTATCCAGTAGAGGGCGATGGCTATGTGACCGTGATCCAGACCAACAAGCCAGAGTTTGAGTGGTCGGATGCTACGCTCAACTTCAAACGCCCTGACAAGAACAACTTGGTTATCTACGAAGCATGGGTATATGACCACACGCTGACTCGCGATATCGAAGGTATGACCAGACGCATGTTCTACTACAAGGACATGGGCGTCAACGCCATCGAATTGATGCCAGTGCAAGAGTTTGACGGTAACCTCAACTGGGGCTACTCGCCAAACCACTATTTCGCATTTGACAAAGCATACGGCACGCCAGAGCAACTGAAGACTTTCATCGACGAGTGCCACAAGAATGGTATCGCCGTAATCCTGGATATGGTGTTTAACCATGCTACGGGTTTGAACCCTATGAACAAGCTATACCCATGGGGTGATGACCTGAAGCACAACCCATGGTTTAACGTTACTGCACCTCACGGCGACAATGTGTATGAGGACTGGAATCATGATTTCGAACCAGCGCATAACATGTTTATCCGCGTGTTGCAATACTGGTTGACCGAGTACAAGGTGGACGGTTTCCGTTTGGACTTGAGCCACGGATTGTGCGGTACACAACGCAATACCTCCGTGCGCAATATCAAGGATTATTATGAGAAAGGTGTGAAAGCGGTATCCGAAGATGCCTACATGATTCTGGAGCACTGGGGAGATAATTGTGAGAGCGACCGCAGAGAACTCATCAAGGAGGGTATGCTATGCTGGGACAACACCACCAATGCCTACTACCAGACGGCTATGGGATGGCTAAAGGACGGTGACTCCTTTACGAACGCCAACCGCGACGGCTATGTGTCCTACTGCGAGAGCCACGACGAAGAGCGTGCGTTCTTCAAGGCAAAAGAGTGGGGCAACGGCGACCTGAAGACCGACGACCAAGAGCGCATCGCACGTGTGCCAGTGAATATGGCATTCTTAACCCTATTGGATGGTCCACAGATGTTCTATCACTTTGCTGAGTTTGGCTTTGATTATTCCAAATGGCAAAACGCTAGCGGACAATGGGGTAAGGACGATAATGGCGATGCACCTTATGGCAAGTCAAACGTATCAAACGACAACTACAAGATGCAACCTAAGGCACGTACTGAGACATGGTTGGGCGAAGGTGCATGGCGTACAGATGCCTTCCACAAGGTGGGACAAGCTATCCAACTGCGTACACGCTTGATGCCACAGGTGTTTGAGGGCAACCCAACGAAGGTGGATATAGGTGGTGGCAAGAGCGTGCGTACCATCCAATGGGGCAGCGACGTGTTTGTGGCAGGTAACTTTGATGCTATCTCCGAAAAGACCGTCACCATACCTGAGGGCAAATGGTATAACTACTACGAGCAGAAAGAGCAAACCGAGACTACCGTGACGCTCATTCCTGGCGCATTGCTCATCCTGACCGGTACACCACAAGCGTTGCCAGAGATGCGTCCGTTCTATGACTTCAGTACAAATCTTGAGCAAGTGATCATGCCATCCACTCCTGAGGATATGTTGCCTCCATACAATGTGACTATTTACACCATTAGTGGTCAAGCAGTATCGGTGCAACGCAATGTGAATCAGGTGAATATGAATGGTTTGGACAATGGTTTGTACCTCATCCAATTCGAAAAGAATGGCCAACGCATGACCAAGAAAGTGATTCGTTGAGCCATAGGTTAATGCACAAAAAAAAACTGCGTCAGTGGATGACGCAGTTTTTTTTTATCACTATACCTTGCAAAGCAAGCCGTATTGCAGGGTAATGCGCTAGGTTACACAATCTTCGCAGGGACGAGTTTCTCGCGAATCTTAATGTAGATGATGGTTTCCTTCTTGGCGAAAGCCGTTTGTACGTATCCCATACCGATGCCCACCTTGGTGGTAGGTAGCATGATGCCGCTAGTTACATTACCAATCACATTGCCTTCTGCATCGCAGATTTCGTATCCGCAACGAGGGATAGCACGCTCTTGACACTCAAAGTGCACAAGTTTGCGCTTCACGCCTTCGGCTTTTTGTTGGAGCAAGAACTCTTTGTCAATAAAGTCCTTGGCATCAAACTTGGTAATCCATCCCAGTCCTGCTTCAAGCGGTGAGGTGGTGTCGTCGATGTCATGACCGTAGAGGCAGTACCATTTCTCGAGACGCAAACTATCACGTGCGCCCAAACCGATAGGTGCCAATCCGAATGGTTTGCCTACTTCGAAGAGTGCATCCCAGATCTGTTGGCTATGCTCTTTTGGGAAATACAACTCAAAACCGCCAGCACCCGTATAACCAGTATTGCTGAGAATTACGCCTTGTACGCCTGCGAATGACCACTCACGGAAAGCGTAGTAGGGAATCGCACTCAAATCGGCGTCCGTCAGGAGTTGCAGCATTTCAGTGGCCTTAGGACCTTGTACAGCCAATTGACCATAGCGGTCGCTTGCGTTTTCCAATTGCACACCAAAGGTGTTGTGCTCGTTGACCCATGCCCAGTCCTTGTCGATATTACCTGCATTGACCACGAGCAGGTACTTGGTGGTGGAGTACTTGTAGATGATGAGGTCATCTACGATACCACCTTTGCCGTTAGGGAAGCAGGTGTATTGCGCTTTGCCTGCCTCAAGTTTGCTCACGTCGTTGGTGGTGATGTATTGCAGGAAGTCAAGCGCTTTTTCGCCCTTCACCCAAAACTCGCCCATGTGGCTAACGTCGAAGACGCCCACACCTTCGCGTACGATGATGTGTTCTTGGTTGATACCCGTAGGGTATTGGATTGGCATGTTGAAGCCCGCAAAATCTGCCATCTTCGCTCCCAGAGCGATATGGATGTCGGTAAATGGAGTTGTTTTCATATATTCTCGCCTTTAAACTTTAATCTTTTAAACTCTAAACTATTTTGCAACTCACGCTTTCTGAACGATTTGCAAAATGACCTGCATCGCCTTTTCCATCGATGGGATAGGGAGGTACTCAAAACGGCTGTGGAAGTTCACGCCACCTGCGAAGATATTAGGGCATGGTAGTCCCTCAAACGACAGTCGTGCGCCGTCGGTGCCGCCACGGATTGGTTGTACCTTAGGTGTCACGCCTACCTCCTTCATCGCTTCCTCTACGAGGGTGACGATATGCATGACGGGTTCGACCATCTCGCGCATGTTGTAGTATTGGTCGCGAATCTCCACCTCCACGGTACCTTCGCCATACTCTTGGTTGATCTTGCGAGCGAGGTGCTCGATCTCGCGTTTGCGGCTCTCGAAGCGTGCGCGGTCGTGGTCACGGATGATGTATTGCAGTGTGGTCTCTTCCACGCTACCATTCATGGCGATGAGGTGGTAGAATCCCTCGTAGCCCTGTGTATGCTCTGGGGTCTCCCAACGAGGTAACATCGTAGCAAAATGGTTGGCGATGCGCATGGAATTGATCATCTTGTGGTAGCCATATCCTGGGTGCACATTCACGCCGTGCACCTTGACTTTGCAACCAGCGGCGTTGAAGTTCTCGTACTCGAGTTCGCCCACTGCACCACCGTCCATGGTGTAGGCGAAGTCGCAGCCGAACTTCTTGACATCAAAGTGGTCAGCGCCTTGACCAATCTCCTCGTCAGGCGTAAAGCCCACACGAATCTTACCGTGCTGTATCTCTGGATGTTGGATGAGGTACTCGCATGCGGTAACGATCTCAGCCAAGCCCGCTTTGTCGTCTGCGCCGAGCAATGTGGTGCCGTCGGTAACGATGATATCTTGTCCCTTGTAATCCAGTATCTCAGGGTATTTAGCCACTTCGAAGACGATATTCTTCTCATGATTGAGCACGATATCGTTGCCGTCATATTGGCTCACAATACGTGCTTTCACGTGCTTACCGCTAGCATCAGGAGCAGTGTCCATATGGGCGATAAAGCCGATGGTAGGTTTGCCTTCCACGTTGGCGAGTAGGGTGCCCATCACATAGCCATTATCGTCTAGAGTGACCTCTTGCATACCAATCTCTTTTAATTCGGTAGCAAGGTACTTTGCAAACTCCATTTGCCCTGGTGTAGAGGGAGTCATGTTGGTTTCTTCGTCCGAAGTAGTGCAAAAACTGACATACTTCAAAAATCTGTCTGTAATATTCATATATTCTTGCCTTTAAACTTTAATCTTTCAACTTTCAACTAGGAGAGCTAAATCACAATATTCATGCCTTGTATATTGCCCTCTTCCCATGCTAGGATATTATCGCACACGTTCTCGCACATGGCAATGCGTCCCTCCCATGTGCCTGTGCCAGTATGTGGCGATAGCACCACGTTGTCCAATGTCAGCAGCTCGGGGTGAATCTTGGGCTCGTACTCGTATACATCCATCGCAGCGCCTGCAATCTCACCCGTCTGGAGTGCCTCTACCAACGCAGCTTCGTCCACATGTGCGCCGCGTGCGGTGTTGATGAGGTAGGCAGTGGGCTTCATCATGCGCAGTGCCTCGCCATCGATGATATGCTTTACCTCGGGCGTGTAGGGCAGGTTGAGACTAACGAAATCGGCTGATTGCAGGAGTTGGTCTTTGCTCACAAAACTTGCCTCATAGCCTAATTGCCTCATCGCCTCATCGCCTAATGGACGACGATTGTGGTAGATAATGCGCATACCGCTAGCCGCTGCTCTGCGTGCTAACGCCTGCCCGATGCGCCCCATGCCGATGATGCCTAGGGTCTTGCCATACAGCGAGTGGCTGAGGTTGTTCATCACGCCAAAGGGTTCGGCATTGCCTAGGCGCAACTTGCGGTCGAACTCCGCTGTGCGCCTTGCTACATCGTGCATGAGTGCAAAGGCCAACTCGGCGGTGGGCTCGATCACGGGTTGTGGGGTGTTGGTGACACGGATGCCGCGCTCACGGCATGTGTCGAGGTCGATGTTGTTGTAGCCCACACCAAAGTTGGTGACCAATTGCAAATGAGGGGCAGACATGATCATCTCGCGCGTCACGGCTTTGTCGAAGGTGCTGACCAGCACTTCCGCCTCCTCCAGTGGCACATACAAGGTGTGTCGCTCCAATCGAGCAAATCCTTCTGTGGGTAATGATGTGGTGAAAGCAATTCGCATGGTACGGGTTATTCAAACGTGCAAAGGTAATGATTTTTCTGCAAATATGCAAATATTTGCCTTAATGCGAGGCATGCGAAAGGAATTATTAGAAGATTTTTTGTTTTTGTTTGTATATGTGAAAAAAAAGTTGTATCTTTGCAGGCTTATTGGGGAAAACTGTTTTTGAGTGGCGCATATGCCAGGAAAAAGTGAATATGTATAGATAAAAATTTGGAATAAGATATGAACAAACCATTGAATTTTGCATTGATAGGCGCAGCGGGTTATATCGCACCTCGCCACATAAAGGCGATAGCTGACACGGGTAATAACTTATTGGTGGCTTATGATAAATTTGATTCGGTAGGAAGATTGGATTCCAGTTTTCCTGAATGCAGTTTCTTTACCGAGAATGAGCAGTTTGATCGTTTTTGCTCGAAGCAAATGCGTACGGATAATCCATTGTCGTGGGTAAGTATCTGTACACCCAATTACACGCATGATGCGTTCATACGCTATGGTTTGCGTTTGGGTTGTAATGTGATATGCGAGAAGCCATTGGTGCTGAATCCATATAATATAGACAACTTGGTGGAGTTGGAACAAGAGACTGGTAGTGAGGCTTATACGATCTTGCAATTGCGTTTGCATGATAAGATTGCGGCTTTGCGTGAGAAGGTGAAGAATGGTCCTAAGGATAAGGTATATGATGTGGATTTGACCTATATCACCAGTCGTGGTAAGTGGTATTATAGCTCGTGGAAGGGCGATATCCACAAAGCAGGCGGCATAGCAACGAATATCGGTGTGCATTTCTATGATATGTTGCAATGGATCTTTGGTGCGGTGAAGCAGAATGTGGTGCATGTGATGTCGTTTGACCGTGTGGCTGGTTATCTGGAGTTGGAGCATGCGCGTGTGCGTTACTTCCTAAGTATCAACGCTGAATGCTTGCCAGCGAATGCGGTGCAAGGCGAGAAGAAGACTTATCGTACATTATGCATAGATGGCGAGGAGTTTGAGTTTAGCCAGGGCTTTACTGAGTTGCATACTGAGAGTTATAAGCAAATCTTGCGTGGCAACGGTTTCCGCATATCGGAGGCACGTCCATCCATTGAGATTGTCAGCGATATTCGTCATGCAGAGCCTATTGGTTTGGTGGGCGATTATCATCCGTTAGCAAAATTGCCATTGGCGACTCACCCATTTGGTTGGGATGAGAAAAGGTAATCATAAATCGTAAATATAATAAGTAATAAATATGAGGTTGCGCACCTATTGGATACTGATGTTGAGTTTGCTGATGGCGTCGTGTGTGACGAGCAAGAAGGTGAACTTGATGCAAGAGCCAGGTAAGAATGGCATACCGTCGTATGCAGATACGCTGTCGTATGCAGACTATGAGATACGTATCGGCGATCGATTGTATGTGTATGTATATTCGGTGGATGAGCGTATTAGTAATATGTTCAATCCTTCGAGAAACAGTAGCACGATTCGTCAGCAGATACGCAATAATATGAATGCTGGTGGCTCGTATGATCTGTACACGTATTTGGTGTTAGAAGATGGTACGATTGATTTCCCTACGCTGGGCCGTTTGTCCGTTCGTGGCAAGACAACGCGCGAGGTGAAGCATCTGCTGGAGAAAGAGCTGTTAGCGTATATCAAGAACTATGGCGACTATCAGATGATTTCCGTGGAGGTGAATATTGTTCGCCGTACGTTTAGTGTGATTAGCGATCGAGGCAGTGGCGTGTTGTCGATGCCTAAGGAGAAGGTGACGATTTTCGAAGCCTTGGCGATGGCTGGTGATATTGGTGATTTTGGTGATCGCAGCAAGGTGCGCATTGTGCGTGAGATAGAAGGACAAACCAAGGTGATGACCTTTGACTTGCGCTCAAAGGATATTATCAATTCGGAGTATTACTATATTGAGCCGAACGATGTATTGTATATCCAGAAGATAAAAGGTCAAAGTTTTGGTATCAACTCAGCAGCCACAACGGTCAGTGTGGTAGCGACGACATTGGCGTTTGGCGGTTTTGTATATGCTTTGGTGGTACGCATCATGAATGCAGTGGAAGGAGGTACGAAATGAGACGGATGATGAGCCATTTAGGCGTGGTATTCCTTGTAGGAATGTTGATGACAAGTTGCTATGGTTATCGCCAAGTGGGATTGTTGCAAGAGCGTGATAATCTGCCTCAGTACGATTCCGTGGCCTATCAGCCATATCGCTTGCAGGTGAATGATGAGATCATCTACCGTGTGATCACGATGGATGAGACGCTGGCCAAGACCTTGTCAAGCAACGAAACGACCAACTCGCAATACGCCAATTCCTACCGTATTTATTCGGACGGTACGGTGGATATTCCATTTTTGGCTCCAGTGAAACTGGTGGGCTTGACCGAGTTGGAAGCTCAAGATACGTTGCGCAAAGCTTTTCGCGAGATTATCCCAGATGCGGATGTCAAGTTGGCGATGTATAATAAGCGTTTTACCGTGATGGGAGATGTGCATTCGGGTGTGTATAGTATCTACAAGGAGCGTATGACCATCTTCCAAGCCTTGGCCATGTCGGGTGATCTGATGAACTCGGCCGATCGTCGCCATGTGCGCATCATTCGTCCTATGGGCAATGGTGAGCAAAAGGTGTTGGAGTTTGATATTCGTCCTAATTCGATTATCAATTCGGAGTATTACTATGTCTATCCTAATGACTTGATATATGTTAGCCGCGATAGCGGAAGTTTCTATAAACAAAGCAGTTACAGTTCGTTCTTGGCGTTGATAACGAGCTCAGTATCCCTGCTGATAACGGTGTTGAACTACATCCCTGGTTTGTGGTAAAAAAATTAGATAATCAATACAAAATAATATAGTATGGCGCAAAATGATGTACAACCTCAACTGGTGATGCCTTTTGAGGACGAGAAATCGAATTTTGATATAATGGAGTGGGTGCTTCGCATCCTTCGTCATTGGTATTTGTTTGTGATAGCCGGTGTGATA
Organism: Paludibacteraceae bacterium; assembly: GCA_045612525.1. GTDB lineage: Bacteria > Bacteroidota > Bacteroidia > Bacteroidales > Paludibacteraceae > Colicola. The sequence goes on along the minus strand of JAZKZF010000009.1, from coordinate 16,752 downwards.
GCTTTCTCATTGGCTTATCTGAAGAATAAGAGTGTGATTGAGCGCTACCTGACGACCGGTACGATGATTATCCAGGAATCAGGTGGTGGCGGCTATGGTGCGCAATCGCTGATGCATGGTTTTGGTGTGGAGGCTGGTTATAAGAATGTCAACAACCAGTTGATCATCATGGGTAGTTACGACTTGATTCGTCGTACCGTGGATTCACTGCCCTTTATGAATGTGGAGTATATCACGCAAGGACGTTTCAAGACGCGTAATATCTATCGCAACACACCTATCGCCGTTGAATATGCACGTTTGGAACCTACAGCGTATGAGCATTTGTTTAAATGCGAAGTGTTGGAGGGCGGTGCGTTGTATATCACCACCACTACCGAAGACTTTGACTTTGCCTATACCACCCAATATGGACAGCCGTTGCAAACATCCTTGTTTACTGCTACCATATGGCCTACTGATATGATGATGCGTGAGGGACAGCATATCTATTTCCGTTTCCGTAGTTCTGAGAGTCTCACCGAGGAGTTCTCTGTCAGCCTGCAGTTGAGCTTTTTGTCAGAGCGTAGCACGGTACTAGGCCTGCAATTGGTGAGTGAAACTCCTGCTCGAGATAGGGATTTTATTGATAAGCTTTGTGAGATCTACCTCTTGCAAAACGTCGAGCGCAAGAATATGGTGGCTGATAAGTCTATTGCATTTATCAACCAGCAGTTGGAGGTGTTGCAAAAAAGTTTGGTTGTTAGTGAGAGTGCCATGACAGGCTTCCGCCAGGAGAATAAGTTTGTCAACGTCAGTTCATATGCTGGTGAATTGATGGGTAGGGTGAGTGAATACGACCAAAAGCAAATGGCATTGCGCCTCAAGGAGACTTATTTGGATTATTTGTCCAACTATCTTGACCAGAAGATTGAGCAAGGTTCGGTGGTAGCACCTGCATCGTTGGGCTTAAACGAACCCATGTTGATGCAATTGGTACAACAGTTGAACGACCTGCATATCCAGCGTGCAGACTTGAGTGAGAAGAACGTATACTATGCCAAGTATACCAGCGATATTGACAACGTCAAGTTGGCCATCTCAGAGGTGGTGTCATCGATGCGTACGTCATTGGAGATTGAGAAAAAAGATCTCCAATACCGCATGCGGGATGTGGAGCGTGAGATTCAATCATTGCCTGAAAAGGAATTGCAGATGGTTGCTATCGAGCGTAACTACCGCATTGATGACAACTACTATACCTTCTTCCTCCAAAAACGTGCTGAGGCTGAGATCCAAAAAGCAGGTAACACGCCAGATAGCGAGGTCATGGACAAGGCACGCACCACCTATGCTATGAATAGCAAGGAGAAACGCAAAAACATGATGACTTATATGGCCATCGGTTTAATCATCCCATTGCTGCTATTGATTCTATTGGAATTGCTCAATAATAAAATCCGCACACCTAAGGAGGCGGAAAAACTGAGCGATTTTGATCTGTTGGGTAGCTTGCGCCATGTGAAGTCGCAAAATCCTACCTATGCACGTAGTCACCCACGTTCTAGTTATGCCGAGATGCTGCGTACCATAAGAACGCGTATCGAGTTCAAACTCCTGCGTAAGACCCATATGACGATCACCGTCACTTCTACTCAGTCTGGCGATGGCAAGACATTCATCAGTACCAACTTAGCATCGTTGTACTCGATGAGCGGTCATCCCACACTATTGATGGACCTCGATATTCGTAAACCAAATGTGCATGAGAAATTGGGTATGCCTGCACCACAAAATGGTGTAACCAATTATCTGATAGGTGATTGTGAGTTGGATGATATCATTATCAAGAATGAGCAATTGGGCTATGATATCATACCTGTTGGCACCATTCCACCTAATCCAGGCGAACTGATTCGTAGCGAGAAATTGACTGATTTGCTCAATCAATTACGCGAGCGCTATGTCTATATCGTGTTGGATTCATCGCCAGTAGGTATTGTACCTGATGCATTGTCACTGATCGAGCAAACCGACTTGACACTCTTCGTATTGCGTTGCATGGAGACCAACAAGTCCTTTGCAAAGCAGACCTTGGAAACATTGGCGATTAACCACAAGTCAAAGATCAATTTGATTCTCTCTGACATACCTATCATGAAGTCAGGTCGAGGCTATGGCTATACCTATGGTAGCTACGGTTATGGCTACGGATATGGTTATGGCTATGGTGAGGGCAAGAACAAACGCACCTACGGAGCTATCGACTATATCCGCACGCGTGTGAGCAAACTCAAAGACGAACCTACTCATAAGTATATCGACGACGAAGAGGAGGCATAAGCATGCAGTTTGTTGGTATCATTCCCGCGCGCTATGCCAGTTCGCGTTTTCCAGGAAAACCACTGGCAGATTTAGGGGGAAAACCCATGATTCAGCGTGTGTATGAACAAGCTTCTAAAGCGCTTGACAGTGTGATCGTTGCTACGGATGATGAGCGCATCTACCAGTGTGTCAAGGCCTTTGGAGGACATGTGGTAATGACTTCATCCCACCATGCTTGTGGCACCGATCGCGTGCAGGAAGCCTATACTATTGCTCGACAAACAGCAGATTGGGTGGATAATCAAACGGTGGTGGTAAATATCCAGGGTGACGAACCCTTCATCCAACCATCTCAGATTACTGCCTTGATGGATTGTTTCGCCGATGCTGACACCGAAATAGCCACGCTAGTGCATCCTTTCACACCGCAAAACACATGGGATGATTTGGCTAATCCCAATTATGTGAAGGTAGTCGTTGCTGCAGAGCAGAATACTTCTTTTTTGGGTAAGGCGGTGTATTTCTCCCGCAGTGTGGTGCCCTATTTGCGTGGGGTAGAGCAATCAGAGTGGTTGCATAAGGGGCAGTTCTATCGCCATATAGGTATGTATGCTTATCGAGCTGATGTACTGCAACGCATTACCCAACTCCGTCAAACGCCTTTAGAGTTGACCGAGTGTCTTGAGCAACTACGTTGGCTGGAACATGGCTTGACTATCAAAGTAGCTGAATGTCACACCGTTTCGATAGGGATAGATAATCCGCAAGACTTAGAGAAAGCAATCGAATACCTACAAAAAGAGCAATAGAATTTCTATTGCTCTTTTTCTTCTTCTTCATATACAAATCGTAGATTGTCCACCCACAGCGTGTTACCCTCGTAGGCCCTAAACACGCCTGCATCGCTGGATGAGATATACATCACGATATGCGTTGGCTCGTCTATGCTCCAGCCCACTTCTTCTATTTTCACCATCTTCCCTTTGGAGTTGCGGGTCATCATATCTCGATTGTTCAGGCGTTCATATTCTTGATAATCAGGCATATTGGTGATATTGCCCCAGCGGATGGGAATCTCGTGATTGTTCACCCATTCAGGAATCGTACTGCATATCCGCTCGTAGGCTGTGCCTACACGACGGGCATATATCTTACCAGTCTCCTTGTCTTCCCAACGGTGTTGCAGATAGATAAAGATGACGGCGCAATCATGTCCAGCTACTACTTCTGGCTTGTTTCTCTCAGTGGTAATCAAACTATCCGAATCAGCTATCAGCGCCTTATAATCGAGCATGAAAGCGATGGGGTGTTTGGTAAATGGCGTACCAAAATCAATGGCTGTATAAGGTTTGCTCTTGGCCTGAATACCCAGTGGCTCTAGGGCTTGTCCCATATATATGGTGCCAGAAACCATTGCATAGATATCACCGATATTGACATGCGAGAGTACATTCTTCAATCGGCAGCAGTAGCCATATCCACGTGGTTCTGGTTCCACCGAACTCTCCATCGCTGTCTCTATACCCATAAATCGTGCATACGTCGCACTGCACCCCCAGGGGGTGCCTTCTGCTGGCACATATGCCTGGTTGTCCCTGATTGTGTCTTGAGGTGCGATGGCATACAGCGTCTTAGTCTGACCGCCAAGAATATTCGACTCTTTGACATAACGCACCAACCATTGGTCCATGTCGCCATAGACCACAGGCTCTATCGTGCGTTCTGCATAGAGTAGGTTAGTGAGCAATAGCAGACTAACTAACCAAACTTTTCTCATAGCAAACTAAATGCCACATCCATCATGTGGGTGAAACTGTTTTGACGTTCTTCGGCAGTAGTCGCCTCCCCAGTCAGGATATTATCCGATACCGTACAGATTACCAGCGCTTTGTTGCCACTGCGTGCAGCGTTCATATATAGCGCAGGTGCTTCCATCTCCACGGCCAGTACGCCCATGTTGATCCATTTGTCGTTGTGCGCATTCTCGGTGTAGAAGGTGTCAGATGAGAACACATTGCCTACCTTATAGCGGTAGCCAAATTTCTCCGCTGCTTCGGCTGCACGGCGGCATAGATCAAAGTCGGCAATAGGTGCATAGGTACCTGGCAATTCGTATTGCGCTGCATAATTGCTGTTGGTGCAAGCGCCCATGGCAATCACCAAGTCGCCTACATTCAAATCCTTGTGGATGCTACCTGCACTACCCACACGGATAATGGTCTTTACACCGTAGAAGTTGTACAACTCATACGTGTAGATACCAATCGAAGGGATACCCATGCCGTGTCCCATCACGCTCACACGTTTGCCGTTGTGGGTGCCGGTAAAACCGAGCATACCGCGTACATTATTAAATTGTACTGGATATTCCAAATATTTCTCTGCCATCATCTTTGCGCGTAGTGGATCACCTGCCATGATGACTGTCTCGGCGATTTCGCCGTACTGTGCCCCAATGTGGGGAGTAGGTGTTTTACTCATAGTTGTATTATTTATATGTTATATTGTTACCTTCTTTTTTCCTATAAAGAAGATGGTTGCTAATACGATAACTCCGATAAGCATCGGATAATACAGGTATGGAATGATACTCAATGCCGAGATACCCGCCAGCGAACTGGCCATCAGCAGTTGTGCGCCATAGGGCAGCAATCCTTGTACTGCGCATGATGTGGTGTCTAACAGCGATGCACTACGGCGAGGGTCAATGCCAAAACGCGTAGCGATTTGTTTGGCTATATCGCCTACACTCAGTATGGCTACTGTGTTATTGGCAGTCAGTGCATTCACTACGCCAACCAATAGACAGATACTCAGCTCCGCACCGCGCTTAGTATGTAGCTTGATGGATACCAATCGCATAAAACGTTCCATCACGCCTTGTTTGGTGATGAGCGCAAAGATACCGCCTGCCATCATGGAAATCAGTATCAACTCGCTCATACCCATGATTCCTGCGGTCATACTAGCTGTCCATTCCATAAACGTGTAACTACCATCGGCTATACCCACAATACCTGTCAGCACATTGCCCATTAGCAATACCAACATCACATTCATACCCATCGCAGCACTCACCAACACGGCTGCGTAAGGAATAATCTTCCACCACATCACGTTGCCAGCCGCCACTTCCTCCGCACCACTACCCATCAGCAGGTAGATGATACATACCAAAATGGCCACGGGCAACACGAGGAAGAAGTTATATCTAAACTTATCGCTCTGTTTGCACCCCTGCGACTGCGTAGCCACGATGGTCGTGTCGGATATGAAACTCAGGTTATCGCCAAAGAATGCACCACCCACAATAGCTGCGGCCATTAGTGGTAGCGACATCTCGGTCTTATCAGCCAACGAGGCGGCAATAGGCATGAATGCTACGATGGTGCCTACGCTGGTACCCATACATAGCGACACCACGCACGCCGAGATAAACAATCCCGCCAATAGGAAGTTCGTCGGGAGCAGTTGCAAGGTCAGGTTCACCGTTGCATCCACTGCCCCCATCGCCTTGGCAGAAGCCGCAAAAGCACCCGCCAATACGAATATCCACACCATCAGCAGCAAGTCTTTTTGACCAGCACCTTTGCTAAACTCCGTGATGCGTTCACGAAACGTCATTCCCCTCGACAGGAGAACCGCCACAATCGATACTATGATAAATATCAACAACATCTCTCACCTTTCACCTTTCACCTTTCAGTTTTCACCTTTCAGTTTTCAGTTTTCAGTTTTCACCTTTCAGTTTTCACCTTTCACCTCTCACCTATAGCGAAGCCATATTCTTCTCATTCATCAACTCCTTACCCTCAGCCGTGTAGGCGTACTCGATACGGTCGGCGTAGTATTCCTCCACTTTGCCACGTACAATCTTCATCGTAGAGTTAACCATATGGTTTTGCTCGGTGAATGGCTCTGGCAATACGGCTATCGCCTTTGGCAGCCACTGCTCAGGGAACATACCAGCGTATTTGCCATTGCGGTACTCGTTCACCTCGTCTTGTATCTTCTGAAGCATAGCTTTCTTGCCTTGTTCGGTTGTTGCATCCATGCCTTGTGCTTTCACGTACTCCTTGAGTGCATCTTTGTTAGGTACGATGAGCACAATAGTGTAAGGGTCTTGGTTGTTGTGCAGGATGACTTGCTCGATATACTTGCTACCATCGGTCAGACTATCTTCAAATCCCTCTGGGCTGTATTTCTCGCCATCGGCACTGATAAGCAAAGACTTGAATCGTCCTACTACCCACAAGTAACCAGGGTGCTTGTCGGTGACATAACCCATGTCGCCCGTATGCAACCAACCATCTACGATGGTCTTGGCTGTTGATTCGGGGTTCTTCCAATAGCCCGCCATCACGTTCTCGCCTTTGATAACAATCTCGCCTTTCTGACCATGAGGCACCTCGTTGCCATCTTCATCGCAAATCTTGAGGTCGAGTGGAGAAACGATTCGCCCACTCGAACCGAAGATAGCGTGTCCCATAGAGTTGGCACAGATGATTGGTGTAGCCTCGCTCAGTCCATAACCTTGGAACATGGGCATACCTACTGCACAGAAATAGCGTTGCAACTCGATATCCAACAGCGCACCGCCACCCACAAAGAATTTCAATCTACCGCCCATTCCTTCGCGTACTGCCTTGAAAATGATCTTGTCAAACAGCTTCACCAATGGCCAACGCCATGCTTGCCAACCTCCGCGGTTCCAGTACTCCTTATTATATTTAATGGCGTTTTGAAGCGCGAATTCGTATAAACGCTCAACAAAAGCCCCCTTCGCTTTAATTCCAGCCTCAATATTCTTACGGAAGTTGCGAGCCAACGCAGGTACGGATAACATCAACATTGGTTTCACTTCCTTGATAGCGATAGGGATATTCTTCAGCGTAGCAATAGCGGTCTTGCCCACAGGCACCGTGGCGATACTGCCGCCATAATACATCATCGTATAGAATCCTGCCACGTGTGCAAAGCAGTGGTCAAGAGGCAAGATGATGAGCATCACATCGCCTTTGTTGCATGAGATAACGCTCGCACCTTGCTCCACATTCGCTGTATAGTTGCGGTGGGTCAATAGGATACCCTTAGGGTCTGCTGTTGTGCCTGATGTATAACTGATATTGGCGTAATCATCTGGCTGAATCGACTCATATATCGCCTTAAAATCCTCGCTGTGCGCCTCCAAGTACGCTTCACCCATCGCAATCACTTCGCTGATAGGCATCTCGTTCTCGCGGTAATCGGCTATTGGGTCGAGTACGATAATCTTCTCCACTTTAGGGCAATCGGCAATGATACTACGGATCTTGCCCAGTTGTTGCTCGCTCACAATCACAAAGCGTGAATCGGAGTGCTGAATACGGAACAACAGGTCGGTGCTCTCGGTGAGTTTGATGCTCAGTGGCACATTCACGCCGCCTGCGTACAGGATACCCAACTCGCTAGTGATCCACAGATTCCTACCTTGAGAGAGTAGGGACACCTTGTCGCCTTTCTTCAATCCCAATTGTATCAAACCTGCACCTATGCGATGAGCCTCTTCGCGTGTCTCACGAAAACTAGTTTCTCTCCACACACCATCCACCTTTTCGCGCAGAAATGTCAGTTCGCTATGTTCGTGTGTATACTTTTCTACAAAATCGATGATAGTCATTCGTTTCATATTATATTCAATAATTCAGAAGGATGTTGTATCATATAATTTGGTTGTGCTGTCTTGAGTTGCTCCTCGGTGCAGAATCCCCATGTGCAGAGCACCAATGTGGCTCCTGACGCTTTGGCCGTCTCTGCGTCCACCAGCGAATCGCCAACATAGAGGATTCCCTTGTCAATAGCCTCATCGCCTTCTCGCCTCATCGCCTCAACTATATCATAGACGATCTGTGGATCGGGCTTGCGCTTTACACCCTCGCGCTCGCCTAGCACCACATCAAAGATGCCGGGAAACAATTGTGCCACGATCTTCTCCGTAGCCGCTTGGTATTTGTTGGATGCCACAGCCAAACGATGTCCTTGTGCCTTCAATGCTTGCAATAGTTCTGGTATACCCTTGTAAGGACGCGTCAGGTCGCAGTTGTGCGCATCGTAGTAGGGCACAAAATGCTCGCGCACGCGCAGCACGGTCGCTTCGTTGCGATGCTCCTCGGGCAAGGCACGTTCAATCAGCCGATTGATGCCATTACCCACTAGGCAAGGGTAATCTGCTATCTGATGTGTCGGGAATCCGCATGCAGACAGGGCATGGTTGCATGCTTGCCCCAGGTCATCAATCGTATTGATCAGTGTTCCGTCTAAATCGAAAATTATCAGCATGATTCCATTGTATAGTTTATAGTTTAAAGGCATTGGGTATGCGGCTTCGCCGCTATTCGTGCCTTTCACCTTTCACTTTTCACCTTTCACTTTTCAGTTTTCAGTTTTCACTTTTCACCTTTCACCTTTCAGTTTTCAGTTTTCACTTTTCACCTTTCACCTTTCACCTCTCTGCCTAACTGCCTCATACAGCATTACTCCTGCTGCTACGCTCACGTTCAGACTCTCGATCACACCCGACATGGGGATGCGCACCTGATGCGAGCATATACGCAGGTTGCCCTCATATATACCTTTGTCCTCGCTACCCATCACGATAGCCACTGGTGCGGTCATGTCCACCTCGGTATAGTTGCATGTCGCATGTTCGGTGGCAGCCACCACGTGAAAACCACTATCACGCAGGTATTGCAGGCAATGTTGCATATTGTCCACCTTGCATACTGGCAACGAGTGCAACGCACCTGCTGAGGTCTTCACCGCATCGCCATTGATGGCCACACTGCCGTGTGTGCCTATGATTAGTGCATGAGCTCCGGCGCAGGCGCAGGTGCGAGCTATTGCACCAAAGTTGCGCACATCCGTCACTCCGTCTAGCACCATCAGCAATGGCGTCTTACCTTCCTCATACAGGGTAGGCACCAAGGTCTCGATATTATAAAACTCTATCGGACTCAAAAACGCAATGGCACCTTGGTGATTCTTATCGGTGTATTGGTTGAGCTTCTCCACCGGCACTTTCTGCACGGGGGTAGTAGTACCCTGCAATTTCTGTAGCAGTTCCTTACCTATCGCAGAGGTCATATCTCGGCGCAGCAGGATCTTATCCAAGGTCTTGCCCGCATCAATTGCCTCAATGATTGCACGGATACCAAATATCATCTCCTTCTCCGGCGGACGACGGGTGTCGTAATTCTTAGGTGATGATGGAGTACTAGTCATCCTAGTGCTTCTAATAAAAGGTCTTTTGTTATCTTGTGAATACATAATATATAGTCTAACTTCTAACAGCGCAGCGGTCTAACATCTAACAGCACAGCGGTCTTTAGTATTTTAACCATTCCAAGAACTTCTCAATATCTTCATCGTAGGCATAACTACCCTCCACGATGCGGTTGCCATCGGCATCCAACTGCACATAATATGGTTGTGCATTGGATTGGTAGTGAGCACGTTGCATGTGGCTCCATTTATCGCCGATGGTCTTCAGCGTGACGGTCTTGCCATTCTCTTCCACGATGATTGGTTCGTCCAGTTTGGTCTTGTCATCCACGATCAGCGAGATTAGCACATACTTATGCATATGCTCTGCCACCTCTGGCTTGCTCAGCACGGCTGCCTCCATCTTGCGGCAGTTCACGCATCCAAAACCGTTGAAGTCCAGGAATACTGGCATGTTATTCTCTTTGGCATAAGCCATACCCTCATCATAATCGGTGAAGGTGATCTGTCCGCCATGATTGGTCATGGTGGCGTAGCCCTCGCCTTTAACCTCTAACCTTTCGCCTATAACCTGACCGCCTGGTGTCATCACCCAGTCTTGGGTGGTCATTGGTGGTGCAAATGCAGAGATTGCACGGAGTGGCGCGCCCCATAATCCAGGTACCATATACATGGCAAACGAGAGCGAGATTATTGCTAAGAACAATCGTGGTACGCTGGTCGTGCGTTGGTCGTCGTCATCGTGTGGGAAACTGATCAGGCCCAAGAGGTAGCATCCCAACAGAGAGAAGATCACGATCCAGAGTGATACAAACACCTCGCGGTCCAAGATATGCCAGCCGTATGCCAAGTCGGCTACGCTGAGGAACTTCAGCGCCAATGCCAACTCGAGGAAGGCCAAGGTCACCTTGAAGGTGTTCATCCATCCACCCGACTTAGGCAATTTCTTCAATACCGATGGGAACATCGCAAACAGCGAGAATGGCAATGCCAATGCTATCGCAAATCCCAACATGCCCATTGCTGGAGCCAACAACGACTTGCCTGCAGCCTCTACGAGCAAGGTGCCGATGATAGGACCTGTGCATGAGAACGACACGATCACCAGCGTAAATGCCATCAATAGGATGCTCAGGAATCCGGTGGTGTTGCTCGATTTGCTATTCAGCGCAGTGGACCACGAACTTGGCAATGTGATCTCAAACGCACCAAAGAACGATGCTGCAAATAGTACCAAGATCAGGAAGAAGATGATGTTCACCACGGCGTTGGTGCTCAATGCGTTCAATGCCGATGCACCGAAGATCAATGTTACCAACAAACCTAATCCCACATAGATGATCACGATGCTCAGTCCGTAGAGGATTGCATCACGCACCACTTGTGCGTTGGTAGTACCTTTGGCTGCGCCACCGCGCTTGATAAAGAAGCTGACGGTCATTGGTATGATTGGCCATACGCATGGTGTGAAGATGGCCAATAATCCGCCCAATAGTCCCATCAGGAAGATCACCCATATCGATTGACCTGCCTCTTCGCCTTTCTCCTTTTCGCCTTTCGCCTCTTCGCCCAAAGCGACATACTCCCAGGTCTCTGGTGCGGTACACATCTTGTCGTCGCAAGCGTTGTAGCGTACACGAATGGTGTCGGCTTTCGCCACGGTCTCGGTGAAGGTTCCTTCATACTCGTCCATGTAGAAACCATCACCCAGCTCGATGATGTTCAGGTGCCATCCTTGCTCGATGGTAGCGGTTAATTTCACGCTGTCGCCTTCTACAGCGCCAGCCCACTTCACTGGTTGCACGATCTGTGCCTCTGCGGTCAATGCTATCGCCATCACCGCAAATAATATTGTCATTAGCTTTTTCATATCCTTGCCTTTAAACTATAAACTTTAAACTTTAAACGATCCCCCTAAACACTCACATCGCTCGGCATTCTCAGGTCGCCGCGTGGCGATAGACTCACGCCTACCACTTTTGGTCCATCGGGCAGACAGCTGCGCTTGAATTGCTGCGTGAAGAAGCGGCGCATAAACACGCTGAGCCAATGCTCAATCACCTCTTCGCTATACATGCCCTCAAATGCCAAACACGCCATATACGCGATTTTCTCGCGGGTGAAACCATAGCGCAGGTAGTAGTACATAAAGAAGTCGTGCAACTCATATGGTCCCACCTTATCTTCGGTGATCTGTGCGATATTGCCCTCTTCGTCAGTTGGCAACAACTCTGGTGATACAGGAGTATCGATCACATCCAGCAATATCTCGCGCAAGCGTTCGCCAAAGATATTCTCTGCGGCATAGCGCACCATATAGCGCACGAGTGTCTTGGGCACACCCGCATTCACGCCGTACATCGACATATGGTCGCCGCAATATGTTGCCCAACCCAATGCCAATTCGCTCATATCCCCCGTACCTACTACCAGCCCGTTGTACTTATTGGCCAGATCCATCAGCACCAGTGTGCGGATACGCGCCTGAGCGTTCTCGTAGGTGATGTCGTGGGTGTCCAGGTCATGTCCGATGTCTTGCAGATGCTGTGTGGCCATATCACGGATAGGTACCTCATGGATACTCACGCCCAGCTCTTCCATTAGTGCCAACGCATTGTTGTATGTCCTGCCGCTCGTACCAAACCCAGGCATGGTCACGCCTAGCACTTGGCTGCGGCTATAACCCAATCGATCGGCTGCCAGCACGCTCACTATCAATGCCAATGTCGAGTCTAGTCCGCCCGATATACCTATCACCAGCGACTCGGCCTTCGTATGTTGCCAGCGGCGTAGCAGTCCGTGCATTTGTAGGTTCAGCACATCCTCGCAGTAGTCCTCGCTATCTCGCTTCTTGGGCAGGAATGGCGTCTTGGTGAAGTGTCGGTGTACTGGTCCCGTGCTTCTATCATCTTGCCTCATCGCCTCTAGAGGCGCCACTTGGATATGGCGAAAATGCCCATGCTTGTCGTGGGTGAAATTGGTATTGCGTTGGCGGTCAATGCGCATGCGCTCCACATCAATCTCCGAGATGATCATGCTGCTTGCCATCTGAAATCGTTCGCCTATCTCCAGCATCTCGCCGTTCTCTGCGATATAGGTGCTGCCTGAGAACACAATGTCCGTTGTCGATTCGCCTATGCCGGATGAGGTATATACATAGCCACAGTGCACACGTGCCGACTGCTGGGTGATCATGCGCTGACGAAAGGCGTGCTTGCCTGTCACGCAGTTGCTGCTCGAGAGGTTAAAGATGATCTCTGCGCCTTGTATGGCCAACTGGGTACTAGCGGGTAGGGGAGACCATAGGTCCTCACATATCTCGATGCCAAAACTATAATCCTTGGTAGCAAATAGCAGGTCGATGCCAAATGGCACATCCGTACCCCATAGCTCGATGGTAGGTATGCGTGGGCGGATGCTGTTGACGTTGTTCTCCAGCACATCACGCCCCGATGAGAACCATCGTTTCTCGTAGAATTCGCCCGTATTTGGCAGATTGATCTTTGGCACTACGCCCACCACATCGCCGTCGGTCATCACAAACGCACAGTTGTATAGGTTGTTATCCACTTTCAGCGGAGCACCCACCAATACGATGATAGGCAGGTTGCGTGTGTAGGCGCACACATCTTCCAGCGCACACAATGCATCTTTTTGCAATTGCTGTGTGAAGAACAAATCCGCACAGGTATAGCCCGTGATACTCAGTTCTGGAAAGCAGATTACTTCCACGCCTTCTTCCACGGCTTCGGTGATTTGCTTTTTGATTGCTGCGGCGTTATACTGGCAGTCTGCCACCCGCATATGGGGCACTGCTGCGGCCACGCGAACATATCCAAAATTCATTGCCATAATCTCTAATTGCTACATCTTTTTTATTATCGCGATGCGTGCACGTATATCCACGCAGGCGCGAAAATTGCCCACAAAGGTACTGCTTTTTTATCAATTGTGCAAAAAAAAACACAAAAATTGCATTTTTTTGCAAAAATATTTGGTCATGTCAAAAAAAAGCAGTAATTTTGCACCCGCTTTCGAGAAGGAAGCGCTAGGGTGCTATCGTCTAGTGGCCTAGGACAACGGCCTCTCACGCCGTAAACCGGGGTTCGAGTCCCCGTAGCACTACCAAGAACGACCATCCTAACCGGGTGGTCGTTCGTCATTTATTAACCTTCAGTCACTAAACACAACGATGGACAATTTTCAAGCACAAGAGCGCTATCTTCGCCTGCTGAGCGAACGTTTTCCCAATGCCGATGCGGTGGTCACCGAGCTCATCAACCTCCATGCCATCCTCTCTTTGCCCAAGGGTACCGAGCATTTCGTCAGCGACCTGCATGGTGCATCCAGTGCATTCATCCATATGATCAAGAATGCTTCGGGGGTCATCCGCCGCAAGGTGGACGATATCTATGGCGACACCATCTCCGAAGCCGAGAAGCGTGCCCTGTGTGCGTTGATCTACTATCCCGACGAGCGTATCCGTCTGGTGCAACAGCAGGGCCTAGATGCTGAGGCCATGCCTATCGATGCGCCTACTATGATCGATTGGTATCGCAGGCGTATCCATCAGACCCTTGACGTCACTCGGGGCGTGTCGGTCAAGTACACCCGCTCCAAGGTGCGTAAGCTATTGCCCAAGAATTTTGCCTATATCATCGAGGAGTTGCTCTACGAGTCCAGCATCGAGCGCGACCGCACCCGCTATTTCCATGCCATCATTGATGCCATCATCGACACGGGTAGGGCCGAGCAACTGCTCATAGCCATCTCCTATCTCATCCATACCCTGGCCATCGACACCTGGCATATCGTCGGCGACATCTTCGACCGCGGCCCTGGTGCAACTAAGATCATGGAGGTCCTCTCTACGGTGCGTGATTATGATATCCAGTGGGGCAACCACGATATCCTCTGGATGGGTGCTTTTGCGGGTAACTGGGCGTTGATCGCTACGGTGCTGCGTGTCAGCATCCGCTATGCCAATATCGAGACCCTCGAGGAGGGGTATGGCATCAATCTGCTGCCGTTGGCCAACTTCGCCATGGAGACTTATGGCAGCGATCCGTGTACGGTTTTTCAGACCAAGGATTTTGAGAATAATCCTCGCCTCACGCGCTCTGCGCAGCTCATGGCCAAGATGCACAAAGCCATCTCCATCATCCAGTTTAAGCTCGAGGGACAGACCCTCTTGCGCCACCCTGAGTATCAGATGTCCGATCGTCTCTTCTTGGACAAGATCGACTATGCCCGTGGGGTGATTCGTTTGGGTGATAACGAGTATCCTATTACCGATACCTATCTGCCTACTATTCAGCATGATAACCCATATCTATTGTCGCAAGAGGAGCAAGAACTCATGGAGCAATTAGCCCGCTCGTTCCGCAAATCTGAGAAGGCGCAAAAGCACTTGCGAATGCTATATCAGCATGGTGGTCTATATCTGGTTCGCAACAACTTTTTGCTCTACCATGCGGCCATCCCGCTCACCGACGATGCCTCGTTCATGGAGGTGGATGTGTGTGGTATGCGTGCCAAGGGCAAGGCGCTCATGGATCGCATCGATCAAGTGGTGCGTCGGGCCTATTTTGGTCATGGTCAGGAGAAGGCCGATGCGCTGGACTATATGCTCTATCTCTGGTGCGGCTATGGTTCGCCATTGTACCACAAGGACAAGATGAGCACCTTCGAGCGCTACTTCATCGGCGTGCCCGAACTGGAGCACGAGCGCAAGGGGGCTTACTATACCTTGGCTGATCGCCGTGATGTGTGCGAGATGATTCTGCGTGAGTTCGGTTTGGATGCCGAGTCGGGCCGTATCATCAATGGTCATATCCCGGTGCGTACGATCAAAGGTGAGACACCGGTGCGTGCCGATGGCAAGCGCTTTGTGATCGATGGCGGGTTCTCCAAACCTTATCAGGAGAAGACGGGTATATCGGGCTATACGTTGATTTATAACAGCCATGGTATCCAGTTGGTGGAGCATGAGAAGTTCGAGAGTCGTGAGCAGGCAGCGTCTTCGGGTTCGGATATCCATCTGCGTATCCAGTTGCAGGACTTCACCCACCGTCGTATCATGGTGCGTGACACCGACCGTGGCCGTGAACTGATCCGCCAGGTCAGTGAGTTGCAACAGCTCTTGCAGGCCTACCAGATGGGTTGGATTGAGGAACGCAATATATAGGTTGCATAGCAACTATATAGCCACTCTTGCGGGGTTCTGTGTGCCAAAAATGCATAAAATGCATATAAAAAGCGATTTGTATTTGCACATGTCGCTTTTTTTTTGTACCTTTGCCCGCTCATTGGTATGACTATCGCTGCCGCAAGGCAAGGAGATAAAAAATAAATAAAATATGACAACGTTAACAGACGAGCAACGCAAGGCTCAGATGGCTAGTATGAAGTCGTTTGACGAGGATATGCCATTGATAGGCTACAAAAATAAATAAAAAATCAAGTCCTATGTTTTGACGACAATTATTGTCAATTGCGGTTGTCAATTAATGTCAATTCAAAGATAGATTTTGTTTTTGCTCAAAAGAATGCAGTACCCTGCATTGGTGAGCAAAACAAAATGAGATAATGTAATGAAAACAAGTTTTGATATACATACCTTGAAGGATTATATGTACCCCGTAATAGGTGCTATTTATGAGGTGCATAAGGAGTTAGGCTCTGGCTTGAATGAGTATGTATATCAAGAGGGTTTAGAGATGCAGCTGGAAGATGACAACATTGCGTATGAGCGTGAAAGGGAATACACTCCTATATACCACGATCGTAAGATGAACGCCAAATACCGCTTGGATTTTGTGTGTAAGAATCAGATTATTGTAGAGTGTAAAGCAGTTGAACAATTGTCAGTTAACCATCGTGCCCAATTGTTTAATTATATGCGATTGACAAAACTACCAATGGGAATACTTGTAAATTTCTCTCCAAAGAGTGCAGAAATAGAGCGATATTTCTTTGATGCACAGAGGAATGAAATTATCAGTATAGATGGAACTATATTAACCCGTTTTAATAAATAAGTTATTCTTTGTGATTGCTCTGGTTGCAACGCAATCATCATTCAATCACAAAACAATATACCCCTAGAATTGACAATAATTGACGTTCTAATTGACATGAATTGTCTTAAAAAATAAAACAAAACATATTGTATGAGGTTTCCCAGCG
>JAZKZF010000008.1:0-2786 GCA_045612525.1 Paludibacteraceae bacterium | reverse complement strand
GCTCGAGAAGGCTCTCCGTCTTGCAGACTTTATCGAGATTGGTCGTTTGATGGCAGTTGACGCATTGAACCGTGAGGAGTCTTGCGGTGGTCACTTCCGCGAGGAGTATCAAACTCCAGAGGGCGAGGCTATGCGTCAAGACGATAAGTTCTCTTATGTTGCTTGCTGGAAATACACTGGCGAGGACAGCGAGCCAGAGCTTATCAAAGAGCCACTCGACTATGAATTCACCGAACGTAAAACTCGTAACTATAAGAGCTAATACGTAATTATCAAGATAGCGGAGGTCATCCGCCTCCGCTATCTTACTTTTCCCTTAATTGACTATGAATACTAACAATATCTAGTGCTTCTAGAACGGCTAGTGCGACTATAAATTGTCTGTAAGTTGTTTATAAATCTCTTGTATGTTACCTACTAACTACGAGAAAAACACGGCAACGACACGGCAACGAGACGACAACGACAGGCGAGTTTGATGTGTGATTGCCGTAATATAGTAAGACTATAAATTGGGTTTTGTCCCATAATATATATAAGGAGTAGTAATGGCGAAAGCAAAATTGGAAATACCGTTTAGTAGTGTTAGTGGCAGATTGTCTGGCGATAGTGAGACGTATGTTACTATGCGTTATGGTGAAACGGTGATAAGTAATTACCCTAAACGCCGTGACCCTAAGAAGATCACTGCCCACCAAAAGGAGTTAAATGCCAATTTTGCTCAAGTAGTTGCCCAAGTAAAACTCGAACTCTCCGACCCAGTGCGCCGAGCATATTGGCAAGAGCAGTTTGATAAGCACCAGCGCGCCACAGCCAACAAACCCACCGTGCAACGCTACAAAACCCTCCGTGGCTTCACCATCGCCCAACTAACAAAACAACAAAAAACTGAGTAATGTCTCGAAGGATAGAATATATTATAGATGAAATCATGGATCAGTATATGTATGCTGATCTCACTTTTCGTCCTTGGATTATAGGATTTAGTGGCGGTAAAGATTCAACTGTACTGCTCACATTGGTGTGGATGGCACTCAAGAAGATTAAAGAGACAAAGCTTGTCCCTTTCCAATTACGTCGTCCTATCTATGTGGTATGTAATGATACACTTGTTGAAAATCCAATTATTTCAAAATATGTGGATGATGTTCTTGTACAGATAGAGAAAGCTGCGCGCGAACAAGATATGCCAATATTTGTACGCAAAACAATTCCTAGATTAGAAGATACTTTTTGGGTAAATGTGATAGGAAAAGGTTATCCTGTTCCAAATACAGCTTTCCGTTGGTGTACAGAACGCATGAAAATCAAGCCTACTGCACGTTTTATTATTGAGCAAGTAGATGAGTGTGGAGAAGCAATTGTTCTCATAGGAACACGTAAAGCTGAAAGTGCGACGCGTGCGCGCTCCATTAAGAAGCACGAACGTCATGGTGAACGCTTGACACATCACACACTTTTGCAAAATACATGGGTATATGCTCCTATTAAAGAATTAATGTTAGAGGAGGTATGGTATATTATCAATGCTTTCCCATCGCCATGGGGAAGTGACAACTCCACCTTATTTAATATATATATGGATGCCAGTGCGGATGACTATGAATGTCCAACGGTTGTTACGGATAAAAGTCATGGGTCGTGTGGTCAAAGTCGTTTTGGTTGTTGGATTTGTACGGTTGTAAAAGAGGACAAATCTATGCGCTCTCTTATTAAAAATGGACGAGATTGGATGCAACCACTTTATGATTTTCGTGTGCAATTGGATCAAGAGCGTAATATTATTGCCAATCGTTTACCATTTCGCCGTGATGGTCGCCCAGCTATTAATGATATGGGACCTTATGTATTTAGTTATCGTGCCTCAATGCTCAAAAGATTGCTACAGGTGCAAAAGACTTTACAGGAACATGACCCTCAAATCAAGCTTATATCTGACCAAGAACTGATAGCTATTCAGGTAAATTGGTATCGCGATTTTAACTTTGGTCACTCTGTATCAGATATTTATAATTCAATCTATAAAACCTCTCTCGTTATGGATGAGAATAGCAAAAACAAATTAGAAGCGGACTTGATGCGTGAGGTCTGCAAAGATAATCCTGAAGAAGGCGAACTCATAGAACAATTGCTTCTTTTGCAAAAGAGCAAGTCACTTATGAAGCGTCGCCACGGACTGCCTAATGATATAGAAACAAGACTTAAAGAATTTATAAAGAAGAAGCAGAAATGATTATCAAAAGCATAGAACTTAATAATTTCCGCATCTATAATGGAGTAAATAAAATTGATCTTGCTCCAACAGGGGACCGCAATGTCATAATTGTTAGTGGTCACAATGGATTTGGCAAAACGACATTCTTAATGTCGCTTGTTTGGTGTCTCTATGGCCGTCAAATGGATAAAGTAGATGACTTATACAAAAAGGAGATAGATGAGAAAGGTGGATATGGTCGCTACATAGGTAATAGTTTGAATAAAGAAGCACAACGCCAAGGCAAAACGCGTTTTTCTGTATCTGTTACATTTACAAATGTAGAAATTCCAGATACAACTTGTACTGAGATTACGATTATTCGTTCTTACGATAGTGCAACAAGCACAGACGATGAATTGCAGATCCTTATTGATGGTAGAGAGAGTGATTTATTTAGCGATCGCCAAGAAGAGGAGTTCTTTATCCGTGACTACATTCTTCCAATAGAAATTGCTAAATTCTTTTTCTTTGATGCAGAAAAGATAGTATCTTTTGCAGAAATTAACACACCGGAGCAACGTCGTGAGTT
>JAZKZF010000007.1:0-13414 GCA_045612525.1 Paludibacteraceae bacterium | reverse complement strand
ACCATTCTACACGATTCTACACTATGCGTGACACGTACCTGAGAGGCGACAAAGTCGATCCAATCCACTTGTCCGCCCCATGGGTGCAGAGACAGGATGTACTCGCGCAGCGGATGCACTTGCGGTATGAGGTCGGATTGTAGTGCGGTCATCACCTCGCGGCTGGTGATATTCGCGTCGTACTCCTGCGCAGCGTGGCAGACGATGGAATTGATGTCGTGCTTGGTCATTTCGCGCCAATATTCTGAGCCTCTAAACTGTAGCCCCTCTGGGGCGTCCTGTAGCGAAGCGTCCTCTAAACTATCCGTTACGCGGATTTGTAGTTTGTCGCTGACCACATCGTATCTGAGTCGTTGGTGGTCCAGGTAGTTTTCTGCGATATACTGAATCGCACATTCTTGTTTGGTCATAGGGTAAGTAATTTTATTGTCTGAATTGACCCTCATGGTCTTACTATAGGTCGTAGTAGCTACATGGGGTGTAAATCCATGTACAAAGGTAGTAAAAATAGCCATACTAACCTTAAAGTATTTGCTTTAAGGAATTTAGAGGTGATTTTCGTAACTTTGCAATTAGGTAGTATGTGACTGCCTAATAATACGTAAAAGATTATGAATGTATTTGAAATTCTGAGGGCGGTAGAAGTCTTCGGTTGTATGGAGAATTTATGTTGCGCCAAGGTGCTTAGTAAGACCAATTGTGCTCGCTATAGGCGTTATACGCTTTATTTGGAGCGCAAAAAGGTCCATCCGAATGAAACGCGCTATCGCCTTTTGGTGGATCTGTCTATCGAATTAGGTGTGTCGGAGCAGACCTTGTACCAGGATATTCGGATGATGGAAACGCGGATATTGTAATAGTAGATTCTCCTTATTGGTTTGAAAAATGCACTCTATAGATGGTGAATGGCCATCTGTAGTTGGTTTTTTGTGCAATTTTTCGAGTAAGTTAGCGTTTTTGTGCATGTCGTTTTCAAGTATTTGCTTTAAAAAATGGCAGAAAAAACATCCTGTACCGCTATTTTTTTTATTTTTATTTGTGTAGTTCAAAAAAATGTTGTATATTTGCACCCGCAATTCCACGCCGGGGATGTCTGCGTTAGAGTTGTAGGGTAAAATTGTGTGCTTCAAGTAGTCACGCTACACCATTCTACACAACCACTACACTACTCTCACAATGCTTATCGGCTGGGGTAGCAGACATATTAAAAAGGCGTTTATTGACGCTCTGTTCTGATGCTCTGAAACTTCGCAACTTTCATATTTGTATTCAGGACTTAGCAAGGGTAGATGTCCTACGGGATATAGATTATCCCTCTTGTGCCTATTGGTTTTGGTACATCTTTTGCGTATATGTGTATGCGCACACGCGTACCTTAACTATGTAGCACGAGAGTATATTTATATTCGGCGTGGGCTTCGCGTTGTCGGTCTAATACAAAGGGCAATGCGAAGGCCTAAGAGCATGGAACGACAACAGTCGGACTCCACGCTTTTTTTTATATGCCTAATCACTTAACCACAAATCCGCATAGTTGGGAGTTCCTATGCACTACATGGCATTAACCAAAACAGATTATACTATGCGTTGCAAAAACTGTGGTTGGGAAAATCCCAACGGACTCACCAAGTGTGAGAAATGTAACACACCACTCGCTGGTGCAGTCAACAATCAACCTGCTTATGGTACAGTTCCTGAAGCACCTCAAGCAGCACAAAATCTCAACAAAACTGTCTTCGAGGCAGAAGTCTTCCCTCAAGCAGCGCCTGCTGCTAATGCCTGCCCCAATTGCGGCTACCCTATGCGCCCAGGCGTGACTGATTGCCCTAATTGCCACCAACAAGCAGCGCAACCTGCTGCTCCTCAACCAGCGCCTCGTCCTGCGGCTCCTGCTCCTCAACAAGTCAAGGCTGCTCCCACGTCTGGCACTGTTAACCCATGGGTACAAGTGGCTCCTGCCAACAAATGTAGCCTCGTTCCTGTAGAGCAACAAGATGTAGAAACCCCTGCTACTCTCAATCTCAAAGGCGATGCACATGACCTCAATCGCGCTAACCTCGATCCAGAAAACCAAACCATCACCTCTAAAGTGCAAGCTCAACTAACTTGCGAGGATGGACAATGGTATATCCAAGACAAGAGTGCGCAGCACACCACTTTCATCTACGCAGGTGAGAAAACCGCACTCAAAGAGGGTGATGTCATTCTCATGGGTAACCGTCAATTTGTTTTCCACATCGACTAATCTTTGTGTATCATGGTTGAGAGATGTGCGTTCAATACCGGCGACCGAATAGACAACCGCTACACCGTTACCAAAAGCCTCGGTGAGGGTGCTTTTGGTATGGTGTTTAAGGTTTCTGATTCGCACGGCAAGGAATATGCGCTCAAGGTACTCAAACTTTGGGAGGTACATCCTGAAATCCGCCAGCAACTGGCTGACCGCTTCGAAATGGAGTATCAGACTGGACAGATCAGTAGTCCTTATTTGGTGCACTCTGTCGGTCATGGCACCATTAAGGGCAACCCTTATATCTTGATGGAGTTCTGCCCGAAAGGCGACCTAGGCAATGCGCCTTCCAATACAGATTGGAACCTCGTGGGACAACAGATCCTTCTCGGTCTGAAGGCCCTACACCGCTGTGGAAAGGTACACCGAGATCTTAAACCTGAGAATGTACTCGTCAAAGCGGATGGCACTGCTGCCCTCACTGATTTTGGTATCTCTGGCGACCGCAACAAACGCATGACCGAGCGCAATATCCTTGGCAAACCCATGCAAATTTTCGGCACTTATGCCTACATGCCTCCCGAGCAAGTCAATCCGCAGAAAGACGCTACAGTTCTTCCTACTACCGACATCTTTTCCTTTGGCGTAATGATGTACCAACTCATCACGGGTAATCTACCTTTTGGTACACTCAGAGATGAGAACGAACTCGTGCTTTATCTCAAAGCAGGCAAAGAGGGACGTTGGAACCGCAGCGCACTCAGCATGTCGCACTACGGCACCATGTATCTACCTGTCATTGAAGGTTGTCTTCAACCTGATTTCCACAAGCGTTTGCAATCGGTGGACGAAGTACTGGCATTACTGCCACCAGCAGATATGCACTCCCCTCAAGGTCACACCCCAAACGACGACCTCATCACACCATCGGTCATTCGCGGACTTCTGCTGCGCGTGATGCAGGGCGAGGAGTATGGTCGCACATACGACATCTCTGCCCTCGGCAAACTCAACCACGGCTTGCTTACTATGGGGCGCAATGACCGCAGCACATTCAATACCCTGCCTATTTGCGAAAATCAAAGTAGCTATATCTCTCGTAAGCATTGTACCATTGAGTACGACACTTCCAGCGGCAATTGGTTCATCCGCGATGGTCAATGGGACCGGAACTATGCGGGCGGCTGGAAAACTTCCCTCAATGGTACATATGTCAATGCTAAAGAAGTCACCCCTAATGGCTACTTTTTGGCTATCGGAGACATCATCTCTATTGGCGACACCAAACTTCGTGTAGAGGCATATTAACCCTTGCCTTTACACTATACACGTTACACCATACACTTAAAAAAACTCTCACACAATGGCTCAAATAACAATCGGACGCAACGCACAATCCACAATCGTAGTGGATGCGCAGTATAATACCGTCAGTGGCAATCACGCTACTATTTCTTATGATGGTGCTGCATATATTTTGCAAGATCATAGCACCAATGGTACCTATATAAATGGCAACCATATTCACAATACCTCCTGCCAAATTCATTTAGGCGACCATATCACTTTGGGTACACAATATGTACTCAATATGAACGAAGTCTCCTCCCTCTTAGGTGGAGGACGTGCCACACAACGCCGTGTGGACACTCCTGCTACAGCACGTGTCGCACCTCAAGCACAACCAATGAATCAGCAGATAAATGTGAATATTGGAGGTAATGCCAATAATCCTAAATATGCAGAAGAGCAACCCAAATGTCTTAATAAATGGAATTGGGGTGCATTCTGGTTTGGATGGTTATGGGGTGTATGCAATGGAGTTTATTGGCCTCTCATTATCCTTATTCCATATCTTGGCCAAATTGCGGCACTTATTATATGTTTTATTTTAGGTGCAAATGGTAGTCGCTACGCATGGGACAACTTCAATGGAACTGCCGCCGAGTTCGATGCCAAGCAGGCGTCTTGGGCTAAAGCTGCTGGTATTTGTTTTATTATATCGATAGTCATCGGAATTATCGCTGGAATCGTAATTGCTGCTAACTTATAAATCTCAATAATTATGTCACAACCTACTCAAACTTACAAACGCTCACTCGCAGGTTCTGTGGGCGCTGGACTTAGTTCTGTATTCAACGCTGGAGGACGTACATACTATATCCTCGAACACAAAGTTTCTTCACAATACCATCGTGCTGGCGAAGCACAGGAGATTATCGTGGACCAAATCGAAATAGGTCGCGACCCTAAATGCCAAGTACAATTCGATGAGAACTTCAAAACGGTCAGCCGCCGTCATGCTGCCATTGTCCGCGATGGCGAGAATTGGAAATTAGTTCAACTCTCCAACACCAACCAAACTTTCCTCAATGGTCGTCCCGTTGTCAAAGAATGGTACCTTCAAAACGGCGATGAGATTCAGCTCTCGGTCAATGGACCAAAACTCGGCTTTATCGTACCTTCTGGCAACAAGTCCAAAACGGGTAGTATCGCCCTCAGCCGCCGCTTGTCGCTCTTCCGCCAGCAAGCACTCAAGCCATACAAGACTGCTATGACTGCTATGGCCGTGTTTATTGTACTACTCATCGCTGGTGGTGTTACATATGGTGTCCTCGATCACAAACAAGATGAGAAGGCTATGGCAGAATTAATAGACGTTATTGATGACATGGAAAAGAAGTATGCAAAGTATATGGAAGAACAAAGGGCAGAATGGGAGGCTAAGTTTAAAAAACAACAACAAGAAAATGCAAAATTAAGAGAACAAATAAAACAAGATATTTCGACAAGAACCAATAATAAAGCGAATATTGTTGAGTGCGAACCATTAGTATACTATATCCAAATGAGTGAAATGATAATCACATTTGGTGGAAATACACAGAAAGTAAGGGGATTTGTTTCTGGTACTGGATTTTTACTTAATGATGGACGTTTTATTACAGCTCGACATGTCGTGAAACCTTGGTTATATGGCTTAGATGAAGAGTTTATTCGTAAACTAAATGCAATTGTTAGTAGTGGAGGTTCAATAGAGTGTAACTTTGTTGCATCTTCACCAACGGGAAAGCAGTTTAGATTCTCATCCTCACAAGTTCGTGACAATTCTTCTAAAGATACCCGTCAAACATTTGATGGACTAACGTATACTATAGGAGCAGATATATATGATTATGCTTATATCAGAACTTCTCAGACAAATGGCTTACCATATGATAATAACCTCTCTCGTACGCTTCCTGTACAAGCAAAACTCACAATATTAGGCTATCCTATGGGGTTAGGCGTAAATTCATCCGAGGATATTCATCCTCTCTATAGCGAAGCTACAGTAGCACGCGAAGGACTACAAAACGGCTTAATCCTCACCACTGCTACAACGTTCGAGCATGGCAACTCTGGTGGTCCAGTATTTGCCACTACCACTGATGGTGAACTTATCGTGGTAGGTGTCGTTTCTGCTATTGCAGGTCGCTCTACTGGCTTTGTAATTCCTATTGCTTCTATTCAATAAACATAAACCTTTATACAAATGAAAACGAACAATATTCTATTCCGAATGGCTGCCCGTTGCGAAGCAGCTGGCAGACCTAACAACGAGGACAATTATCAGTTAGATGAAAACCTCTCTGACAACTCTTGGGGCTTCACAGCCGATGCCGAAGTGTTATTAGGCGAAAAGGGCGCACTACTCGTTGTCTGCGATGGCATGGGCGGTATGAATGCAGGTGAGGTCGCTTCCGACATCGCTGTTAAGACCATCAAAGAATGGTTCACTACCGAAAAACTCACAGACGCAGCCATTGCTGCCCCATGCAAGTATATTGCTTCTGCTATTGTTGCAGCTGATGCTGCTATCAAAGCACATAGCAAAACCAATCCTGACACCGAAGGCATGGGTTCTACTATTGTTTTGGCATGGCTATTAGGACAAAAGGTATATGTCGGCTGGTGTGGTGACAGTCGCTGCTATCGCTTTAATCCCGCATTGGGATTAGAGCGACTCAGCCACGACCATTCCTATGTACAAGAACTGGTTGATGCTGGCAAACTTACCGAAGAACTTGCTTTTGACCATCCTAATAATAACATTATCACCCGTTCCTTAGGTGATCCTCGCGGTGCTGCTCAACCTGACACAAAAGAGTTTGACCTATATAATCAAGACATTATTCTTCTCTGTTCCGATGGTCTTTGCGGCACACTGCGTGATAATGAGATAGCCGAACTCATCAAGCAACACCAAACATCTATGCAAGAATGCCGTGACGCACTTTGGGATGCAGATGAAGCAGCAGGTTGGACCGATAATACAACTATCGCTCTCGCACAAATCATTAGCGGTGGCAAAGATGCAAATGCAGCAATCCAAACTGCAAGCTCTAACAATGAAATCAGTACATCCAAAGCCAAACTCATTGCAGCCAACAAGCGATTAAAACTCATCTTATCGGGAGTGGTTGTCATCATCCTTTTGTGTGCTATAGCTGCCACTGCATACAAGTACAAAGCTCAAATCACCTTGCTCTTCGACAAAGAAGAACCAGCCATAGAGCAAGTAGAGGGTGCGGATGTCCAAGAAGAACAAGCCGAGCAAGTTGCTGACGAAGGGGCTAATAATTCGGAGAATAATTCAGGAACCAATCCAGAGAAACCTTCTACCACCCATACTGACAAAGGTACTCACAAAGCACCTAAGCCAGACCCAACTCCCGAATTTGGCAACGATGCCAATGGTAAAACTATTGTGACCAAAGACACTACAGAGGTTCCAAAAGTAGAACTTTCTCAAAACGAAGGATAACTATGCTACAAGAAAACACCCTTTTTGCCAATCGCTACCAACTCATCAAACTCCTCGGACGAGGTGGTTTCTCTGAAGTGTGGTTAGCTAAAGATAATTGGACACGCCTGCAAATAGCAATCAAAGTCTATGCTCCAGGTCAAGGTATGGATCAAGATGGTTTGCAAGATTTCTGTGGCGAGCTTGCCAGTGTATATGACCTTAACCATAGCAATCTGCTCAAACCGCAGCACGTGGACACTTGGGAGAATATGCCATACCTTATTATGGCATACTGTCCATCGGGTTCTTGCGTAAAGCGTGTGGGCAAAATGACGGAAGCGGAACTCTGGAAACTTATCCACGATGTGGCGGCTGGCTTAGCATACCTCCATGAGAAGGATGTGGTGCACCAAGATATCAAGCCTGATAATATCCTAATGGATGAGGAAGGACATTTCCTCATTACTGACTTTGGTATCTCTACTCGCGCCCGCAGTACCTTGCGCAAAAGCGTGGTAGGTGGCACTACTTCAGGTGGCACCACAGCTTATATGGGACCTGAGCGCTTCTCGCGCCAACCAGCACCTACCAAAGCCAGCGACATATGGTCTTTTGGTGCGATGGCATTTGAATTACTTGAGGGTGTAGTGCCTTTCGGAGAGATTGGTGGTGGGTTGCAGAAAGGCGGGGCAGAGATTCCATTTATCAATGCACCTGTTTCGGATGCACTCAAATACACCATTTTCAAAATGCTGAGTAAAGAAACTTGGGATCGCCCTGTGGCTGCGACACTCGTCGAGTGGGCAAATAATCCATCCGCAATTGATATTGATTATGATTTATTGACGGACAATGAAAGTGTTTCTCCACAAGATAAACCTTATGTAAATAAGGAGACAGTGTATTCTTCTGGCCGCGAAACACAACGCCATGCATCAGCAGTAGACACCGAATTAACCATATCTGTAAATCCGAAGCAGTTGGACGTTCCTGCTGAAGGAGGAAATTTTGTGGTGGATGTCATTACCAATGGCGCATGGGTATTACCTAAATCAACAACACAGTCATGGATAAGAACGAGCAATTACTCGGATAATGCATTTACTATTAAATTCGAAGCCAACAAAACAGGTGAAAAACGAGAATACTCTTTGCGTATTCCTGCTAAGACTGTATCACAGCGAGTCTATGAAGATATAAAAATCGTGCAACCTTCTTTACCAAAGCATTCAAAGGCATGGTTGTTATCTTTAATCTTGATTGTGCCCCTAATAGCTGTCATTATAGGAGTTTGTGTGGATCGTTCAACCCGACGAGACAATATACGATATGCTCATTCAAATGCGGTACAAAATTTTGACCAAAGCTTAAAAGCAGCAAGCATTGACAATATAGAGAAGTTTGAAGATGCATATGACTACTTATCATCCATACGCTATAATGAAAATCAAAGTCTCTTCAATGGCACTTATGTATCTTATTCTAAATCGAATGAATTAAAAAATAAGTTACAATCTGTTTATAACGAATTAGATCGTAAGTATCAAGCAGCACCTTCAGGAACAAATTTAGAGAAAAAATTAAAACAAAAACGAGATAAGGTTTATAGTATTAAACAGAAATTATAGTGCGTTATGAAAAAGATTTTATGCTCAATTATTGCACTATTATGCTGCAGCCAATTTATCATTTTAGCAGATGATTGCTCTGATGCATTAAACGAGGCAAAAACTCTTTATAATAATGGTGATTATGCTAAAGCAAAATCTCTATTTGAATATGTAAAGAGCGAATGTGGTAGTAGTTATGGTGATGCTACCAATTGGATTACAAAGTGTAATGATGCTTTAACACCAAAACTATCTCTCAGTCGTACAAGCATCTCTGTAGGAGCGTCCTCTGGATCTACTTCTATAACAGTTACAAGTAACCGAACTTGGGAATTAAGGAATACATCATCGAGTATATTTAGCGTTTCTAAAAGCGGAAATACTATAACCATTCAGTATTATTCCAATTCCTCCACCAATTCTCGAAACGATTATTTCGATGTAGTGACTACCGATGGATCTAAATCTGTTCGAGTTAATTTTTACCAAGGTGGAAAGAGCGCTTCTCCATCATTAAGCGTAAGCAAAACTTCTATATCAGCTAGTGCAAGTGGAACTACCGAGTATATTACTGTTACTTGTAACACAACGTGGGAAGTTCAGTACCCAACTGGCACCATGTATAATGTCACTCGTAATGGAAATACATTGACTATTAACATTAATGCCCATTCTTCTACTGAATCTCGTTCTGATTACTTCAATGTTAAAACTGCAGACGGTAGTAAGGTTCAAAAAATTCAACTCACACAAAGTGGTGCTTCTACTTTGAGCGTCAGCAAAACCTCAATTTCTTGTTCTGCAAGTGGTACTACTGAGTATATTACAGTAACGAGTACTAAACCTTGGGAAATTCAATATGCATCTGGTACGATGTATAGTGTCACCCGCAGTGGAAATACTTTGACTGTTAAGATAAATGCTAATTCATCTACCGAATCTCGTTCTGATTACTTCAATGTTAGAACTACTGATGGTAGCAAAGTACAAAAGATTGAATTGAGTCAGTATGGAAGAACTTCCTCGTCTAGTAATTCATATGCTGTTATCGAAAATGCATGGATAGAGCATAATGTTTATCAAAACAACATCAAGGGAATGAAAGTACATGCTAAATTTAGCGCATATAATATTTATAATCACAAAGTAGGTCTAGTTTTACATTTTGTTAATTCTGACGGATTTGGTTTAAAAGACTATAATAATAGCTATTCTGATGCTAATGGTCACGTGGCACACTCTGATAATGCAATCGCATCATATACTAATACTACTTGGAGTGATTTTGTAGTGTTTTTTCCTTATAGTGAATTACATATGACTTCAGGATGTAAAAACGTAACATTAAAAGTCCAATTAGGTATCTACGATTGGACTTCAAGCAAGTGGTTAACGGATAGTAATGCCCAAACAATTTCATTTACTTTTTCAAACTAATATAATATGTTCAAACGATATATTATAATACTAAGTTTACTATTTGCATTTGCTTATGTACCAATATATGCAGATGATTGCACAGATGGATTAACCGAAGCTAAGACACTCTATAATAGCGGTAACTATCAAAAGGCAAAAGAATTATTTGAGTATGTCAAAAGTGAATGCCCTCAAAATTATACAGAGGCTTCTAATTGGATTGCAAAGTGTGATGATGCATTAAAACCCAAAACATCAAACACTAAGCAGTCTACGTCGACAACGAGTTCTTCTACAACTTCATATTTAAAGGTTAATGGCTCATCTTCTAATTCCACAGTTTATTTGCTGAATACTAGTTCATCAAAAACAATCACTATTAGTTGTTCGACATCATATTCGATATATAATATCCCATCTTGGTGTTCTATAACCAATAGAACAAGTACTTCATTTACGTTGAATTATCAAGCAAACCCTAACACTACTACACGTTATGGAAGTATTGATATTGGTGGAGGAGGAACAAGCATTCGACTCTCATTGGAACAAGCTGCAAAAACTACAACTTCTTCAAAAAGTTCAAGTACAACATCATCTTCAAACTCATCATCTTTAAAAGTAAACAAATCATTAGTAGTCGCCACTGCTAAAGGCGTAACGGATTATATCACGGTTACATGCAATAAGGCATGGGAGATTCAATACCCATCTGGTGGTATGTACACGGCAACTCGCAGCGGGAACTCTGTAAAAGTTGTCATTAGTGCGAATACGACAACAAGCCAACGAACAGATTTCTTTAACATTCGAACTACAGATGGCAAGGAAACAATAAAAGTGTCTCTGTCACAATCACCAGGCTCAAGTAGGGGATCATATTCGTCATATCGCTCTACTGGAAATTATACATACTCAAAATACGACCAGTATTGTATAAATCACGGAGACTTTGAGATCACTTGGTTTGGTATGCGAGCAGGACTTTGTACTGGTATTTCTTATGGTTACAGATTATTTAGTCTTCGTTGGGGACCTGTTCAAATTAACCCAATAGAAATTGCAGCTGATTATAACTTTGTAGCTGATGAGATAGCTGCTGTCTATACACCTTCTGTGGACTTTTTTATTCCATTCCAAGATGATGCGGCATTCTATTTTGGTGGAGGTCCATCTATTCACATATCAGACTATACATATACATGGGCAGATGTTTCTGCAGGTGTTCACTGGCATTGGGGATATTCTGCTTCATCCGATTTCTTTGTTCGCTACAATGGAAGTTTTATGTTCGGTGTTTCCATCCAATGGTCAACCGATTTTTAAAAATATAAATACAATACAAATCATATAATATACTCTATGAAACGTTTTCATTTATTACTCATCAGTTGCTTATTCGTAGCAACTTCGTTTGCTCAAGGTTATTCAGAGCAACAATTGGCGTCTGTAATGGACTCCGTGTCAACCAACCCTGACTATGTTATCCGTTGGGCAGATGGCGCGATCGCGCAGAATGCTAAATGTGCCGATGCCTACTTTATCAAAGCATTTGTCTTTGTCGCACAAGAGGATTACCTGCAAGCATTGGAACTCATCAACAAATCCTTATCGCTTGTTAGCAAGAAATCTGTAGTTTCTAAATCCTATGTGTTATGTACTAGAGGTGCTATCTACCAAAGAGTAGAAGACTACGACCTTGCCCTCGCTGATTACACACAGGCAATCTCTATTGACCCAAAGGAAACAGATGCATACGAGTGCCGTATCAATCTCTACAAAGATTTTCAAGCATACGACAAGGCAGAAGCCGACTGTCGCACTCTTCTAACTATCAAGGATAGTCTTGAGTACAAATTGGAGTTAGCATCGCTTCTTACCTATCAGGAGAAAACAGACGAAGCATTGGAAATCCTCAACAAAATCATCAAGTATCAACCTAAATTGGTCACTCCTTATGCTTCGCGTGCATGGGTCAATGCTGTGGCAGGTAACGGACAAGCAGCCATTAGCGACTACATCTCTTTCATGGCTCTCGAAGGTGACTATTCATTGGATGCTCTCGTACTGTACAGTTCATTAGATTATACATATAGTATTGGCGCGCTCAGTAATCTTGTGTCATCAGATAGCGAAAACCTCACATGGCTCTCTGCCCGCATTCGTGTAAACATAGCACAAGAAGATTATGAGGCAGCCTTCACGGACTTGGATGTCCTTGAGACAGTGGCAGATAAAAGTCCATTCACTCTCTACCAACGCGCACAATGCTATCAAGGCATGTATGAGTTCAGCAAACAAGTTGATGCCATGACTGCCTTGATTGCTCTCATGGAAACAGAAGATGCTGATCTTTACTCCATGCGAGCTGTTGCATATCGCAATACGGGCAACACTGATGCTGCTCTCGCAGACTTTGATAAGGCATTGCAAATCGCACCTACTTCTGCTTCCGCCCTCGCAGAACGTGGTTGGACAAAGTACATGCTTAAGAAAGATGAGGCAGCACTAAAGGATTTCACTACTGCTATCACCTATGCGGAACCTAATGCATGGCTATATGTTCAACGCGGCTCTATCTATCAAAGTCTTGGCGACTCCACCAAAGCAAAAGCAGATTTCGAAATGGCCATGCAATTAGACACTGTAAGCAGCACCTACGCATTTGCATTAGTTCATTTAGGAAAAACGCAACAAGCTATTGCAGCCATGAAATCCATCGTAGCAGAAAATGCAGAAGATGCAGGAGAGCACTATGATTTGGCTTGTTTATATTCGCTTGCTAATATGAAATCAGAGGCAATCACTGCATTGCAGCGTGCCGTAGAACTTGGTTACAAAGGTTTCCACCATATACAGTTTGACCGCGATTTAGACAATATTCGTGCAGAGGAAGGCTACCAAAATGTTCTTAATCTCCTTACTAGATCCAAAGTCTCTAAACTCTTCGAAGAATTAACAAAATAATGCGATAATTCTTATATTTTTATCCTTATTCCCCCCCAGCAGCACCCTCACTCGGTGCTGCTGTTTTTATTCTCCAATGCATGAACCCTCATTATAAATCAAAAAATTGCATTTTTTTTTGCATTTTCTTCGAGATACTGACAACTTTTAGCAGTTTGATGTAGTACCTTTGCAGCAGATTTCAAAAAAATGCAAATTATGACAAACGAGATTGTATTGTACCAACCAAATGAGCAAATGTCTTTGGAAGTAAAACTAGAAAATGAAACGGTGTGGCTAACACAGCAACAAATTGCAGATTTATTCGGAGTCAAAAGACCCGCTGTGACCAAACACCTTGGTAATATCTTTCGTGAGGGAGAATTAGACATCACTTCAGTTAGTTCCATTTTGGAACAT
>JAZKZF010000006.1:0-4008 GCA_045612525.1 Paludibacteraceae bacterium | reverse complement strand
CATACATAAATTTGTTTTGTATGATATCAGCTGCTTCCATTTCCTCATATACTGCAAGAAATGGGCACTTGAGTTGCTCAACAAAGTCTGCACGAGATTTATCTTCACAATACGCCATTTCCTCGTTGTACTCTTCTTGTGTCATCCAGCCTGCTTGCAAAGCAAATTGGTAGATCTCGTCATCGTTGGAATAATCGAGGTAGGTAGAATCAGTATCAATGTCACCATACCACATGTATCCTCGTGCTAATTCCTCTGGATCTTCTGTAGATGCTTTGAAGGAATAATTTGTTGAGCAATAACGATATAAATTATTGCTTATTGTTTTGTAGTCTTTTATAGGGTTATTCGGAAGGATATAACAAGCAGCCAAGTCAATATGTATCTCTTCGTCGTATTTGGAATAGTCAACAACTAAGATACAAGCGTTGTCTTCTTGCAGATTGATTTTAGATGTCACATCGTCTCCGAACCACGTGCTATCAATTTGAATACCATTGGTGTACACATAAACTCCATTAAAGTCATCTTCTATGCCCCTGCTCCATTCGTAGCATTTTATAAATCCTTTTCTAGAGATAATATTTTCCATTTCTTCTATGCTCTTTCCATTGATCTTATCTCCTAATTCTGCCAAGTTAATCAATACATTTTTCTTGCCTAAAGTGGTTGGTTCACAACTTACTAGGCTTATCATCATGGCGCAAAGAGCCATGGAGATAAAAAAGATTTTTGTTTTCATGATTGTATATGTTTGTTATAAATCTTTGACGAGCTTACCCCGATTCCCATTATCCATTATCCGCCTTCAACTTGTTATGATGGCAGAGCATCAGGTTGCCGTCTTCGCGGCGGAGGTGCATTCCCCCACCTTCGCAGTAGCGGAAGAGTTTGCAGGTGTTGCAAGGTTCTAGCTGCTTCATCCACTTGCGATTGCGGTAAGGCTCGAAGCCATTCTCCCACACCTCCCAGAAGTCATCCTTATAGATATTGCCTTGATAGTACTTACCGCGCACACTGGTGCATGCCGAGATGCTACCGTCAATCAGGATAGATGCCACACTCACACCTGCGGCACAATGGAAAAGGTGGTCGCGCACTTCTAATTCATAATCAGGCATAAAGCCCTCACACGAGTAGGAGATATGCAAGCCTTGTTTGCGTTTCTCGCGGATATAGTCTAACACTTGGCGATGTTGCTCGGGAGTCAATAATAGTTCGGGATTCTCCGTAGCACGACCCATAGGGTCAATAGTAATAAGTCGCCAGTTTCGCACACCGATAGACCATAGATATTTCTGCATCTCATCTAATTGGTGGATAGTGCGTTGGTTGACACAAGTGACGACGTCCCAGATAAGCCCGTTAGGCTGTTCAGCAGGCGCAAGCGCCTGTTCAATATTGTTCAATGCTTCGCGTTCAGTATTGCTCAATTTTGAACTATGTTGAACTACCATTGAACCACGTTGAACTCCATATTGCGCTGCCAGTTTAATAGCGCGGGTGGCGCCATCAAAGGCAAGGGGGTGTTGGCGGAGCCAGTTGTGGTTATCCTTCATGCCGTCAAAACTGATTGCCATAGAGCGCAAACCCGCAGCAAGGAGTTCTTTGAAGCGTTTTTCAGTCATAGCCAATCCGTTGGTCACCATTCCCCAAGGATAGCCGCGTTGCTTGAGCGCTGCGCCCACTTGAGCAAGGTCGGTACGCATCAGCGGCTCGCCACCAGAGATGATTATCAGCACCTTATGCGGATCAACATAAGGAGTGACGGACTGGTCAATCACACGGAGGAAGTCCTCGGCATGCATATCGGGTGTTACTTCGCTGCTGGAGCAGTCGCTACCACAGTGGAGACAATGCACATTGCAGCGGAGGGTGGACTCCCAAAAGAGTTGTTGCAGCGGGTGCAACTGCTGAAGGTTCTTGCGGCGTAGCCGCTCAAGCTCGAATATGATGCGTTTGCGGAGTTTCATGAGGGAGATTATTTAAGACAATTGGCGACAATTAAGATGTCAATTAATGTCAATTTCGTTTTAGTTAACAAAAATACGGGCTACGCCCTACAAAAATATAAAAAAATCCAAGAGCTTATTTTGTTTTTGCTCTAATGAATGCAGTGTACATACTGCATTGGAGAGCAAAACAAAAAAAATAATTATTTACAACAACTTTCTTCAACAACTATTCCGCTGGGGAACTAATAATCGTTCGAACGAATGTGAGATAAGAACACACCCCAGCGGCTAGGAAATGTTATTTCTTTTTGAGTTGGAGTTTGACATCTACAGAATATTCAGTAGTCCATCCATTCTCTGCCTCTTTAGTCATCTCCGTGAAAGGAATTTGCACTTTCTCCGAAGCATAAACATCTGAGGTATCATTCACTTCTATTAGTAGTGTGTCATTGCCTTCTTGTGGAAAACAATATGCTCGTTCAAACTCACCCGACGCATTGGTATAGACCGTATCCTTAATGCTAATACGTGAGGTATTGATAACCACTTGCATAGACTCCAATGGTTGACCATTTTCCGTAGTGACTTCACCATCCACCTCCAAAGTATTTTCTGGCATCGCAGGACCATACATTACTGGACCAGGAAATACACAAGAAGCGCCAAAGAGCCCTAACAATGTGGTCAACAGACTACTTACCAATAAATGGAATTTACTTTTAATCTTTTTCATAAGTATTTATACTATTGATTCGATTTGACAATAAGTTTATTCTATATCTCTCACCAAACGGACGGAATAACCATGATAGTATTCTCGTACCTTTTTCGAAAAACCAGTTTCTTGAAGGAAATAACCGTATGCGGTAGATGAATTCATTTTAGTAGAAGACCAATAAGATCCATAGTCCTGAACTGCATATACACCTTGTTGCCCCAATCGATATCCCGCAGCAGGCAAAAAGACTGCACCCTTTTGCTCTAATGTGTGCCAATAGGTTCTATTCATCTTGCTATATGCACCTGTCAATACATCTAAACCATCAGGGACAAGCAAGATACCCAACACACCCTCTACATAGATGAACTTACACAGATGGCTTGCATTCTCACGTTGTCTGCACAAGTAATCCCATTCTTCCGCAGTCAAGGTGTACCAATTACCGATAGAATCATTAACAATCGTATTCGTACCCCAATCTACAAATTCAGTATAATCCATGGGATTGGTTGTACACAAGGCAGGAGTAGTACCTGTTCCCCAACCAAAAAGATCAATCCAACCATCGTAATCAGCAGCTATATGTCGATTGTCGTCACCTATATAATGATACTGCTCCTCGGCAAATCGCCATTGATTATTCTGTGGATGGTATTGCAGGTTGGCTCTTGAGAAATACACCTTTTTGGTTTCTGAAACAGAAAAAGGTCTCTCTAGATAATTTTGCGTAGGTGTTGTAAAACTTCTCACGTTGCCATAGATATATTCCGTTGCGTTTAGCATCACCCATGCAGAATAATAATAGACCGTTCCTGGTGTTAAGTCTTCCAAAGATACGTAAAACGCATTATCCTCATCATTGTTGATGGTATAGAAAACTTCTGCTTGATGTGCAGCAACTTCGCTTTCATCGGTAGAGATATAAAATCCATATACAAAAGAATGATATGGTTCCTTGTCCCCATCAATAAACCCCTGCAATGTCACATGCTCCGCTGTAAGCCACGAGCATTCACCTGTACTAATACTAATTGGTTCGGGAGCAAACCCATTGCAGGCTACAAATAGCAATAATATGGTTGCTATTACTAATATTATTTTCGCTTTCATATCACAACACAAGTAGGTGAAATTATTATTTCTTATCTCGGCTTACGCCTTCGAACGATTACAACTTATCTCGCCTAACGGCTCGAACGATTACTTCTTTTTGAGTTGGATATTGGCTTTCATAGAGTAGCGGGCAGACCAAGTATCTTCAGCTTCAACGGTCATTTTACCTGAGCTAATATGCACTGAATCCGACTCATACTCTCCATTAGGATCATGTAC
>JAZKZF010000005.1:0-5609 GCA_045612525.1 Paludibacteraceae bacterium | reverse complement strand
AGAGAACGAGGTTGTTCAACTCACCCCAATACCAAACGATGGATATCTCTTCGATCATTGGGTAGTTAATGGTGTAAACGATACCAACGAGACTCTCACACTCACTATGACACAAAACTATAGTGTATATCCAGTATGTGTAGCAATTCCTATTCCTACCTTTACCTTGACCATCTTACCAGGTGAGTTTGGTAAGGCGAATATGGCAGTAGGCACCTACACGTATAATGAAGGTGAAAAAGTGACGCTCCTACCAGTAGCCGATGCCGACTATCTATTCGACCAATGGGTGGTAAACGGTGAAGCAATTGCAGATTCTGTACTCGTTCTCGACATGGTTAAGGATTATGAGGTAATGCCTACCTTTGTTCCAAATCAAGTTGCTGTAGAGAATATCTACGATGGCGTCACCATCATGGTAGAACATCGTACAATCACAGTGCTCGCTACTCAAAGTCAAGACATCGCATTGTATGACCTCGTAGGTCACCTCATTGAGCAATGCCCACATACACGAGTAGCCACCTTCACCGTTCCAAGTGCAGGTTTGTACCTCGTACGTACTGCTAGCGGAGTGAAGAAAATACATGTGGAGTAATAATACTCGCTAAGAATTAATCTTGCATTCGCGACCCTTGTGTATTTATGCACAAGGGTCGCATTGTTTTATCTCTATAGATCATTGATATTTATCGGGTGGATATGTGGAGGATAAATGATTAATTTTATCTTGTATGAGCATAAAAAGAAAGACGCTGCATTTTGCAATGCAACGTCTTTTTTAGATTGAGTAGCAGGTAATTACTTACGGATACCCAACTCTTTGATGATAGCACGATAACGCTCAATGTCTTTTGCTTTCAAATAGTCGAGCAAGCGACGACGCTTACCTACCAACATGGTCAAAGCGCGCTCAGTACCGAAGTCCTTGTGATTCTTCTTGAGGTGCTCGGTGAGGTGGTTAATACGGAAAGTAAACAGAGCGATTTGGCTCTCTGCAGAACCAGTGTTCTTAGCGTCATTGCCATACTTAGCAAAGAGTTCTGCTTTTTTCTCAGATGTCAAATACATTGTTGTAGTTGATAATTAATAAGTTAAACAATAATGACCTCGCATGATGCTTTGATGCAAACGATGTCACATCTATATGCTTTCTCAAAAAAGCGTGCAAAAGTACTGCTTTTTTCGCACATACACAAACATTTGTGTAAAAAAGTGCTAATTTTTGCTATTTTATAGTTTATTTTTTTATTTCAAATGGAAAACTGCCAATCAATTCTCCATCAACAAAGAAGTCAGCATTATACCAACCTGTTTGCAATATCTCTTCTACAAGCCAATAGAGTGAGCCTGATATCTCATCTCCTGCATACTCAAAGTCTTTGGCTATAGAATAAGCAATCTCGCTATTCTCAAAACTGAAAACATCGTTAATGCTCTTCTGCATCACCTCTCCATCTGGGCGAGTAATACGCATGTAGAGCGTCTTCTTTCCTGGTTTGTTGGTGATGTTGCGACCTATGGTATAGTCAAATTGCAGTTTTTGAATATGATTATAGATGGTCGTCTTGCGGTCACGCTTGTTGAGTGCAATCATCTCGAAACGACTAATCTCCAACATGGAAGCGCGAGATACTACTTCTGCCAATTGAGTACGCTCTTCTTCTAGTTGTTGTGCTTGACGAGCTACTTCTCTGTATTGTTGTTTCACCTCTTGATTTTCTTTTACCAATCGTTTGTTGGTACGATCGAGCGAATCAATTTGGTGTACATAACTTACCATAACTTGGCGTACGGTTGCCAACTCCTTTTTTAGTTCTGCTATACGGCGGGCATTGGTCACTTTGGTGATACGTAACTCCTCCAAAAGGTCTTGCACACGCTGTTTCTCTTGCGAAAGGAGTTCTACCAATGAGTCGTTGTGAAGGTTTGGGGTCTGATAACCATCAAACTGAATAGCAAGTTCTTCGTACTCGTCTTCGAGTTGCTCTTTTTCAAACTCCATGAGTTCAACCATCTCCTTCATTTCGGTTTTTTGTTGAAAGTTCATCCATACAAGATAACCAGAAATGCCTACTAAAGCAATAATCAAGACAACGAAAATCACCAATTTTGGGTCTTTTTTAGTATTCTTCTTAGCCATGGGTTATAGTACATCTAATAATTTTTCCATTTGCGTGCTGCGAGAACCTTTCAGCAGGATATATTTTCCTTTCAATGGTTGCTCTTCGAGGTATTTATGCAACTGCTCCACATGCTCAAACACAGGGTATGGAGATGTGGTTTGTAAATATTCTTTACCTACCAAGAATACGGTATCTGCTTTACGCTCTGCCAACATATTCACAATGTTCTGATGCTCCAAATGCGAATAATCGCCCAATTCTCGCATCGCACCTAGGATATATGTATCACCTTTGAATGCATTGATTGCTGCCTGCATAGAGGTCGGATTCGCATTGTATGCATCCACGATTAGTTGGTTTTGGCCTGTTTGCATAGATTGTGAACGATTGTTGGTTGGTACATACTGGCGAATGGCGTTCAACGCTTGTTCGTATGATATACCAAAATGCTCACCCACGCAAATAGCTGCCGATACATTCTCAGCATTATATTCTCCTACAAGATTTGTGCCACTCGGCATTATTCCTGTGGTGTAGGGTATCGTTTCAAGGTCGCCAGCCATCTTCGCAAGATGTGGATTGTCTGTGTTGCGAAAGATAAATCCTTGATGCTCACGTAGATAGTCATAAAGTTCTTTTTTCGTTTGTTGTACCCCCTCAAACGAACCAAATCCCTCCAAGTGAGCACGACCTACATTAGTAATTAGTCCACAGTTGGGCTCTGCTATCTCTACTAGTTCCTTGATGTCACCAGGGTGCGAGGCTCCCATCTCTATAATCGCAATCTCGTGTCTGCGCGTGATTTGCAGCAAGGTAAGTGGAACACCAATTTGATTATTAAGGTTACCTTGCGTGTAGTGGAGATTGTATTTGGAGGAAAGCACTGCTGCTAGGAGTTCTTTAGTAGTCGTCTTTCCATTTGTACCTGTGATACCAATGATTGGTAATTTCAGTTCACGACGCCATGCACGTGCCAGGTCTTGCAGAGCAACTAATGTGTTGGGTACCAATAATGTACCTTCTGGTAAACTATATTCCGGATTGTCAATCACTGCTAATGATGCACCACTTTCGAGGGCTTGTTTAGCAAATCTATTACCATCAAAGCGTTCACCATGCAATGCAAAGAATACGCAACCTACTGGCAGATTGCGCGTGTCTGTACTCACAGAGAGTGATGCTTTATTTTGTATCAAAAAATCCCAATTCATTATGCAATTTATCGACGATTGAATTTAGGGTGCAAAATTACCATTTTTTTTTAACATAAGCAAATTTTATCACTTTTTCTGTGGAATCTTTATGGCTTACAAATAGTTATCGGTTTAGTCAGGAAAACCCCTTGTTATGTCATAGTCCCCTTGCTTGGCGGGATAAAATGTTGGAGTTAATAAGTAGCTATGGGCGCACAATATCGTTGATTACCATGCTTGCAAGGGTCATGCCGAAGACACCGACTACGGGAGCAAGGGTGCCTTTTTCGCCAGCAATCTCCTCGGAATAGACACATTGAATCTTAGATGCAGGCATTAGTCCTGCCTTTTTCATTTTGGTACGTAAGGCACGCGCGAGAGGGCAGCCTTGTACCTTCCAGAACTCTGCGGTGCGAATCTTTTGTGGATCGGTTTTGCGACCTGCTCCCATGCTGGAATATACTTTGCAACCCGCTTGTGTCGCACGGTAGAGCAGTAGTGCTTTGCACTCCACCATGTCAATGGCATCAATCACGATGTCGTATTGCGTGAGGTCGAAGGAGTCTGCTGTATCGGCATTGTATTGTCGGTCAATGGCTTGAATATCTGCTTCAGGAGCGATACCCAACAGGCGCTTTTGCATTTCAAGGACTTTACTTTGCCCGATATTTTCATGGGTAGCTACCACTTGACGATTGAGATTGGTGGTATCCACCTTGTCGAAGTCCACAATGGTTAGGTGTCCAATGCCTGTGCGGAGTAAGGTCTCGGCGCACCAACCGCCCACACCGCCAACGCCGAAGAGTATCACGCGAGCATTCTGCAACGCGCGAAAGCCGTCTTCGCCTATGGGTTGTATCGTTCGTGTAAACATATGGGTGGTGTAGTGTTGTGTAGTATTGTGTAGGGTAGTGTAGTGGAGTATAGTGTAGTGTAGGGTAGTATAGTGTAGTGTGGTGTAGTGTGGTGTAGTGTTGTATAGGGTGGTTAGTGGGTAATGCGTTCGGCGATTTTGAGGGCGACATTGATGCCGTCGAGTGCGGAGGAGGTGATGCCGCCTGCGTAGCCTGCTCCTTCACCACAAGGATAGAGGTGAGGCGTGGATATAGATTGCAGTGTCTCGGGATCGCGAGGAATACGCACAGCGCTACTACTACGACTTTCTACACCTAGGATAACTGCCTCGTTGGTCAAGAAGCCACGATACTTGCGGTCGAAATCGCGGAATCCCTGTTGCAGGCGTTTGCCGATATGTTCGGGTAACCATTGGTCAAGGCGGCTGGAGACCGTGCCTGGCAGATAGCTACATGCAGGTAGCGTCTTACTTG
The DNA here is from genome assembly GCA_045612525.1 of Paludibacteraceae bacterium. Lineage (GTDB taxonomy): Bacteria > Bacteroidota > Bacteroidia > Bacteroidales > Paludibacteraceae > Colicola. Next base: position 962 of record JAZKZF010000005.1, on the reverse strand, counting down.
CCTTGCCCTCCACGAAGTCGCGTAAGCGTTGGGCAGGAGCTAAGGATGGCTCGCCACCGTGTTCGAAGGCGAGGCGTTCGAGCTCTTGCTGGAAGCGCAGACCTGCAAGAGCAGGGGTAGTATGGTGTAGAGTTGTGTAGTGTGGTGTAGTATTGTTATTGACGAGCAAGTCTTCGGGACGAATCTCCACAACCATGCCTGAGTTGGCATAAGGAGAATTGCGGTGGCTGGCAGACATACCATTAACTACACAACTATTCAGCGCACTGCCTGCTGGGACGATATGTCCGCCTGGGCACATACAGAAGGAATAAACACCGCGACCTTGCACCTGCGTCACCAACGAATACGAAGCATTGCCTACCAAACGGATGAGTTCGGGCGATGGGTCGTGGTACATCAGTTTATTGATCAGCGCCTGTGGGTGCTCTGCGCGCACGCCCATAGCGAAACCTTTTGTAGCCAGGGCAACACCGTTGGCATGCAGCATGTGGTAGGTGTCGTGGGCGGAGTGACCAATGGCGAGGATGACGCCAAGGAGTCGTGTAGAGTGGTGTAGTGTGGTGTAGGATGGTGTAGTATTGTTTATCAGCGAGCGGAAGAGTTGTTCATCTACGCAGGTGGAGAAATGTATCTCGCCACCATGTTCGAGGATGCACTCGCGCATGCGGCGGATGATGGTGGGCAGTTTGTCGCTACCGATATGGGCATGGGCTTCATACAATAGGCGGTCGTCACCACCGAAATGATGGAAGAGTTCCATGACGCGTTGCATATTGCCGCGTTTCCTGCTACGTGAGAAGAGTTTGCCATCGGAGAAAGTACCTGCTCCTCCTTCGCCAAAGCAATAGTTGGATTCGGCATTCAGTCCTTGGTTACGGTTGAGCGTAGCGATATCCTTCTTGCGCTCGGCCACCTCTTTGCCGCGTTCGTAGATGATAGGCTTGACACCTTTTTCAATG
>JAZKZF010000004.1:0-13260 GCA_045612525.1 Paludibacteraceae bacterium | reverse complement strand
CTAACACTGTTATCACATTGTCTGCAAAGGCAAACGAGGATGGCAAGATCTTCGGTACTATCACTACTGCTCAAGTATCTGAGGCTTTGGCTGCTCAAGGCATCGAGATCGACAAGAAGGTGATCACTATCGACGAGGCTGTGAAAGTTTTGGGCGAGGCTACTGCTACCGCTAAACTTCACCGCGAGGTTAAGGCTGAAATTAAGTTGAACGTTGTTGCTGAATAAGCGCTAAAGAAAGGAAACAAATTATGAAAAAAGGAATTCATCCAGAGAACTACCGCGTAGTGGTTTTCAAAGATATGTCCGATGGTACACAGTTCTTCAGTCGCTCTACAGCTAATACGAAGGACAGCATTGAGATTGATGGCACTACATATCCATTGATCAAGTTGGAGATCTCCAACACCAGTCACCCATTCTATACTGGTAAGTCTAAACTCGTGGATACCGCAGGTCGCGTTGACAAGTTTATGTCTCGCTACGGTAACCGCAAGCGTAACTAATACGACAGCAAAAAGGCGAGCAAATGCTCGCCTTTTTTGTTAAAACCTTACAACAAACCTTGATAAATTGAATATTCTATGAAAACAAAACTATGGAAGGAGTTTGGTTGTCAGATGTTGATTTCGGTTGGTATTTATTCAGCTCTATTCCTTATATTATATATAATAGAATCGTGTGCGCCCGCGATAAAAGGTACCTTGCTTCAATGGGATGACCCTGCTTTTATAGTAGGCATACCAGCTAGTGTGATAGGTGTGGGATATGTATTAACCATCCGCAACCCACAAAACTATACAGGATTCTATGGTGGCATCGTGATGGCATTGCTCCTATCATGGCAATTTGCATTGTTGCAACAATGGGGTTTGACAGTATTGTATGTGGCAGTATTTGTACCATTTATGATTTACTCCATCATTTGTTGGCGCAAACAAGCGTTGCAATCTCAGGAGAATGAACAAACATTTTGCCCAACTTGGTTGTCCATTAAAAATCAAGGATTTAATTTATTGTTTCTGTTAGGAATAGTGGCATTAGATAGTGGATTGCTAACACATTTTGAGTCAACAATTCATAGCGACCAACTATTACTAAAACTGATGAGTGGAATGATGATTGCTTCTTCTGTACTTGCAAATTTTTGGTTGATATACAAAAAACTGGACGCATGGTTATGGTGGGTGGTATATTCTATTGCAGGCATGATTTTATATGCATTGATAGGAAATGCTTTTTCGTTCGTGCTGTTCACTATCTTTTTGATTGTAAACGCAGGAGCAGGTATTGCATGGATTAAATTGAGAAAACAACATATCAAATGAGACATAAACAAGATACGATTCTACGTGTAGAGCAAGAAGGCTTGCTCATGGATTTTTTGCAAGCAAAGATGGGTGGTATGGCAAAAGCAAGCATTAAGCAACTGCTCAGTCAACGCCGTGTAACAGTTAACAATGCTATTCAGACACGCCACGATACTCCGATTCGTCGCGGAGATACTGTATTGATTGCTTCAGGACGTGGTAATGTAGAGTTACGGCATCCTAAGTTACGTGTTGTATATGAAGATGATGCCTTGATTGTTGTAGAGAAGAAGAATGGACTGCTCACGGTGCCAGTAAAAGCAGATAGTAAAGAGACTACAGTATTCTCAATTCTTAAGGAGTATGTTCGAAAGCAGTCTTATCGTAATACCGTGCACGTAGTTCATCGCCTTGATCGTGAGACGAGTGGTTTGTTGGTATTTGCTAAATCGCCTGAACTACAAGAGTATATGCGTACTTATTGGCGACAACTCGTTACCAGACGAACCTATGTGGCATTGGTGGAGGGAAAATTAGAAAAGACCGAGGGTAAGATCACTTCATGGCTTACTGAAGATAGTCGTACGGCATTGGTATCATCGTCGCCTGTAGACAATGGTGGTCAATTGGCCATTACAAATTATAAAGTGCTAAAGGAAAGCGCATTACAGACGGATGAGTCTGATTTGAAAGCAGAATATTCGTTAGTAGAGCTCAATCTAGAGACAGGACGTACCAATCAGATACGTGTACACATGGCGAGTATGGGGCATCCTGTTGTGGGTGACCGCAAATATGGTAATGGTAATGAATATTCGCCTATTGATCGCCTCTGCTTGCATGCTCGTGTGTTAGAATTTATTCATCCTATGACGGAAAAGAAGGTACGATTTGAAGTTCCCACTCCCAAAGAATTCACTCGTGTAGTTCACTAATATAATTGTTATTTATCGCCAGGCTATTGCTTGGCGATTATTTTTATCAAAGGTTATAAGTTTGGCACGGAATTTGTGTACATCATCTATGCAAAGGCAAAGTGACAAGCAAACTAACTAGAGAATGTTGTCATCAACCTAAACCTAACTATCAAAATTTATTGTTTATGTTACCAACAATCAAAAGGCAAAACCCAAATTGGTTGCCTAGTATTTTCAACGATTTCTTTAACGAAGATTGGTTTCCAATGCGTGCAGCTGTATCAGCGGCACCTGCTATCAATGTAAAAGAATCGGACAAGGCCTTCGAGATCGAGATGGCAGTTCCTGGCATGACGAAAGAAGATTTTCGTGTGCATGTAAACGACCGAGACCAATTGGTGGTCTTCGTGGAGAAAAAACACGAAAACAAAGAGGAGGATAAATCCTCCAAATTTCTTCGGCGAGAATTCAACTACACACGCTTTGAGCAGGCGCTACTGTTGCCCGAGAACGTTAACCGTGAGGCGATTACTGCTAAAGTGTGTAGTGGAGTGCTTCACATTACCCTTCCTAAGTTGGAAAATATTCCAGCCAAAGAACCAACTCGAGTGATAGAAATTCAATAGAACATTAAGAGGTTCGTTTTTATAAAGAAGCGTGTTTTCAAATGGATAAGGTGCCAATTGGCACCTTATCTTTTCCTTTGAACCTTAGATGATTCTGTGTTTATGTGACCCCGGTGGGATTCAAACCCACGACCTTCAGAACCGGAATCTGACGCTCTATTCAGCTAAGCTACGGAGCCTGCGTTCCTCGCAACTTGACTTTGATTAGTCGCGACGACTAACAAGTATTAAGACATAATACACCAATGTGCCCAACGATGATAGTGCTGCAACAACATAGGTATATGCTGCACTACGCAAAGCAGAAGCAGCCATTGGAGTAGTTTCTGTATCCGTGATACCCGCTTGCTCTAACCAATCCATAGCACGTGTGCTAGCATTGATTTCAACAGGCAATGTAATGAAGGCAAATAGCGTAGTGAAACCATATAAAATTACTCCTGCAAGAAGCAATTGTGGGAAAGTCTCTATCATTAAAATACCTCCAAGTAATATCCATGTTAACCAACGAGAAGCAAATGTGACAATAGGTACAAGCGCAGTACGCATATTCAGAGGTGCATACTCATAGGCATGTTGTATAGCGTGTCCACATTCGTGTGCAGCAACCGCAGCTGCAGCAACACTATTAGAGCTGTATACAGCTTCGGAGAGATTGACGGTCTTATTGCGCGGATCATAATGATCGGTCAAATGCCCTGGTGTACAGGTAACAGTCGCGTCAGTTATACCATTATCACGCAACATCTTCTCTGCCACTTCTCTACCTGTAAGGTGCAGATAAACTTTGGAATATTTTTTAAAGCGGTGATTGAGTAGTCCGCTAACTGCCCAACTCAAGAGGGCAATGGTGATGAATAAAATGAAATACATAATTCGTTAAATTAAGGTTTTCGTTTTTGGCGTCTGCATATTTTGCAATATCCATGTATATATAGCGTGAAGTATTCTGGAATAAAATTGGTAAATTTCTTATCGGCTAACATACGGTTAATAGTCGAATCTTTTACATCACTAATACGTCCACAGCGCTGACAAACGACCTTGATACTTGGACTATGAGGAAGGATTATTTCATATTGCCCTGCTCGCACTCCAAATTCTTTGTCAAGTCTGCGTAGAATACCTGCCTGCTCAAACAGATTGAGATTATTGTATATAGTAGCTCTACTGATATTAATTTCCACCAAAGCATTTCGCAACTCTTCCACAGAGAATGTTTGCAAATTGCAGACAGTTTGCAAAATTGTAAATCGTTCGGTAGTATGATTCATATGGTGTGCATCCAAGTATGCACACATTTTCTCATACGCTTTGCGAAAAATATCGTTTGTTTTGTTGGGCATTAAATAGATTTGATATACGCACGGCGACGTTTGTGGTATTTATGTGGAAACGCCTCCCAATGGTTGAGGTTCTTAAAGTTGGTTTCAATAATAGCCGTAGTTTCAATCTGCTTAACTTGGTGTTTGACGAAGTATGGATGTTGGTCTGCAATAATTACAGCATTCAATCCTCTATCTTGGTAATCTGGACGTACCGCAATAATCAGGAAATCAAATGTATCATAATGATCTGATTTTAAAGCCTTTAATATATGGTACCAACCAAATGGAAAGAGTTTACCTTTGCATTTTCGTAATGCTTTGGAGATATCAGGCATGCCTACACCAACGCCTACCACTTCATCCTTTTCATTTACTACAACTGTGACGAAATCGAAGTTAAGTAAAGGAAAATACATTTCACAATACTGACGTTTTTGTCGATCAGTAAGTGGCTGAAAGTTGTATAATTTTTGGTATGCGATATCAATCACATCCATATATGTTATGCCATATTTTTTAACCAACTCCTTAACAGTCTTTACCTTATCCACACGAACATTGCTACGTTGCTCAACAATTTTAGCCATACGTCCAAAACGCTCTGGTAATTCTTGTGGGGGATAAATTTGCATTTCTATCCAATCATTATCCTTAATCAACCCATAAGCTTCCATGTGCTTCACATAATATGGATAATTGTACAACGAAGCCATAGGTGCTAAATAATCATATCCCTCAATAAGCAACCCTTGGTGATCAAAGTCAGTAAAACCTACAGGACCATTTAATCCATCCATGCCTTTGCTCTTGCCCCATGCACTAACTGCATCAAGCAACGCCTTACTCACCTCTAAATCATCGATAAAGTCTATCCATCCAAATCGAACATGCTTTACACCCCATTTTTTATTTGCTTCATGGTTGATGATACCAGCAATACGTCCCACAGCTTTTCCGTCTCTATATGCCATGTATAAAACATATTCACATACATCAAAAGCAGGATTCTTTTTGGGATTAAAAGTGTTCAATTCATCCAAAATAAGTGATGGACAAAAATTCTCACAATTTTTGTAAAAATCATTACCAAATTTTACAAAACGATACATGCCACATTTAGTGGTGATTTTTCTTACTTCTACTGACATATTTCCCGAAAAATATATAAATTTGGGTACAAAAGTACAAATAATTTCTAAAAACACCAAATATGTCGGGATTTTTTTGTAATTTTGCAGCCGATTTTGTAATGAAAGATATTTAATTCTTAAATAATGGTATGAAAAAACTGGATTCTATAGCCGTTTATTGTGCTAGTTCGAATAAAATACGTCCATCCTATATTGATGCAGCTGAACGTTTAGGGGCAGAATTTGCTAAACATGGTATTCGCTTGATATATGGTGATGGAGGAATCGGATTGATGGCAGCAACAGCGCGTGGTGCTTTGGCTGAAGGGGGAGAGGTGCTGGGAATCATTCCTCAATTTATGGTGGATCAAGGATGGAATAATCCTAATAGCACAGAAACCATTATTACTCAAACCATGCATGAACGCAAAGCCAAAATATGTGATTTGGCAGATGCTATGGTAGCACTTCCAGGTGGTATCGGTACTTTTGAGGAATTATTAGAATGCTTAACATGGAAACAATTAGGACTGCATAATTCTCCTGTGGTAATTTTAAATACAGATGGTTACTATGATCGTTTACTTGCTTGTATAGATTATATGATTGAAGAGCAGATGATGCGTCCTATTCATCGCGAGATGTTTACTGTGGTTTCACAGCCAGAAGAGGTGTTGAATGCTATTTTATCTAGTCCAGAATGGGATCCTAATACACGTCGTTTGGCAGCAATATAATTAAACTATCATTGAATAATTTAGAACACATATCTTCACCTGTTTCAGAATCTTGGATTTATTGGATTCTGCTGCTGTTTTTTGTTTTGGTTGCATTCAACAACTCAGTTAGAGAGAGTGTAGTGATTGCTATGCGCAATTCGTTCAGTCATTCAGAACGTGTTTATGGAGGACAATCCCAAAATATATTGGCAATGAGCACAGCGTGGATTTTCCGAGTAGGAGTGTTGGCATTAGCAATTTATTTACTGCTACATATTTCAGAAAGTTTTACTTTTATAGCATATACTAAGACATTAGGCATTGTTGCGCTCATTGATTTTGTGCGTAATATCCTACTACTCGGAGTAGGATGGATTTTTCTGTCTAGAAACCAACTTATTAATGGAGTAGGGCAATTGGAACTTGTTCGTAATTTGGTATGTGTTTTGTTATTACCTACATTGCTACTTTTAATTTATTTGGATTATCCAATACTTCATCTTATTTTGGTTGGTATAATTATTTTTATTTTTTCTACGTTAGTAATAACAAAATCCACTTTATTATTCTATAAAAACATATTATCGATATTCTATATTCTCCTATATTTTACATGTCTAGAAATTATTCCTGTTGCAGGAATGGTACTATGGACTAAACATATATTACAATGAAGCAAGTAAAAAAGATTTTAATTTCGCAACCTCGTCCACAAGTGGAGCGTAATCCATACTCAGGTATGGAGAATGAATTTGGTGTGCAGTGTGACTTTCACCAATTAATTAAAATTGAAGGTATTGGGGTACGCGAATTTCGTGACCAACACATTTATTTAGAAGACTATACAGCGGTTATTGTGAATTCGCGTTTGGGTATTGATCACTATTTTAGAATGGCAGAAGAAATGCGCTTTTCTGTGCCTGAGTCAATGCACTATTATTGTATTTCAGAAGCCGTTGGTAATTATTTACAAAAGTATATTCAATACCGCAAACGTAAAGTGTTTGCTGCAGAAAACAATCGTTTTGAAGATTTACTTCCTGCTATGCATCGTCGTCCTCAGGAAAAATACCTTATGGTAATGTCAGATGTGCATAACGAGGAAACGTTGAATATGTTTGCAGAAAACAATATCGTTGTCAAACCAGCCATTATGTACCGTACGGTGGCTTCAGAATGGCCAAAGGATAAACCATTTGACTATGATATGATTGTGCTTTTCACTCCATCCGGTGTTGCTGCATTGCGCAAGAATTTCCCTAATTGGGAACAAGGTGATACTGTGATTGCTGCTTTTGGTGCCAACACTGTAGCTGCACTAGAAGAGGCTGGACTTCGGGTTGATATTAAAGCACCATCTCCAAAATATCCTAGTATTACAACTGCAATTAAGGATTTTTTAGAGAAACAACACGAAGAATAAAAAATATAAGGTATGAATGTGACTTTTCCAAAATCGGAGAAATTGTGTAGTGATAATGCTATTGATACACTTTACAAAAATGGTAAAAAGTTCGTAGCATGGCCTATACGTATCACATATCTACCCATTACGGATGCGCCTACTCAAGTGTTGATTTGGGCACCAAAATTCTTGTTCAAGCACGCTGTTGATCGCAATCATATGCGTAGACTCATGCGTGAAGCATATCGACTCAATAAGCATATTTTGTGTAAAGAGAATAAGTATTACCAATTGGCATTCAACTATATAGATAAACAAAAGCAGGACTTTCATGTGATAGAAAAAGCCATAAAAAAAGCCTTGCAACGCTTGGCTACATTGGAGGAATAATGAAACAAATGTTACGCCATATATTCTTGCTGCCTGTCTATTTTTATAGACATTGTATTTCTCCGCTTACACCACCAAGTTGTCGTTTTACTCCTACATGTAGTCAATATATGGTGGAAGCAGTTATGAAATATGGCATATTCAAAGGTGGTTGGCTGGGCATAAAACGTATTCTACGTTGTAACCCATGGGGTGGAAGTGGATATGACCCCGTACCATGAATTAGTTTAATGTTTAGAATTTAGAGAGTTATGCGTATAGATATATTGACAGCTTGTCCAGAATTGCTAGAGTCTCCATTAAATCACTCCATTGTACAACGTGCAAAGGATAAGGGACTAGTGGAGATATATGTACATAATCTTCGTGATTTCACATTGGATAAACACCGAAAAATTGATGACTATGCATTTGGTTTTGGAGCAGGAATGGTGTTACAAGTGGAGCCTATTGATAGGGCTATTAGTCAACTGACAAGTCAGCGTCATTATGATGAAATTATTTTCACAGCTCCAGATGGCGAACGATTTACACAAAAAGAAGCTAACATACTCTCTCTCAAAGAGAATATCATTATCCTTTGCGGGCATTACAAGGGGGTTGACCAACGTGTGCGTGACCACCTCATCACCAAAGAATATACTATAGGTGACTATGTTTTAACGGGTGGGGAGATGCCTGCTGCTATTATGACGGATGCCATTGTACGACTCTTACCAGGTGCGATGGGAGATGAAACTAGTGCGCTGAGCGATAGTTTTCAAGACGGTCTTCTCGAACCTGGAGTGTATACTCGCCCAGCAGAATACAAGGGTTGGAAAGTTCCAGAGATTTTGCTTTCAGGGCATCAAGCCAAGATAGAAGAGTGGTTGTATGAGGAGAGTCTGCGCCATACACGTGAACGACGTCCTGACCTATTGGAAGAATAACTTAAAAAATAAAATACCATGAAACGTTTATCTTTTTTGCTGCTTTTTACTTTTATTGCGCTCCTATCTTTTGCGCAAGCTAAGTATGTTTTTTATTTCATAGGTGATGGTATGGGGCCTAATCAGGTACTTGCTGCGGAGATGTATCAGGCTGCTTTACAGGGAAAAATAGGTCGTATACCACTATGCATGACACAATTTCCATACTCTGGTCAAGCAGCAACTTTCTCTGCATCAGATGGAATAACTGATTCAGCAGCCGCTGGTACGTGCCTTGCATCAGGCAAAAAAACTGATAATGGTATGATTGGTCAGACACCTGATGGCGAATTCGCATATAGTGTTGCATCTCAACTTAAAGAACAAGGTTGGGCTATTGGTATAATGACTTCTGTACCTGTGGATCATGCTACTCCTGCCTCGCACTACGCACATGCAGAGAAGCGCTACGAGTATTATAAAATCGGTACCCATCTTTCCCAATCGGGTTTTGAATTCTTTGGTGGTGGCGGTTTTCAAAGTCCTGTCAACAAAAATGATGCATCGGCCCCTAACCTCTATGATCTTACTCGCCAAAATGGATATACTATTGTGGGGTCTTACGATGATGCTAAACAAAATATAAATGCCAGCAAGATGTTGTTGGTGCCAGCCAATGACTTGGCTAATCCTACTAAAGGAGCTGGTGCATTGCCTTATGCTATCGACCGCAAAGAAGGAGATCTTTCGCTAGCACAGATTGTAGATATTGCTATTCAATTCCTCTCTAAGCACGACCGATTCTTTATGATGGCAGAGGGTGGCAAGATTGATTATTCGGGACATGGCAACGATGGTGCAACCAATATCCACGAGGTAATGGATTTGGACAAAGCCATTCAAGTAGCATATCAATTCTATTTACAGCACCCTGATGAGACGTTGATTGTGGTGACAGCTGACCATGAAACGGGAGGACTTAATTTAGGTAAGGCAGATGAGTTTGAATTGCAGATGTTGCAATACCAGAAGTGTTCTTCAGACCAATTGTCAACTCGATTGTCGGCTTTGCATAAAGAAAAAGGGGAGAAACTCACTTGGGGGCAAGTCAAGACTTTGTTGGCAGAGAATACGGGTTTGTATACAGAGATAGAATTGGATAATGAGGAAGATGATGCATTACAACAAGCATACAAACAAATGATGCGTAAACAAGGTACGATTAAGACATTATACGAAGATATCAATATATTGGTGGCTAAAGCATTGTCTATTTTAAGTCACAAAGCAGGTATTGGTTGGGTAGGCGAAAACCACACAGCCGCAGCGGTACCTATTTTTGCAATAGGTGCAGGTGCAGAGCGTTTAACCGGCTGGCATGACAATAGCGAGATTGCGCCATTGATTTACCAAGCAACACTTCGCTAATCCAATTTTATCATATACCTAAGTAATGACCTTTGCAGCGAATTTATAAACATTTACCAATAAACAGAAATGCTTATGAAACACACTTATTATTTATTCATGTTTATAGTTGCGCTTATCTTAACGAGTTGTGAACCCAATAATCCTAAAACCCCTGAGATAAAAGGGGTTGGAGCGTTTTCTATCTCGTTTGATAATCAAGTCACCTTTGCTCCAAGTAACCTTGTGTACAATCGCGTAGATAATAAATGGCACTTGGCTGATAATCCATGGGATGTTTTAGGCATTAAGATATTTGCAAGTCCGTCGCTAGATTATCAAAATCCACTGGAGAGTATCTATAATTATATGTATATCAGCGATGTAAATATGTTTGCACGCGAGATAGATGTCTTTGGCTGGGGAACAGGCAATAATCCTACACTAGTTGGAGAAGATTACACAGATTTCCCTGTTTTTGCAGAATGGGGTAAAAACATAATAGGCAATGATCACACCAGACAATGGCGTACATTAACAAAAGAAGAATGGGAGTATATCCTATTCAATAGATATGATGCCGATAAATTATTAGCATATGTCATAGTGGATGGCTATATAGGAGGATTGCTACTCTTCCCCGACAATTGGATTCATCCGGATGGAATAAAACTGACAACGGGATTTAATCCTGATTTTTATGCGGGTTACAACTATTTAGATTCAGAAGAAGTACTGGATTTTCTAGAAAAAGGAGCCATATTCTTGCCATCTACCTCAAAACGATTTCCTGGAGAATACCGAGTGGAAGTTTCATATATGAACGGATATTATTGGACTTCATCCGCCGAGGATGAACAAAATAGTTACGCCATTAAATTTACAAATAAAACTATCAAATTGGTGCAACAAGATCCTGCGACTGGAATAGCGGTACGATTAGCCAAAGATCTAACCAAATAATTGTCAATCTTATTAACAAGAACGAAAATGAAAAAGATAGTTCACATGTTCAATATTTGTGTTGCGATTTTGCTAATGAGTTGCAACCCTATAAATAATCCTTCTGCCAACAAACATGTCTTTTCAGTGTCGGCGGACAAACAGGTGTTATTCTCTCCGGGCAACTTGCAATATGTAATCAGCAAAGATAAATGGCAATTTGCGGATAACCAATGGGAATATCTTGGCACAGCAAATCTAAATAATCCTACGTATGATAAGTTCAATGAGGGATGGGTTAGTAATCCATTAAGTATGGGAGATGTGATTGATATGTTTCCTTGGGGAAAAGCTGATAATCCAACCATCAAAAGTGCCAATATAGGCGAATGTGGCTATATAGAATATACCAACTATATAGATTATGGAGCCAATACCATTGGTAAATATCCCGCTAATACATGGCGTACATTAACCCATGAAGAATGGCAATACCTCTTTTGTGGACGCCCGAACGCCAACTATTTATATGCCATGGCTCAGGTGTGTGATGTCAATGGCATAATTATTTTGCCAGACGATTGGGAATGCCCTAATAACTTGTTTTTCCTTCCCGGAAATTCGTATGGAGATTATGCAGAATACCAAACTTTTGATAGGAAGCAATGGCATGCATTAGAGAGAACAGGAGCCATATTTCTCCCTGCTGCTGGCTTTTGGCGAAATGGGATAAAGAGTGGTGAGATTGTTGCTTGTATAATTGAGAACCTGCAATCACACGGATACTATTGGGCTAATAGCACAGCATTCCCTGAAGATTATGGAGCTTATGTTCTTCTGTTTGCAGCAGATGAAGTATATGAAGTAGGATATGAAAACCGCCCCAACAGATGTAGTGTCCGTTTGGTTAAAGATGTAAAATAATTAATATATATAATATAAAAAAGACTGCCTCTTTTTTGGAAGCAGTCTTTTTTATATACTAACGAGTTTATCGTTTATAATTCTCCCACTTCGTATTACGCATGTCGCCTGACTTGAGGAACTCCTCATGCATAGCCAATGCGCAACTCAAGGTGTGAGGTGTATGTGCAGTCTTAGAAATCTCCAAGTACTCGTTCAACAATGGGCGGTATTGTGGATCCACACAGTTGTTGATAATCTCGTGAGCGCGTTGGATTGGGCTCTTACCACGCAAGTCAGCAATACCGTGCTCAGTGATTATGATCTTCACAGAGTGCTCGCTGTGGTCGTGGTGGCTAACCATTGGCGCAAATGCCGAGATAGCACCACCCTTAGCAGTAGAAGGAGTAGTATAGATACTGATATATGCGTTGCGAGTAAAGTCGCCTGAACCACCAATACCGTTCATCATCTTCGTACCACAAACGTGGGTAGAGTTGATGTTACCGAATATATCTGCCTCCAATGCGGTGTTGATGGTGATGAGACCCAAACGACGAGCTACCTCTGGGTTGTTACTAATCTCTTGTGGACGAAGCACTATCTTATCACGGAAGAAATCAAGGTTGTCAAGGATCTCTTGGAGCTTGTCAGAACCAATAGTGAGCGAACAACCACTAGCGAACTTCACGCGACCTGCGTTCATGAGTTCCACTACAGAGTCTTGGATCACCTCGGTGTACATCTCAAAAGCAGGGATGTTCTTGTTGTCACCCAAAGCGTAAAGCACGGCGTTAGCGATGTTACCTACACCCGATTGGATTGGCAAGAAAGATGCAGGGATACGGCCCTCTTTCATCTCGTTCTCGAGGAAAGAAGCTACGTTGGCACCAATCTTAGCAGTAGTCTCATCCAGCGGAGTAAAACCACCTACCTCGTTAGGACGGTTGGTCTTAACGACAGCCACCAATTTCTCAGCAGGGATAGTCACGCAGTCTGCACCGATGCGGTCAGCAACGGTATATACAGGGATCTCGCGACGTACTGGTGGGTCAGCTGGCTCGTAGATATCGTGCATGCCACGCATAGCAGCAGGCATAGCCTCGTTGAGCTCTACGATCACCTTATCAGCCAAGCGGCAGAAAGTAGGTACGTTACCTACACCTGCGGTGAGAACGATCTCTACTTGGTCACCTTTCTCTACTACCTCGCAAGCCTCCACGATAGCGAAGTCTGGCTTTGGCATGAAGCCGTAGCGGAGATCTTGCGCCAACTC
>JAZKZF010000003.1:0-37319 GCA_045612525.1 Paludibacteraceae bacterium | reverse complement strand
TTATAGCGCTGAGGTCCCACCCCTTCCCATTCCGAACAGGGTCGTTAAGCTCAGCAACGCCGATGGTACTGCGTTTGTGGGAGAGTAGGTAGCCGCCATTTTCAGAACCTCGAAGAGTAATCTTCGGGGTTCTTTGTTTGTGTGTGATGATGATAAATAATATCTTATACTATTACCAGTATATTGAATATATAAACTTTCTGAAACATAAGAAATAACTCATGCCATATGGACCTTCATGAGTATAAAATAAATGTATTTGTAATTGACGGAGAAATTATGACTAATTCATAGCCTGGAGCTTATCTTCCATTTGTAGCCATTCGTCACGTAAGCGGGCTGCTGTATCAAAGTCGAGGTTCTTAGCTGCTTCTAACATAGCACGGCGTTGCTGTTCTGAAGCCCGCACTAGTTTTTTCTTATCATATTGTTGCCAAGGTGCTGATTTCCATGCATCTTGAATTTTTTGTTCAAGTTGCTTTTTCTCTTCTTGTTCTTTGCGCATAAGAGCAATAAGTGGGCTAGTATCAATAGTTTTGTTGAGCGCAGTAGGAGTGATACCATTCGCCTGGTTGTATGCGATTTGCTTCTCACGACGCCGCCGTGTCTCATTAATCGTGAGTTGCATTGATGAAGTAATCTTGTCACCATACATAATTACTTTGCCATTCACGTGACGTGCTGCACGTCCCGCAGTTTGTGTAAGAGAGCGATGGTCCCTCAAGAATCCTTCTTTATCTGCATCAAGAATTGCCACTAGACTTACCTCTGGTAGGTCTAGGCCTTCTCGTAGAAGATTGACACCTACTAAAACGTCGTAAATACCCTTACGTAGATCTTCCATGATTTGTATTCGTTCTAGGGTATCGATGTCCGAGTGGATATATGCTGAGCGTATGCCGTATCGTCGTAGATATTCATCCATCTCTTCAGCCATTCGTTTAGTAAGGGTAGTTACTAGTACTCGCTCCTCTTTATGTACTCGAATTCTTATCTCCTCCATAAGATCATCTACTTGATGCTCTAATGGTCGAACTTCTATCTCAGGATCTAGTAAACCTGTTGGACGGATAAGTTGATCTACGAATATACCATTGGATCGCTTTAATTCGTAATCTGCGGGAGTCGCAGATATATAGATGGTTTGTCTAGTTTTTTCTTCGAACTCATAGAACATGAGAGGGCGATTATCACGCGCAGCAGGTAAGCGGAACCCATATTGGATGAGGTTGTTTTTGCGAGCTTTGTCACCACCATACATAGCATGAATCTGAGGCACAGTAACATGGCTTTCGTCAATGACAAGGAGCATATCTTTTGGAAAATAGTCCAATAAGCAATAAGGGGGAGTACCTGCATCTCTTCCGTCAAAGTAGCGGCTATAATTCTCAATACCGGAGCAGTAACCAAGTTCTTGGATCATCTCGATGTCATACTTCACTCGCTCTTCAATACGCTTAGCATAGAGTGGTTCACCGATATCCTGAAAGTATTGGATCTGATTGGCAAGATCAAGTTTTATTTGAGCAATCGCATTTGCTTGTTTATCAGGATTGGTACAAAATATGGTGGCGGGATAGATATTATATGTCTCAAATTCTTCAAGTACCTGATTAGTGGCAGGATCAATAGTCATGATGGCATCTATCTCGTTGCCATAGAATTCAATACGGAGAATATAGTCAGCATATGCAAGTGCTATATCTAGAGTATCTCCCTTAACACGAAAACGTCCACGGATGAGTTCATTGTCGTTTCGTATGTATTGTGAATCAACGAGCAGGCTAAGTAACTTACTCATATCTCGCACTTCTCCTGTCGAAACTGAAATACAGGATTGACTAAAATCCTGCGGGTTGCCAATACCATATAGGCAACTAACTGAAGATACAACAATAACATCTTTTCTTCCACTAAGCAGTGCTGAGATAGCACTAAGACGAAGTCGATCAATCTCTTCATTGATAGAGAGGTCTTTTTCTATATATGTGTC
Source organism: Paludibacteraceae bacterium (assembly GCA_045612525.1). Lineage (GTDB taxonomy): Bacteria > Bacteroidota > Bacteroidia > Bacteroidales > Paludibacteraceae > Colicola. The sequence continues at coordinate 35,326 of JAZKZF010000003.1, read as the reverse complement.
GGTAGACGGAATGTATGCCTCTGGTTGATAGTAATCGTAGTAGGACACAAAATACTCCACCGCATTATTTGGGAAGAATTGTCGCATCTCGCTATAAAGTTGTGCTGCGAGTGTTTTATTGTGACTTAGAATAAGGGTAGGGCGGTTAATTTCAGTGATGACGTTGGCAACGGTGAACGTCTTTCCTGAACCAGTGACGCCAAGCAATGTTTGTGCTTCAGCTCCCGCACGAATGCCATCCACCAATTGGCGGATGGCTTCGGGTTGGTCGCCTGTAGGACGATATGGGGAGTGAAGTTGAAACATGTATTATTGTTTTAATGCAAATTTACCAGATGCAATTTTGCGACTCTCATTCTCGAAAAATACGTAGAAATAGCATTGATTAATAGCAGGTAAGGTGTAAGTTACCAATGGCGTTCGGACATCTATTAGCTCTTCAATACCTTCTGAATTAACGAAAATTGTAGCATCGTTTTGATCTGACTCTGGTAAAGATTTGTAGAAGAGGCGATGCCCCTGTTGATCATATACTGCTACACTAACGCCTTTGCGAAGAGTTGCGAACATGATATCCATTGACCCGCCAATGTGTCGGAATAATACATCATTTGCTGTTGGTATAGCAGCTGAATTGATTGTTGTTTCGAGGAAGTTGATGGTGTAAACGCATTCTGTACCATCTGCAGCTGTAACGTAAATATTAAATGGTTCGCCAAGTGTAAACATACCATACTCAATGGTTGCAGTAGAATCGGTAGTAATAGCTTCAACCTGTGGTTGAGTGGTATTGATGTAATAGGTATATTCTAACACATCTGTTGCAAATCCATATAGTGGTACACTATCCAAAAGAATCATTTGGAGCGAAGCATCACTGCTTTGTAGAATGGATTGGGTAATGGTATATATACTGATTGTCTTGCCATCTTGTGCTGTGACTTGTATTATGAAATCAATACCATTTTGTGTTATGCTAACAGTTGCACTAGTATCCTCCGCAAGAGCTTCGATATCAGATAATTGTGCCAATTCGATGCTGTCGGTTCCAATAGGATAAATCAGGTTGTAATTTAGTGTATCACTGTGGAAATTGGCAATAGTATCTCCCTTGACCGTTAAAAGACGCAGACGACTGTTATTATTTTGTGCAATCATCATTCGTATGTCATATTCAGAAGAGAATACTGGATCTGGAGCTGTTACAGAGAAACGAATGGTAGTTTGAGTTCTTCCGTTTATCTCGGCTATGAGTGTATCCACATCTACAGTTTGTTGGGAATGCCCAAGGTCATAAGTAAAGAGTGGTAATTCAATAGTGCCAAATGGCAGTTCAATATCATATTCAAATGAATCAACACGGAAACCTTCTATCAACTCCTCATTCATATATATCGCATTAAGATATGAATAAGGTGATTGTTGACGTTGGAAGATAATCATATAGGTAGACTGATAGCTGGTGTCTTCTGCTGTTACAATGATACGTGTGGTATCACCATGTATGACTTGCACTTGTTGTTGATATTCAGCCTTTTCTACTAATACAGTTGGAGTTGATGCCTCTTCTGCTAATTCTACAAGGTAGTTGAATTGTTCAGGGTTGAATCCTGCGAGTGCCTCTCCACCTACATAAATATTTGCGAGTTGGCTATTGTTAGAAAGTATTTTAGCGTAGGTGAAATACAAAACGTAGGTTTTGGCATTAGCATTCTCTGCGATAACATGGCAGGTGTATTTCCAACCTATTTGTTGGCCATCGAACATGTACTCTGTAATTGTATCCTGGATTTGTTGATACATATCACCCGCACTATATGCCATGATAGGAGCAAGCGAATCATACTGAGCGAGAGTGAGATGATACTCTAATTGTTGTGCGTTAAATCCTAGCAATGAATCTCCCTTGATGTAAATCATTTGCAGGGTGTCAACATCCGATTTTGCCACTTGGTAGCTAACCGTATAGGTGTTCTTCCTACCTGACATGGCTAGGACATTAATTTGTGTGGTGCGCTCGTATGTATTATCAATCAATACGTTATCGGTAACAGTTTGCCATTGGTCGGCCTTATCCCATGTTAACTCTGGTAAGTAGCGTGTACCTACAGGAAGTGTATATGAATAGTAGAATGAATCAGGACGGAAACCATCTATCAAAATACCATCTTCATAGATAGCAGCAAGGGTGTCGGCATGAGATTGTGTCAAGGAGAACGCCAACATATACTGGCATTCTGTACCATCTTCCGCTGTAACAATGATGGTGTGATGCAATCCTGCAATAGAATCACGCAATGTTTGTGTTCCTTCTTGAGTAATGGCTAATACATTCGGCAATACTTCTTGTCCAATAGGTAGTGGAATAAAGTAGTTATATTGCGCAGGAGAGAAATTCTCCAAACTATCACCATTGATGTATATCATTTGTAGGTGTGCATTGCTAGATAGAGGCGCTTCAAATGTAAGAACATAAGTGTTGGTTGTGATGCCATCGGGTGCTGTAACTGTGATATTTGCACGCCAATCAGTGATGTTGATATCAATCTGTTGTCCGTTCTCACTCAGGTTTGCTGCTATCTCAGGCAAGAACTCTGTACCTGATGGCAAGTTGATGGTGTAACGTTGTTGCATCGCAGAGAACTCAAGTCCCGCATTGATGGCTGGTTCAAAATTATCGAATGATTGTCCATTCAACAAGATATTACTCAATGTCGCATTATCGGAGATAGCTTCATGATAAAGTTCAATCACATAATCATTAGTAGTAACACCATCTTGTGCCACAACGTGTAGTGTATGTGTGTTGCCATTCATCGACTGGGTAATAGTCTGATAATTATCTTCTGTTGCCCATGTCACATCCGCTTCCTCACCTGTGATTTGTACTGAGTAATAATGACGTTGGTTCTCGAATTGCTCAATAGGGGCTCCATTCACAGCAATGCCTGTCAGTTCTGCATTATGACTTGCTTCTGCTGTGATGAGCAAACGATAAATAGCAGTGCGTGATCCATCTTCTGATGTAACAATCAAGTTGGTTGTCTCACCTAGATTTCCATATTCTACAACCACTTGCTGACGTGGATTAGAGGTAGTATATCGAAGGCTTGGAAGGGTTGGTTCTGCTACCTTATATTCAGCAGCTGGCAAGACAATGGTATAGGTCAAACTATCGGAACGGAAACCTTCAATTCTCTTATTATTTAAACGAATACTTTGCAAATATGGATTATTAGTAAGGTCAGGCAAAATTTGTAGGTGATATACCTTGTTTGTGCCATCTTCTGCTACAACAGTGTAGGTGTAATTCAATGTGTCATTTTCCATACTATGCTCCACAGACATACTTGCTGTATTTGGCGAAGTTACTAAAAGGTGCGTTGTTGAGTCTGTAGCATAGGTATAATCTGTAATCTGCGCATTGAATCCTTCAAGTAGTGCGTTGTTGATACGGATTGCATGCAATGTGGCGTCATTTGATAATTCACTAGGATAGGTAATGCGATAAGTATGTTGCTCATCACCTATAACTAGCCATTCCATATACGTGCTAGTTTGAACAAATACTACCGAATCGCTTTCTGCAACACGTTTGAACGCAACTCGTTCTGGTTGTGGAAGGGTATATTCATATTGCGAAGGAGAGAACGATTGTAGTTCCAAACCATTGATTTCAATGGCAGCTAATTCACCACTAGTAGTTACCACTGGTTTTTCCAATACAATAGAGTAGGTGGCTTGTGTTCCATCTTCTGCAGTTACTGTCAAAATACCATTGTTGAGATCGACTGTCTGACCATCCATCTTTTTAACAAAGGTAATGGTAGGTAATTTCTCTGCAACAACCGTGTATTCTGTTTGCTCTGGAACGTATGAGATACCATCCGCAACAATAGAATTCAATTGTGTATCATTCGACAAATCTGTGATAATGCGTATTTTGTAACTACGAGTTGCACCTTTCTCTGGCTTGATAGATACAGTATAGGTAGAATCCGCATATTTGACGATTACATTTTGCAAATGATTAGTTGGTACTGGTTGAATATCAGGTAGAGTGCTACGTGATGATGGTATATGATACTCATATGTGTTGGTCAACTCATCAAAACCAGTGATTGTTTTTCCATCAATCAACAAATCTTTCAATCGGTTGTTGGATTCAAGTGGACGTTGAACTGTCAGTGTGTATGCTGACGAAGTGCCATCTTCTGCATAGTTAGTAATTGTGGCTGTACGCTCCGCATATAATGTACCAACTACTTCTTCACTCCATACTACTTTTTGTGCTTGATCGCTCACTTCTCCAATAAACTCCAATGAAGGAATCATTGTATTTGCAGCTTCAGATAAAGTGTAAGTAAATGAATTACCACTACGTTGTGCTAACTCACCATTCACTTTGATGTTTTTAAGGGCACTATTGTAGGTAAAACGAATATAATCTACATACATCTCTGCGAGCGTGTTGAGTGATGTGTTGGTTGTGCCGTGTGGGCCGTCGAATGAGCATAAGGTAAGATTAAGTAATGTAGGATCACCTGCTCCCTTGTTTGCTTCGCTAAGGTCATATACTACTTCTTTATAGTTTGAACCTGTTTCGGAGTCTTTCCACTCTAAGGTTTTAACTCCATTCATACCTGTGAGACTATATTGGATAAGACTGTTATTTTTCACTTTGCTATTATAGTACTTAACAGCCATTTGGTCTGGTGTATTATGGAACGAAATACCGCCTATGATGTTAAACGAGCTACTTCCTGCCACACCCCAATTACCACTTACATATCCTAATGTGATAAAACCAGGTATATTACCACCACCAGGTGTGCTATAAGGAGTAGTAAGTTGTACCGCATCATTACCTGATTTCTTGACCATTCCATCTGGTTTGAATGTTCCGAAACCTCCATGCTCACCCAATGCATCTGCAATTGTATTCCATCCTGCAGGTTTTATAGCGTCTGTATATACCAAACAGTTGGTCCATTCTGTGAATTCTGTGTTAGGAACTTTATCCTCAGGGAAGTGGAACCAAATATGGTAGGTATTGGTATATCCTTGATTGGTGATTGTGGCCTGCCAATGTTTGATAGTTTGGGTGGCATTGACGGTCACGCCTGGCGTAATTACATAATTGATACTTGGAGTTTTTGTTACATTGACAATGTAAGTGAATCGGTTAGGATCGAATCCGTCAATAGAAACGCCATCTATTGTAATGTCTTTCAACACTGCTGGATTTTGTGTGTCCAACTCCGGAGTAATCGTATAAACGATATTCGCCTCGTTTTTGCGATTTGATTTTACGGTAAGGGTTGTTGGTCTATTCACTCCACCAGGTTGTACCATCACTGTTTGCTCAGCAAAAGATTTAGTATATTCCACGGTCAACTGCTTGCTGCCATAAGGCATTGCTACAGTATGATCAAATGTATTTGGATCAAGTGTTTCCCCTGTCTCTTTAATCTTAAGAGCTTGCAATACATTGGCTTCCTCCGAAAGAGTAGGCAAGAATGTCAAATTATATGTACGTTCACTACCATCTTCAGCTGTAACCATCAATTGGCTTGTTTGACCTGCAGGACGAGAGATGTAGCGAATATGTTGTTCTACTTCGGCTGCTGCATAGAGTACCAAAGGCACATCTGTTTCCTGATATGGCATATAAATCGTGTAATCGGTTGTATCAGGATGATATGTAAACGAGAATCTACTATCATCCAACTCGATATACTCCAATGCCAAATTGCTAGATTTGCGTACTGGGAAATGGATTGTATATTCATTGCTCATCATTCCATCTGCGGATAGCACATGGATGCGAGTCGTACCATTGATTGCGCTATGGTATGTGGTAATCGTTTGATTATCAGTTCCAATTGGTTGTACACATGGCACTGTGCGTGTACGCCATGGCAACGTATCTATATAATGCATTGAGTCGCTACGGAAATCAGCCAACGAAACGCCGTCCAATAGAATATCTCTCAAATATGCATCAGTAAAGATTGTACGTGTATAAGTAATGCGATAAGTGTTTGAGTTACCGTTTTCCGCTACAACTAGCACATTCTGCTCGTTTTTATTCACATGGTATGTAGAGGTGTGTTGTCCATCTCGTGCTACAATGTGTAAAGCAGGCAATTCTTCGTCTTCTGCAAGATTCAGATTGTACTCGAATGTACTTGGATCAAAATCAATAGAATGTCCTTCTATGCTCAAATTCAATAGGGTAGCATCACTATATTTCGCCTTCTCAAAATGCAATGTATATGAAGTAGAATCGCCATTGGCTGCGAATACCAACATCTTATAAGTTGTTGCGTTGGTCATACCTGCGTGCACGGTTTGTTGTTCCGAGTGCTTACGGTATTGTACCGTAGGCAATGCACCCCCCGCAGCAATAGGTATGGTATAATGCTTCATTGTAGGCACATACGTTGCCAACTCTACACCATCAATCAAAATTGCTGCCAACGAACAATCATTAGAGAGTTGCGTACTACACTCCAATTGGTATTGAGCCTTATCCGAACCTTTCACTACATAAATTGTTACCCTGTTGCCATTGCGGAATGTGGTAATCTCTTGTCCGTCTAAGGTGTCGCAACTTACTACGGGGAATGCGCCTTGATAGTTTACGGTATATTCGAATTTGTTCGCATCAAAGCCTTCCAGTGCTACACCGTCAATATATATTTGTCGTAGCAGGGCTTGATTCTCGGTTTGAGCACTTTCAAAATCAATGATATATACGTTTCCTTCTGCACCATATGGTTTCACGCTAATCTGTGCTCGACCAGCTGCATATGGTGTTGCAATCGTCACTTGTTGCCCCTCTTCTTTATCTACTGTGATGATTGGACATTGAGCACCTATCGTATGGCGGTACTCAAAGACTTGAGGATCAAAGCTATCCAAACTATCACCATCCAAATATATCATCTTCAAAAAGGCACTTTGAGAGCGTTGGATCACAAACGTGATACTATATGTTTGGCTTCTGCCGCTCTCTGCGGTCACTGTAATGGTCTGTACATTGTTGCTAAGCAAAGCCAAAATCTTTTGCGATTCATCACCTTTAGTCCAAGTCACTGTAGGAATAGTATTTACCCCCATTGGCAGCGTATCTACATACTCCAATTGATTTGGATCAAATCCATCTAACTCCTTGCCGTCCAAATAAATCATATCAAGACTAATATTATCTGATGTAGCTACAGAGAAATGGAGCACATACGTCTTGCTAGCTCCTGATGGAGGTCGCACGGTAATCTTATAATCACCGTTTATTCCACCAGAACGCACGGTTACGGTTTGATAATCATCACCTTGCTCATAGGTGATAACTGGTAATTCGGTGGTTCCTTGTGGCAGTGGACAGTTATATTCCAATATCTCAGGATCAAAACCTTCCAGTGGCTTGCCGTCCACGTAAATCATCTTTAACGAAGCATTCGTTGCTTGAACGACGCTAAATGCAATATTATAAATCGTACTAACACCATTTTGAGCAGTTACGGTGATACGTGTTGTTCCATTTAATCCACCCTTAATAATACTAACCGTTTGATACTCATCACCTTGATCTACTGTGATCTCGGGTAATTCTGCAGTACCAATAGGTAGCGAATAACTATAGTTTGTTACATCTGCTGCGAAATCTGCTAATGGCTCACCACCAATATAAATCATATTCAGCGTCGAAATTTCTGACAAAGCAGTTGTCACATCAATCTTATACTCTGTAGTATTGATGCCATTGCCCGCAGTCACTTTCACGCGAGTAATGCCGTTTAATCCTCCCTCTGTTATTTCCACAGTTTGCGTAGATTCGCCCTTAACATAGGTCACTTCTGGCAATTCGGTCGTACCTACTGGCAGATTTACGTAGTAGGTCAAATTCTCTGGCTTGAAGTTGCTAATCCAGTGATCGCCCATTTGCAAGTCTTTCAACATCGAATAGGACGATGCCTCCAACTTGAAGGTCAGTTTATAGGTCTTCGGTGTTGGATTACCTGGTGTTGATACATTGATTTGATATACTCCGCCATCTATTACACTTGGAGCAATATATGTAATTGTTTGTGCACCAGCTGGATATGCAGATACTGCCTCTACTGTTGGCATCGTTGTTGTAGAAGTTGGCAACGATACGCGATAAGTCGTTTGATTAGGAGTGAAACCTGCCAAACTCTCGCCATTAATCTTGATATCCTTCAAGGTGTTGTCTGAAAGCAATGCGACACTGAAGTTTACAGTATAGCTTTGTTTTGTCTTACCATCTGCTGCTGTTACGTTGATTTTTGCGCTACCTGTTGGGCTAGTCGCCTGGATGATTTCAACCATTTGCTCATCCTCTTGTTTCTCTACGCTCACGATAGGTGCATCGGTCGTACCATATGGCAATTGCACGTTATATGATGTTAATGCTGGTTGGAAGTCGCTGATTGCTTGACCGTTAACCAAGATACTTGCCAACTTCGCATTCGTGCTTGCTTGGCGCACAAACTTAATCTTATACGTCATTGTGCTCTTGCCATCCTCTGCTTTCACGGTGATAGTAGTCGCATTACCATCAATCGTACCATTGCTAATGCTAATCTCACTACCACTCAATTCACGACCAGAGAAAGTGACTGTTTCGCCTCTTGCATTGCTAATCTGACCAGCACCACGATATGCTTTTATCTCTGGAATACTGCTGGCACTTTTACCCAGCGAATATACTTGCTCCTCTGTTGTGTTGGGGTTAAAGCCTTTCCATTCTTTTCCGCCAATATACAACTTATGAATTTTTGATGAATAAATCAATTCTACATCATCCACATACAATGCATTACCTTCGTACAATCCGTCGTTAGCACGGTAGTTAGGGTAGTTACTTGCTGAGAAGATGATATTCATCATTGTAGGAACATCATTGTTAAAATAGTAGATAGGCACTTTGATATTGGTCCAGTTGCCATAGGTTTTGCGTTCACGCCACATACCTTCAGCAATCTGATTGGCTTTTTGGTCGGTACCACATTCGTTTGCGTTCAGTGCGATACGAATATCACTCTCTTCATTGGTTTGAGAGATACTTGTACAGCTACCATTCTTACCTTTGTACTTGCTACCTTTGGCTGTGCCAGACCATGCATAGTAGAGAAGATAGAAATCTTCTTTATCCGTGTTATTACCAGTACGTTTAATCCATACTGACATACTATCTGGACGGTATTTGAAGTTGATTCCGCCAGACGTACCAGCGGTAGCTTTGTTGATTTCTGTGATACTTGGCAGGTGTGTCCATGGTTTACCCAATGAGAAGTAACCTGGTGAAACCTCGGTAATACCCATTGCTCCTACTTCGGTGTCTTGAACCATCATGGAGTAACTACCTGTGTGACCTGCCTCGCGGTGCGCCAAATTGAATTTGAAACCAGCTTGGGTCACATTGCTGGCGTACCAGTCTTTAGGTTGGATTTCATCATTGTATTTCTCGCCACTCCAATCCTCAAAACTTGGGTTGGGAACTTGTTGTGCGAATAGGGATGAAATTCCAAATAATAAAACTAAACTACTTAAGAAAAATTGTTTCAAGTAAATTTTTGTCATAATTATGTTGTTTTTTAATATTTCATTGTTAAATATTCATATTTTTAAGATTTTTATAAGCATTTTACCGCATAAAAACCCAAAAACGGCTGCAAAATTAATATAAACAAATGAATTATGCAAATTTTCTTCGCGCGCGCATGCGTTTTATTAAATAAGTGCACCTTTTTCCCAATATTAGTATATCTTTTTCTATAGGTATATCCATCTTTACTAGCATCTTTCATGCTAGGCTATTGATCAATTCAACTCTTAGTGATTAGTTAGTGATTACTTAGTGATTAGTTAGTGATTCACCTAACCATTACATTACTATACAATTACTATCCCGTACTTTCCTCGTACCTTCCTAGCTAATTACCGTTTTTCTTTTTCCTCTTGAACAATTCAATAGAATGATAAAAAATATCCCAATTTTAGTCGCAGCAGCTGCTACGACTAAATTGATCGATCTTTATTTTACATAAATACGATACCGTAAATTTGGAAAATTGCAAATTTTGTTGTACCTTTGCATCGCAAATCAAAAATGGGAATGCTAAATCATAAACTGATAGTATTTGATCTGGATGGAACGCTCTACGCAAAACCGCGTATGGTGTGGCATATGTTATGCTCTGCACCACGTGATTGGCACTTAATGCTAGCTGAGCGCAAAACACGCAAGCAACTCCGAGGACAATACTTCGGAGATGAAAACGCATTCTATCAAACCTATTTCCAAACAATGGCTACCCATTGCAACGCAGGTACAGAAAATGTACGAACATGGTACTTCAATCGCTACATGCCATTGATGGTCAGGGTGATACAAAAATACTATAAACCAGTAGAATGGCTTGCACCTTTGATCGCAGACTGCAAAAAACAAGGAATCAATTTGGTCGTCTTATCAGACTACGGACACACGCATGAGAAACTGCATGCATTGAATATCAACGAAAATTTATTTGATTGGGTAGTCTCTGCCCCAGAGTTGGGCGGACTGAAACCTGCACCAGAAGTGCTGAGCAAAGTGCTTGAAAAGATGAACGTGACTGCCGAACAATGCCTCGTGATTGGCGATAGAGAAGATACTGATGGTGCCATCGCTCAATCTCTTGGCGCGGCCTTTAAATTAGTCACGAATTCCTAACCCCTAAACTCTAAACACTAAACCAAAACTACATATTCGCATTATAATAGCGAGGGTCTTCTGTCACTTCATCGCCGATGAAATCTGGCTTTTCGAACGATTGATCTTCACTTTCCAGCTCAATCTCTGCCACTACCAGTCCCTCGTGCTTGCCGTGAAACTCATCCACTTCCCACTTTAGTTGTAGCTTGCTACCTATCGACAGTAAACTGTCACATGTTTCTGCTGGCACTATCCACCTAGTCTTGTCAATCAACGTACCTTGACACAATAGCATTAGTTCCTCGGCCTCTTTCACATCTATCTCTTTCTCCCATTCATAGCGAGCGAAATGTCCTGCGGCTGGCTTGCCTTTTATGGTTAGAAATGCTTGATGATCTGTAATACGAATACGTACAGTAGCCGTCTTTTCACGCGATATATACCCTTGACGAATATGATGATGGCTCACTGCAAGTTGCTTGTAACTATCATCTTTTACCAAATATTTTCTTTCTATTTCCATATCTAACTTGTAAAAGCGAAGATGTTTAACAACTAACCTCTAACAGCTTTTGGCGGACGACTTTCGCTTTGCGCACATATTTACCAAGTGTGCAATACTGCAATAGTCTATCCCAGAGTGTGTGCTCAAACCTATTTCACATGTGCGCGAGTTACTTACCCCCATAGTTGCACCTGCTTTTTCTACTTGTGGCTTCAACTTCCGCAATGCCCATTCGTTCAATTCTGGATCGGTAAAACCTTTGTCCCCTGCAAATGCACAACAGCCTATCTCCTCTGGCACCAACACATTCTTTGCACATGCTCTTGCTACACGCACAATTGTATCAGCTAGTCCCATTTGACGGGTAGAACATGTGATGTGTACTGCTACACATGCGTCTAATGGCTTGATATCAAGTTCACTAAGTACATACTTGTCAATAAACTCTGCCGGCTCATACAATTTCATGTGTTGCATCGTATGACGCATACGGTGTAAACATGGACTTTGGTCGCACAATATAGGCCAGCGACCATTATCACTCGCTTTTAGCAGCGCTAATTCCAATTCTGCCGCCTTACGTTGTGCCTCGTCTGGCATGCCTTTGCTCTCCCAAATCGTACCACAACACAGCGTCTCCATCTTCTCGGGAAAAATCACTTCAAATCCTGCTTTGTTTAGCAGTTCGGTCATATCGTTGATTAGTGGCTTGTCACCCGAACCCAAACGTTGATTTAAACATGAGGGGAAATATACCACACGCTTATCTTGAAGACCCTTCAAACCGTTTACTAATCCATATTCAATGGCTGTCTTCTTCTCTTTCTTGCGCACAGGACGAGGCAAGGAGGGGGTCCATAGTGGTACCAAACCGCCTGAGCCATAGTATATTGCCTTGCCCAATAGCCTTGTCGCCTTGTCGCCTAATATGTTATGTGCCACATTCGCCACCTCCAATATTCCAGTCAGCGCAGTGCCAATACCTGCAAGGTTTTTGCCGGCCCAATAACCTATTTTTTTGCCAGCTCCACGCATGTCCTTTTCGCGCACCAAGTGGATATAATCACCCACATTGATCTTGATGGGGCAGGAGGTGGAGCATAATCCATCACCCGCACACAGGTCACGACCGATCTTGCGGAAGTCTTTCTCCAAACTGCGGAGTAACTTCTTTGCCTCTCGCCTTTTCGTCTCATCGCCTTCTCGCTTTATCACTTCTTTCAAACGAGACAACTCACGTTGCACAATAATACGCTGACGACTGGACAAGGCAAAACCACAAGCCACACAATTCACTTCGCAGAAGCCACATTCGATACATCGGTCAATCATCTCATGCACTTCTGGCAGAGGTTTGATATGCGCAATATAGGAATGCTCATCTTCGTTGAATATTACGCCAGGATTCATAATGTTCTCTGGATCAAAGAGTTGCTTCACCTCTTTCATCAAATCATATGCGTCATAACCCCACTCACGACGTACAAATGGCGCCATGTTGCGACCCGTTCCGTGCTCTGCTTTTAAACTACCATGGTATTTATCCACAACCAAGTCCACCACTGCACGCATCATACCATCGTATTGTGCAATCGCCTGTGGAGAGTCGAATCGTTGATTCAATATAAAGTGATAATTGCCCTCCAATGCATGACCGTAAATCACGGCCTCTGGGTAATTATGTTCAATGAAGAGCTGTTGCAAATCCAATGTGGCTTGTGCCAAGTGCTCAATTGGGAAGGCAATATCCTCTATCAAACATGTAGTGCCAATTTCGCGTGTGCCACCTACCGCAGGGAAAATACCGCTACGCATTGCCCAATATTTACCCGTCAATGTAGGGTCAGACGTGAAGGCTGCTGGTTGGCAGAGGTGATAATATCGCAGGAGATCTTGCAATGTTTTGTTTTTCTTTACCAGTTCTTGCTCTGTCAATGCATCGGTGCGAATCAATACTGCACTAGCGTCCTCCGAAAGTCCTTGTAATTCAGGAAAATCCTTTTCTACGGTGCGCATCGCTTTGCGGTCAAAGAACTCCGCTGCGGATAATAATCCAGTGTGCTTCATCTCGGTAATGGCTTCGCATGCTAACTTCGTGGTAGGAAAGAGTAGTAATGCAGAAGCGCTATAAGGTTGTATCTCGCCTGTAGTCATCGTAATGGAGGATAGGAAGGCCAATGTACCTTCGCTTCCGACCATCAAATGAGCAATAATATCGAATGGATCGGTATATTCTACAAAGGGAAGAATAGTCAATCCCGTGACATTCTTGATGGCGTATTTCTTGCGAATCAAGTCGCATAACACCTTATTTTGCTGCGTCCGAATACGTAGGTCATCTATCTTACGAACAAACTTGCTATGAGTCATCAAGAATTGAGCACGACTCTCTTTGTCGCCGGTATCCAAGATTGTACCATCTGGCAGAATGATTCTTACCGATTGGAGTGCTCGATAACTATTAGCATGCGTACCGCAACACATACCTGAGGCATTATTCATCACAATACCACCTACCATGGCCGACTTCAAACTCGCAGGGTCAGGAGTGAAGTAACGACCATAGGGCTTCAGTATCTCATTCACACGTTGACCTACGATTCCTGGCTGCAAGGTGATACTCTTGCCATCTTCCCGTACAGTGTATTGCTCCCATTTTTTTCCACAAACCACCAACAGACTATCACTAATAGCTTGTCCACTCAGACTGGTACCAGCAGCTCGGAAGGTAATGTGTTTACCTTCTTCATGCGCACGTGCCAATAGGGCTTGCACCTCTGCTTCGGTAGCAGGGTGGAGCACTTCTTCGGGAATCATGCGATAGAAACCAGCATCTGTTCCCCATGCCAATCGTTCGATGTACTTTTTCATAATGCTTATAGGGCTAATAGATCTTATTAGTCTAATTAGTCGTACAAGTAATACCTACTACTTGCTTCGCGATACTTTTCCACATCCTTGTCCCAATATGCTTTAGCATCTTCCCAACGATAGCGTTTGCCAAACAATTCCTTGATTTGGTTGGTGCCGCATACTTTGTTAAACATGCCAAAACGTTTTTGGTCACAGAGCTTAAACCAATCTTTCTCTGGCCATAGGCGCATCATTTCTTGTACTACGTAGAATTGTATCTCACTCAGTGCGGCCTTCTCATAATCTGTGATATGCACTTGTACTCCTTGGATATTCTCTCCTTTGAAAACGCTGTAGTAGGGTTTGTAATGCATTCCTCTAAACACTACTCCTGGCAATTCCAACGCATTCAACGCACTTGCCAAGCTATCGGCATTTACCCATGGCGCACCCATTACCTCAAATGGCATGGTATAACCTACGCCAATATTGATATAATAAAATTCGCCGAAGATGCCAGTCACGGGATAATAAATCGTCGTTCTTCCATGAGGTACGTGGGGCGAAGCCACTATCCACTCTAGTCCAGTCTCATCCCACGTCATTTCGCGTTTCCAACCTTGCATCTCTACTATGGTCAATTTACATGGATTTTCGGTTTGTGCATTCAGGTACAAAGCCAACTCGCCAGGAGTTTGTCCATATAAATAAGGTATTTTAAAACGGCTAACAAACGATACAAATCCATCTTCCACCAAGCAACCCTCTATCTTATTGCCTCCCAATGGATTAGGTCTGTCTAGTATGACCAACTCTTTGTCGTACATTTGACATGCCTCCATCAAATTTCCCATAGTGGAAATATAGGTATAACTGCGGCATCCGATATCTTGAATATCATATACCATCACATCTATATCTGCCATCATCTCCTGGGTTGGCTTAGATGTCTTACCATATAGTGAGTACATTTTTAGTCCTGTACGTGCATCCACTTCGTTATCCACATGATCACCAGCGTAGATATTACCACGCACACCATGTTCCGGACCATACAATGCCACGAGATTCACATTGTCTGCCTCCCAAAGAATATCAATTGTTGAAACCAAATTTCGATCCACACCAGTCGGGTTAGTACATAGTCCCACTCGTTTGCCTTGTAGAACATCAAAATTGCGTTCACGTAGTACTTCAATACCTAGTTTTACTTGTGCAATAACAGCGCTGTGACCGACTGCTACTAACAGGATAGCAAAGAATAAATGCTTATTCATGGTGACTTTATTTTATGCTACAAAGGTACTACTTTTTTTTGATTTGTGCAAATAAATAATTGTTAATTATTTTTTAATTCCCTTTTTATCACCTGCACCTTTCAAATTTACGTTTAAATACATGTTATACAGTACAAAAAGAAGGACATGTTTTGCGCATATCCTTCTCATAGTTGCTAATATTTACCTTTGATTTGCCCCTTATCTGCCACCTATTTGCATCGGAATATCATTGGATTCTCACTGAATGATTGCGATGCTATTTACCTAGCATCGCTATCATTTCCACCTATCAGCAATCCACGAATCATTCGCCATATCTGTTGCACTTGTGCCCAATCGCGGCGGATTTCTGCCACATCACGCTCCAGCAACTCGCGTTGCATAGAGGATTGGTTCTCAAGCGATTGCTTTTGTTTCTTTAGCGGTTGCGGATTATCCAATACGACTTCGCCGAGGTGCTTCTCTATCGGGCGAACAAACCACTGTCTTCTACCCCACAACACCCCTAACGCAATCAGCAACATAGCCCCTGCGATGATGAGGTAGGATGCCCACATAGGCAGCCATTGTTCGAGCCATGCAGCCAAAGCGATAGCCAAGAAAATAAGTCCAACGACCACAATTGCTGTGATAGCGAACAGCGTAATAATAAGCCCCAACAACTGGCTCGTTTGCTCAATGCTGCGCACTTGCAGCAGTTGGTATTGCGATTTCAGATATGCCTGAGTATCAGATAGTAATTGATTGTAGAGAGTGGGATTCATAGTTTTTAGGTTAGAGGTTAAAGGTTAGAGGCTGGGAGTTATTTTTTTGCAGCATCTTCTACTGCGGCTTCGAGATCGGCTTTGCATTGGCAGTTGCATAGACCGTTCTTGATGCGTTTCATCACTTTGTCCACGAGATGAGAGATCTCATCCATGTTCATGTTTTTGTACTTCTCGCGAGCGATGGCCGCGATCTCAGCGCGCAGTTCTCTGCCGCTCTTTGGAGCAAGCATCAAGGCGGCTGTAGCTCCGACTACTGCTCCTCCTAAGAGAGCGAGTAGCATCTTTGTTCCTGTTGTCATAGTTTAGGTTTGGTTTAATGGTTAATAGTTTTGGTTAGTGAAGGGTTAAAATTAAGGTTTAGGTTTAATGGCTATTTATGTTATTAGGGCAGAGCCCTTCGTATGCCCTGCCCTAACCATATCAAATTCCGTGCCAAAGTTATGAAAACAACTCTCCCAGCAAATAAATTGATTTGCAAGGAGAGGGAAAGATATTGTATTATGCTTATTATAAATCCTTGACAAGACGGACACTATGTCCGAGGAAGCGATAGCCGTAGTGTATGTTCGCTTCGTCCGAGTAGAAGTAGAGACAATATGCGTAGCGACTATTGTTCTCATTGGCAGACCAATAGTTGCCGCAGTATTGCACATAATATATACTGGAAATGTTACGACCGCCTGAGGCAGGAAGGAAGACTGCACCTGCGGATTCTAGTTTTGACCACTGATCAGCCGTAAAAGTTTGATACTGATGGTATGCTTCTAAACTCCATTCACTATGGACACCCGACTTAAAGGTTATATCATTTGGGCATAGCCAATTATCAGGCAATAATACCAAACCATTTACACCATTAACTTGGGCTATACCCAATAAATTATTAGCATTAGCACGAGTATATCTTAAATAATTCCACTCGTCATAACTCAATGTACGCCATGTATTAGGAGCATCATTACCTATATTGTTTGTACCCCAATCTACAAAAGAACCACTATAATTATTATCTGACGCAGAAGTACTTACACCAAAATTAGTAGTACTCGTACTCCAACCGAACAAATCTATCTTATCTGCCAAAGCTGTACCTGCCGTGCAATCGCCAAACTGATCAGAGGACGCGCTACCACCTATTACATTATCCGTACCTATTATTTCGTATTGAGCACTTGCAAAAGACCACGTATTGGTAGATTGGGTGTATTGCAGATTACCCGGTGAGAATATCACTTGCTTGTCTGCTGAGACAGAGAACGCACCTATACCATCAGAAAGGTTTGGTTTCTCTTGCTCTTCAGGTGCAATCATACTAATACTATCCACCTTGATGACATTGCCATCACTACAATAAATATAAAACTGCGCAGAAGCACTGATTGTCATCATTAAGGCGATGACTGCCATAAACATCTTTTTCATATTGCTGATTATTTTAATAGGTTACCTAACACATCGTACCAAACTTGTTTACCATCAGGCATTGTGGCACGAATATAAAAAATGCCGTTGAGCAACACTTTGTCTGTTGTGGCATTGTCTAAAGAAGACACTTCTTCCAACGAAGTATTAATATCTTCTTGCTTTATCATTGTAAAAGCAATACTACGAATGCCTGTCACATCTGCTTCGGGCACACTCACAGCAAGACTCCCCTTACAGCATAACACACTAAAGTCTGTTACCGTAGTGTATTCCAATTGTACCACCTGCTTAGTGCCATCTACCATCTGCGCCACCATCGCTGGTACCAATTCGGTTGCATGAGTTAACTTTGGCACACTACACAAGAACAAACTTAGTAGAAATAAGAATAACTTTTTCATTTTTGTTGTTTTCTGGGACATTGGTTCCAAACGACCCGTGAATATATAAAGAAAGCGTGGAACCTTACTATGCTTATTCTTAACTATTGAGGTTCTGGTAAACCTATTTCCCAAGAATAAACAATAACGCCCACGCTGATATGTACAACGCGCACTATCAGCGCGGTAGAATACATACCAATGAGCATTCATTGCTGTTCTTGTCTTGGGGGAAGGAAATTTACCAGATTTCAATAGTTCCAAAACAAACGCAAATAAACGCTTTTTATAACTATGTCTGCAAACTTTGGGTTTGCGGTTGCAAAATTACTACATTTTTTTGATTTGCGCAAGAGAAAGAGGGAAAAATATAAAAAATAGCAGGAAAGTACGGGGAAAGTATTGGATGGTTATTGAGTGGTAACGAAATGGTATCGAGGTGGTAACGAGAAAGAAAGCAGAAAGATGCAGGCAGAAGGTAGGAGAAAGACAAGAGGAAGATAGGAGGGAGATAGGGTATTCTTAGGTTAACAACCCGATTATCCTATGTATATCCTAACGTATATGGTACGTAATTGATAGCGGATTTATAAAGGATTAATAAAGGTTAACCATAGCAATTAGACTATTTGAGGGAGTTATGTCATATTTTTTCGACAAATTATTTCAAACATTTGCAAATATGCAAAAATTGTTGTACCTTTGCAGGTTAATTGGTGGATTGTGCACCACCACATCGAAAAACAGATTATGGCTATCAAAGAAAAAATACAAGACCTGCTCGCTCAAGTGGCTGGTTTGCAGGCAACTAACGCAGATCAATTAGAGGCACTGCGTATCAAATACCTCAGTAAGAAAGGTTTGGTTACCGAACTCTTTAACGAGTTTCGTGAAGTGCCTAAAGAGGAAAAACGTGAGATTGGTCAAGCTCTCAATGCATTGCGTCAGGCTTATGAGGCACGTATCAACGAGTTGCGCGAGGCAGTAGAAGCCAATGGTGCTAAAGCAGCAGCCGAGGAACTCGACCTTACACGTACACCTGACCCTATTGCATTGGGTACACGTCACCCACTTTCGCTTGTGCGTGAGCAGATCATCGACATCTTCGCTCGCGTGGGCTTTACCGTAGCGGAAGGCCCTGAGGTAGAGGACGATAACCACGTTTACTCGTTGCTTAACTTCGCACCAGAGCACCCTGCTCGCGACATGCAAGACACGTTCTTCATTGAGAAGGAGATTGGCGTGCAAAAGCCATCTGACATCCTGCTTCGCTCCCACACCTCCAGCGTA
Source organism: Paludibacteraceae bacterium (assembly GCA_045612525.1). Lineage (GTDB taxonomy): Bacteria > Bacteroidota > Bacteroidia > Bacteroidales > Paludibacteraceae > Colicola. The sequence continues at coordinate 16,100 of JAZKZF010000003.1, read as the reverse complement.
CAGACACGCACCATGCTCAGCCAAGAGCCTCCTATCCGTGTGTTGTGCCCAGGTCGTGTGTACCGCAACGAAGCTATTTCGGCTCGTGCACACTGCTTCTTCCATCAGGTAGAGGGATTGTATATTCATAAGAACGTCAGCTTTGCTGATTTGCGCGAGGTGTTGCTTTACTTCGCCAAAGAGATGTTTGGCCCAGAGACACAGATTCGTCTCCGCCCAAGTTACTTCCCATTTACCGAGCCTTCGGCTGAGATGGATATTTCTTGTGACCTCTGCGGTGGCAAGGGTTGTTCGTTCTGCAAAGGCACAGGTTGGGTAGAGATTCTCGGTTGCGGTATGGTGGATCCTAACGTATTGGAGTCTTGTGGCATTGATTCTAAGGTATATACGGGCTATGCCTTCGGTTTGGGTGTAGAGCGAATCACCAACCTCAAATACCGCGTCAAAGACCTCCGTCTCTTCTCAGAGAACGATGTTCGCTTCCTCCAACAGTTTGAAGGATGCTAGTACGAGATATCATACAAGCTATTCATCCTCTGCAAGTTGTCGGCAATACTGACAACTTGCAGAATATAGATATTCGCCACTTGCTGACGGATAGTCGTCAACTCGGCACTGAACCAGAGTCGACTCTCTTCTTTGCCTTGAAGACCGACAGAAATGATGGGGCAAAATACATACCGCAGCTTATTGAGCGTGGCGTTCGCACTTTTGTGGTAGGATCCCAGACCCCGGAATCCGGACTCCTTATCTCCCATGAGGGGGAATCAGTGGGGACGCTTTTCCTTATTGTCGACTCCCCTCTTGCTGCTTTGCAGCAATTAGCCGCTTATAAGCGTTCGCTCTACCACGGACCAGTAATCGGGATCACGGGCTCCAACGGTAAAACTGTAGTCAAGGAATGGCTCTACCAATTGCTTAAAGACGACTATCGCATCACCCGTTCGCCTAAATCCTACAACTCGCAGATTGGCGTACCGCTGTCGGTATGGCAACTCAGCGAACAGACCGAATTAGCCATCTTTGAAGCAGGTATTTCCGAGGTGGGTGAGATGACACGTTTGCAACCTATTATCCGCCCTACGATAGGTGTCATTACATACATTGGCACGGAGCATGGCGAGAACTTTCCTTCGCTCGAAGCCAAACGAGCTGAGAAGATGCAACTATTTGCGGATTGCTCCACGATCATCGAAGATCCTACACATCAAAACATACGTACATGCGCTGCTGTCATGCGTGCGCTTGGTTACGACGAAGAGACCATTACCCAACGTATTCTTCATCAAACTCACGAGACGATTCTTGAGGTTAATCTCTCTGCTTTGGTGGATAATGTACGTTATTTTCATTCGCTGATGCCACCCACCACCCGTCTCACGTGCATGGTCAAGGCTTTTGCTTATGGTGCTGGTAGTGTGGAGGTTAGTCAAGCATTGCAGCAGTCCAACCTCGTGGATTACTTGGCTGTAGCAGTGGCTGATGAAGGTGTAGAACTTCGTAAGGCAGGAATCACCCTGCCCATCATCATCATGGACCCAGAGGTGGCTGCACTCGATCTCATCATCGAGAACAACCTCCAACCTAATATTTACTCCTTCCAGGTACTTGACGATATTATCCATGCTGCCGAGGCCAAAGGTCTGGAATCCTTACCCGTACATATTAAGATCGATTCGGGCATGCATCGTTTGGGATTCTACTGCGAGGATATGCCGACACTGATTGCTCGATTGCAGGGGCAGAAGGCAGTACGTGTAGCCAGCATCTTCTCTCACCTTGCAGGTAGCGATGAAGTACAGTTTGAAGCCTTCACCCACGAACAAGCACAGTATTTTTATGACTGTGCCTCTCGCCTCATCACCTCATTGCCATATCGCCCATTATTGCACATATGTAACACTGCTGGCATTGAGCGTTTCCCTGAATACCACTATGACATGTGTCGCTTGGGCATTGGTATGTATGGCTTCTCTTTTCTACCTATATCCGATGCTCGATGCCATACATCCAATATACGCAACGTCTGCACGTTGAAAACTACGATACTCAGTATCAAGACCGTACCTGCGGGTAGTACAATTGGCTATGGCAGACATACAACCGTGAACGAAGACCGCCAGATAGCGGTCATCCCTATCGGTTATGCAGATGGTTTTGACCGCCGTTTCTCCAATTATGGAGGTGATGTTTTGGTACGTGGCAAACGTTGCCCTGTGGTGGGAAATGTGTGCATGGATCAAGCCATGATTGATGTCACAGGTACTGATGCACAACCTGGTGATTATGCTATTGTGTTCGGAGATCAACTCCCTATCCAAGAATTAGCCGATAAACTCAGTACAATCCCTTACGAAGTACTTACATCCATTTCACGCCGTGTCCAACGTCTCTATTTCTACGAATAACTTAGCAATCGGTTATGGTGAGCATATTGTTCAGCATGATTTGAGTTTTTCGCTGCGTGAGGGCGAATTGGTATGCATGCTGGGTAAAAATGGTTGTGGTAAATCCACCTTGCTGCGCTCTCTAGCTGGCTTACAACCTATTTTAGGAGGTAGTGTGCTGTGTCACTCAAAAGAGGTGAATCAATATTCGCATATGCCGATGGCACTTGTTCTTACAGAGCGCTTGAGTATAGAGCAAACTACCATTCATGACGTTGTGGCAATGGGGCGTTATCCTTACACTTCGTTTTTAGGCGGATTGTCCAATATAGATGAGTATATTATTAAGCAATCGTTGAATGAAGTGGGATTGGTTGGAGTAGAAGATACCTATTTTAATGATCATTCAGACGGTGAGAAACAACGGGTATTGATAGCTAAAGCCATCGCTCAACAAACACCCATCATATTGTTAGATGAACCTACTGCTCATCTTGATTTGCCTAATCGTATAAAGATTCTGCGTTTACTTCGTCGTTTGGCACATGAACAAAAGAAGACAATACTAATTTCTACGCATGAATTGGAGTTGGCAATTCAATTTTCAGACCGTATCTTATTGATGTCTGAGCGAGGTGTTCTATTAGACTCCGCAACCAATCTTCATGCTATAGATGCTTTCACTGCTGCTTTTGAAATGGATATTTTTCATCCGTTGCAGTGAGATAATGCCGCTATCTCTCGTATGTGGCAATGTTGCCTTCTGATTCTTGTACGCTCACTTTATAACAATTTTCTACATGGTCACAAATCCAGCGTGCGATGTTTTCAGAAGATGGATTTACGTCTAATACTTCATTGATATACTTATGGTCAAATGTCTCTTTTACGATGCGTTTGATATGTGTAAAGTCTGTTACCATACCATCCTCATTGAGTGTTTCAGATTTGCAATAAACCGTTACCACGAAGTTATGACCATGCAATTCTTCGCACTTACTTTCATAACTCAAATGCAGATTGTGTGCTGCTGAAATAGTGATGCGTTTTTCTACGTAATACATATGCGTTTCTTTTTTTGAATAAACTATGATTGATTATTTTCGATACACCAAACTTCCACTCGCCTGATGCGTTGCCAACACCAGCACCTCGGCTATCTGTACGTGCTCAGGAGCGCTCGCTGCGTAATATACCACATCGGCTATATCATCGCCAGTCAATGGCTTAATACCTTTATACACATTGTCTGCACGCTCTTTGTCGCCGCCAAAGCGAGTGACACTGAAGTTCGTCTCCACCAATCCGGGCTTCACATTCGTTACACGCAACGGCGTATCTACCAAGTCCATACGCAGTCCATCGCTCAGCACTTTCACGGCGGCTTTCGTAGCGCAATACACGCTTCCGCCTGGGTATGCAGCATCGCCTGCCACCGAACCGATATTGATGATATGACCTCTGCCGCGTGCAATCATACCTGGCACTACCAGTCGGGTAATCATCAACAAGGCTGTGATATTCGTATCAATCATCGTGTCGTAATCTTCTTCCACGCCTGCATATTCTTTGTCCATACCCAATGCCAAACCCGCATTGTTGACCAATACGTCGATGGCTTGATATCGTTCGGGTAGGGTAGCAATCGCCTCTGCAGCGGCCTTGCGGTCACGCACATCGAATGGCAATAGCATGATGTCTGTGCCATAGGTGGTTTCTAACTCTGTTTTGAGTGTTTGGAGTTTGTCCTCGCTACGCGCGTTTAATAATAAGGTGTAACCACCCTCAGCAAACTTGCGTGCGCATGCGGCGCCAATACCCGAACTTGCGCCTGTGATAAATGCAATTTTTGACATATGATTGTTATTTTAATGTTATCTAGTGTAAAGTGTATGGTGTAAAGTGTAAAGGCGGGGCGGCACGCTCTCCGCATGATCTCGTTGGTGCCCTTTGTCAGACGCCGCATAGCGTGGCAAGATCTGTTGCTCTATATATTCGTGCAGTGTCATTACCTATATATGATTTTGACTTTGCAAAGGTACAAAAAAAAAAGTATATGCGCAAGAAATATAACAATTATAATACAAAAAATAGAGGACTCATTTTGTGAGCCCTCTATCTTTATTTAAATCCTTCGGATTATCCACCAAAGTTGTCAAACATGATTATGTTTGATGATTTGTGGCAATTGCCACAAATTAAACCGCCTTCAGTTGTTGGGGTTCAAGGCTTACGCTATTGGATTGCTTGACAACGCAGTGATGATAATGGTATCGCGTACACACATGCGTGTGTTATTTTATATGGTCATTTGTGCTTCTGTATTCGCAGAAAATTGGGGGAGAAATTCCTTGTAAGAGTAATCCTTGATTAATTCTTTTTGGCGTTGTAGGATTCGATGGTCTTGGATTGGATGATGACTGCCGTATCGCCACGAGTGAGTGAACGGCTTTCGGTTGTGATAGTGCGGGTTACATTACATGAGGTAAGTCCCAATGCCATCGCAATAGATGTAGCAATAGCTAATGCAAGGTACTTGATTGCCTTGACGAGGCGTTGTTTTTGAGTTTCAGTTAGTTTGTTCATAATTTGATGAAATGATGTTAGTACAGAAGAGTTTAATTAAACGAAATGTGTTATTACGACAATTTGCGACAATTAAATCGACAATTATTGACAATTCTTGGATTATTTTTTATAACAAAAATACGCAGCGCTATGCTTGCTACAAAAATATTCAAAAATCAATGATATATTTTGTTTTTCGCTCATAAGAATGCAGATTGCATTGGTGAGCGAAAAAACAAAACATTATACATTATTACTTGCCTTCGATTTCATCGCGCATCAAGTTCCAGACATACTGGTAGAATGTTTTGTACTTGGTTTGTCTGATGAAGCCGACTTGATCCATATCGATGTGATTTGGATCCATCATACGGTCGCGAGTGGCTGCGCATATTTGGGTGAACAGGTCACGCCATGCTCGTTCTGATGCAGAAACGGGAGTGGTGCGGTCGCCATGTACGGATGTGTACTTGCGGTCTGAGCGTTTGCGGTAATTGTAGCAAGTACGATACTTTTTAGAAATTTTGCCTGATAAGTGATGGATTGGGTCTTCGTAAACAACTTGTGCCATATGTATTCGGCAATCGAACACCGAGTATAATTTTAAGACAATTGATATCAATTAGGATGTCAATTATTGTCAATTCAATGATTATCTTTTGTTTCTGCCCAAATGAATGCAACGCGTTGCATTAGTGGGCAGAACAAAATGATTGTTTTTACTCGGAGTTCGAGATCCTCTATGCCGCGAGAGGGGTTGAAGGTTGATAATTGAGATTAAAGGTTAATAATAGGGGTTAGGATTTGAGTTTTGCATGCTCTTTTGCTAGGACATAGCCGTAGAGAGATTTGTACTTGGTTTGTGCCTCAAACTCTGCTTCGTAGGTAGCACGAGTGGTTGGGTTTGCCAAAGCAGTCTTGGTTGCAGCAGCTGCTTGACGGAATAAATCTTGGCGATTCAACTCTGCTTGCGAGTAAGGTTTGGTACGAGGGTTGCAGATCTGTGAAGTGAAGGTTTCGCCGTACATCTGTTTGAAGATGATGTCAGAGTGTTTGCAGATCTTGCCACGGAATTGGCGGAATGGGGCTTCTAATTTGATTTTAGACATGTTAGTTCGGCAGTGAACGGGAGTATAAATTTAAGACAATTGATGACAATTAAGTCGACAATTATTGACAATTCAAAGATTAGTTTTTGTAACAAAAATACGCAGCGCTACGCTTGCTACAAAAATACTTAAAAATCAATGATCATCTTTTGTTTTTGCCCAAATGAATGCAATAAATTGCATTGGTGGGCAAAACAAAATAAGATATTTATACTCGGTATTCGTAATCCTCTATGCCGTGAGAGGGGTTAAAGTGTTAATTAAGAATTTTGAATTAAGAATTGATAGTATGGAGTGTACAGGTCCAGCAGTGGTTGAAGGTGAGGGACTGGGCTAGGGTTTGACGGATGATGTCGCATGCCTCGTCAGGAAGGAAGAGTTGAGGGTCGAGAGGGACAACCTTAACAGTGAGGGTGGTGCCCTCGGTGGTGAACTCAGGATTGAGGGTTTCCAAATGAAATAGGACTGCCTCTTTGGCTTTCTGTAGTTCCTCTGTGCTTTGGCAGGGAATGGAGATGATGACGAAATGTTTTTCTTTCATATTCTTTATTGTTTTAGTAGTGATACAATATGTTTTTGCGTCCGCCTTTTTGCGAAACGCTTTCACTTATTAAAGGGGTGCTGAATGTTCAGCGTTTTGGGAGAAAATGAAAGAAAAGTGCCTAATAAGAGCGTATAGGCACTGCAAAAAGAAAAAGGAATGCACTGTAATTCAGTACATTCCAAAGAAAATGAAAATAATTTGATATTTTTACTTACCGCTGAGTGAGTCGCTGAGTTTGCGGGATAGTTCAGTTAGTTCCGTTGTGGACATAGCAGTTGGATCGAGGATATCAACGAAGCGTTCAATAGCTGCTTTGTGTGCATCACTCGGTGCGTGCTGACTGCGGTAATCTGCACAATAGTTACCGTGATAGTTTGAGAAATGATTTTGAGTAATAGTCCAAATGGTCATTCCTTGCGGAATATCAATAATCTTGCGTTTCAGCAGTTGCTTAATAAAGTAGGATAGATCTTGCTTATCTCCTGCCCATCGAATGACGTGATTGTTTCGTTCGCCCGTAAAAAGGGAGAAGAAATGGTCTGAAGGCGTGTTGGGATCTATATATGTTTTGGTTTCTTTATACTCCTTACACAGATACTTATACAAAAGGTGAATGCGTTGGTTGCTATTGGGGTCGGATTGGAAGTAGCGATAGATGAAAGTCGGCGTTTCGAGAAAGTGAGGGGATTTCTTGGGAGTAATAGGTTTGCTTTGTGGAGGATTGGTAGTTGGTTGGGAATTATTGACAATTTGAATGCCGATGCCACCTGCTTCGACATTGTTGATTTCGTAGTCCACATGTTTGGACTGCACGTAGTCGCCTGCTACGTTGATGATACGGTTGGGTTGTTCCATAGTTGTAATTGAGTGATGTTTGTATTATTGAGTTGTTTGGGAATAATTATGTTGCTGGTTGATGTATTCGTTTTCGATATAGGTATTGGTATGTACTGGACGGTTGCGGAGCTGTTCTATCTCAGTTTGAAGTTGGGTGTTTTTTGTTTTTTCTTCTGCTAATTGGCTCTTTAGTGTTGCATTTTCTTTTAATAATTGTTCAACAAGCATTTGCAAGTCCTCATTCTCATCGAGTACCTGCTGCATTTCCTGTTGATGTCCTTTAATAAGACCACCTAATCTTTTGGAAAAATTGAGTTTGGCTTTTATGTTATTAAGGTCATCGGTAGGCATGGGTGAAGGGCACTTCTATAAATTGCCCGTTTAGAAATTAATAGCATTTAATAGCCCAATAGACACTTTTATGATATTTTGACTTTCTGCTCGTATATTGTGTTTGTCAGTTGGTTACATAGCCCACTATGCTCCCTCCTTCCGCACAAAATCTCCTTCGCATAAATCTCAAAATCTCTATAAAGCAATTTGTAAAAGTGCCCTTAATATGTAGTATTGTGTTTTACGAAGGTGGTGTTTTGTATGTGGTTTGTATGTTCTGTAGTAGTTCGGTTGTGGGCATCTCCATGCGGTTGAAGGCGAACCACTTTTTGCCGAGGTCTTTGATGCTGGCACCGAGGTGATAGACTGTCTTGTCGATGCAGAGAAAACGATCATGTGAGCGGTCGAACTCTATGACACTTATTGGAGGATATTGCGCATTGTGTTTTTGGATATCCAGTTGCAGTTGTGCGGTTAGTTTTTTGGTATAGATGGTAGCCGCCACTTTATCTGCTCGTTTGGATAGTATGGTTAGCACGCTATCGTCGATGTAGTTGTCGATGAGAATAATGCGTGTGGTGGCTTCTCGTATACGGTCGTTGATGAATGTGTAGGCATCAAAGATTTGTCCATCGTAGAAGATGCCTTGGTGGGGAGGTAGGCTTGTGCGAACGAAGAAGTTTACCTTTTCTTGTAAGTCGTGTATTTGTAAGGTATGGTCTTGCAGTTGTCTTCCAATACGCTCTTCCATAGCAAGCATTTGCTGATTGATTGCATACCCCTTGAGCATGTAATCTTTTATTACTCGATTTGCCCATTGGCGGAATTGTACACCACGTTGACTCTTCACACGGTAACCAACCGAAATAATCACATCTAGATTATAAATAGCTGTTGGCTTATATTTTGATAAAGTATTATGCAAAATTTGCATATTACTCTCCTTGTCTAATTCACCTTCTTTGAAAATATTAGTTATGTGACGTGCTATAACGGACTGATCTTTTTGGAATAACTCTGCTATTTGTGCTTGTGTTAGCCAGACTGTTTCATTTTCTAATGTTACATTAATTTGTGTTTGATTGTCAGCAGTTTGATAAACTACGATTTGGTTGTTGGTGCCCATAATTTTGCATGTTTTTTGTAGTTATCGTTTGAGTATTTTTAATACGAAATAAGAAATCTGCTGCAAAGGTACTACATCAAACTGCTAAAACTTGTCAGTATGACAAAGAAAATGCAAAAAAAATGCAGTTTTTTTTGATTTATGATGAAAATTTTCACCTTTTGAGGAGTGATGATAAAAAAGCAGCACCGTGTGAGGTGCTGCTGACAACAGGTTGTTCATCTAATCATTCTGCAGAACAAGCGCATACATAGCGATTATTAACAACAGAATTGGACGACCAATCTGGATTTGACATGAAAGCCACCTTGTGGTTTGCTGTCAAAATTTGCAAGTTCGACTTTCTTAATGTTTGCATAATAACAAAATATTAAAATTAAACAATATTGTAAGTATTTTTATAGATTTAGTAATGACTTTTGATATAGCATGTCAATATACAATTCTATACTTTGTTTTTCATCAATACACAAATGTTTTTTGTGATTGATTCTATAACGTCTGCATCCTCCGTTACACATGGGAAGAAGTTTACATTGCCGACACTCTTGGTCTATAAGTGCGTTGGTTTGACGGAAATTAATATAATCTTCTAGTTTGTCTTCTAAGACACCTTGTTTAACATTTCCAACTGCATATTTGGCATCGTATTCATGTACACATACATAAAGGTTTCCAAGGGGATCAATGGTGTAAAATCCTTGAGAATCGGCTTCGCAATGTGAGAAGCGCAGTTGAGGTTTATCATATTGATCATCGACCGCAAACCCCTTCTCAAGTGCTGATTTTTGAAGTAGATAGATGCCTTTATAGGGATTACTGCCTTTCTCTCGTTCTGAATAGTTTGTCCAATTACTTGCTCCATTAGCGTAAACCCATCTAAAGAAAATAACAATATTATTTTTTAAAGGTTCTAAATCGTGTAATAGAGCATCAATTGTATGGTAATTTGCATCGGACACATTTACTCTAACTCGTAATTTCAAATTAGGATTGGATTCAGAGAATAATTTTGCATTTTTTAGCAATTGTAGGTATGTACCTCTACCATTATTCAAAAACTTTTGCGCATCGTGAGCAGATTGTCCACCATCAAATGTAATTTGCACATTATTAATTTGACAATCTTTAAACATATCAATAACCTTTTGATTATTCATGAGTACCCCATTGGTAGTAATAGCTCCCGTATATATGATCCCAAATTCTTTGCATTTGGAGATGAGTTGTTGGGACATGCGCTGAATAATATCTTTATGTAGCAATGGTTCTCCTCCAAACCAATCCACTGATAGCACCTTGTATGCTGGTAATTGCTGTACTATCCAATCCAAAATATCTTGCTCGGTTTGCTGATCCATTTTTGCAGATGTTTTTCGTTCAAAGCAATATGGACATGCACAATTGCAAGCAAGAGTTGGCATTATTGCCAAGGAAAGTACCTCGGAGTGGTTGTTGGCATTAGTAAACGCTTCTTCGTAGCAAGTCAATTCATCCCAATCATTAGGTATTAGGATATGATTGTCAATCAACTCGTTTTTGCAGACTTCGGAGATTTGTCCGAGATGCAGGTTGTATGTTTCTTCTGGATTAAAAGCCAGCAGAGAGCGATAGAGTGAGTTGAAGATAACAGATTCTCCCGATTCGTATGTTAGGAAAAAGTTGTAATACGATAATTTGTACCCTGTTATAGATATGTTAAGATTGCTTATTTGCATTATGCTTTATGATATTTATTTTGAGCTCGTCGGGTAAAATAATTGTAGTTCGATTGTAATTCGGATTGTTTACTGGGTCGATGTTTTCAGCTTTGATAATGCCTTCTTTGCCAGTAAATGCATAGTATGATGTTACTTTCTCAGCAAACAACTTGTGCACACGTTTTGTTTCATGTTCCAGAAATGCAGTTTTAATACGCGAACGAGCAATGCTTCGTTCGTTACGATTGTCTTTAGCGCAAAAATAATTTATCTGTTTTTGATAATGTATAAGCATCCTTTCCTTGGAATCTCTGCAAGATTCTGGATTTGTAATTTTATAATACTCTACAAACTCCTTTTTTAAAGCATCAACTCGTATTTTTTTTGCTTCATTATTCTCTTCCTCACTGTAGTACAGGTCAGAGTCTTTAATTCCTTCTGGATGGTTCCACATTAGGATATAGAACGCTTGCGCTAATAAGTCATGTTGTTTAACAATAAATTCTTCATCTAATTCTCCATTATTTTTGACGAACCACAAACGATGGGTAGCATCGTCAAATTTAAGTATCGGTTGGGTAAAACACATTTCATATTTTCCAGAGAGCCAGTCATCTACAGAATCATATAGTTCTTTGCACTCCACAGCAAGATCCACTTGCCACATTTGACGATATTTAGCAGGAATCGAACCAGATCTGGTTAGTACCTCATCTTTAAAATCATCCGCTAGCGCAGCCATATAGCGAATAGCGGTGATTATGGCTTGCTCTGTACAATCTTCTATATTGAAGGTCATGACTCTTTGGCTAGTATATTCTTCATGACCTTTATCTTGTATGAGTGCACAGGATATTGTCCCTTCAAAAGGAGAGGTTGCATCATGATATAATGCAGCTTTGCATTCTATATTCAGCAATCTCTCTTCCTCTGTGCCAAACTCTTGGATTGTTGGTTGAGGGACATAAAACAATTGGAAGCGACAGTACCCACTAGGATAGGTGCTTAGCGCATCGTTGATTTTCTGTAAGTTCTCTTTAACATAGGTATTTGTTTGAACATCCCAACTACTCTCATAATACACGATAGCATCTATAGGCATTGGGGGAACTGGACGATTAAAAATCCAACATGAGATTCGAGAAAAATGTGCTTTCATTGGGTTTATATTTTAGTTGTTACTTATTTTGTGCAAAGGTATATAAGACTATTTGGATATGTTATTTAATAAGATCCAAAAAAGGTTCAATTTTCTGATTATAAAACACTTTAGCGAATGCCTCGCTAATCACCTTACTTGCATTGCGATATAAGACTGTAGGTGCATTATTTACACAATAAACAGTGGCATTACCTAATTTATATAACGGATTACCTAAGGAGACATAATGTGTTCCCTCTATTGCCCCATTGGCATCGGACGCTGCATCAATAATCAAACAATTGGATTTTACTTGATTTAAATGTTCTGTAGTCAAAATATGCTCTGTTGGACTATCCACTTCAATACCATTAATGATGATGTCATATTCACTGATTGTCTCATAGAATTCCGTCATCGTTTTTCGGTAGAACATTCTTATGTCAGGATTCCATTTTGCGATTGTTTCAAATGCCCCTTGTGCTACATTACCTGCGGATAAAATAGCCACGCGTGTATTATTGTCTGGCCATAAGCCGAAACTCATAAGTGCATGTAGTACTGCTGCCCTACCTGCGAACACACTATTTTGTCTAATGAAATTAGGTTGTATGAAAGGTATCTTATACGCATTCCCTTTGTAGTAAACAGAGGGGTATATATTGTCAAGATCAATCATTACTAATTCTTTAGGTTCTGCTTGCGTTTTCATAAACTCTTTTCCAGAACCTGTAGGATGTGTCCATCCAGCGATGATTTGTCCTTTACGAATCATATCATAATCGCTTGGTTGGATTAATTTTAGGGAAAAGATAATATCGCATTGTGCAAAGATCTCTTCTCTGCTCATTAAAACGGCTCCTGCATCAGCATATTCTGTATCAGCGATGTCCATTGTAGCACCAAACCCATGTTCAATGATGATTTCATTAGGACTCTCGCGCACTTGTTGTGGTAATATGGCAACGCGTTTTTCGAAAGGGAAGTTTGGAGTAATAAAACCTATTTTCATAATAAATTCGTATATTTGTTTGTATCGTAGAGCAATCCTACATTATGTGTATATTTAAAAATCGATGCAAAGGTACGTTTTTTTTATGACATAATAAAATAATTCAAGGTTGAAGTGAGATAAAAAATGTAGATTGCTTGTGGTTCACAAGCAATCTACATCAAGTTAGTAATCAATTTGTCCGATTACTCTTACCAAATGAACCTCACCACAAACAGGGCATTTAGGATCTTCAAAAAGTCCTAAAGGACCAAAGCAATGATTGTGTCTGCATTTTTTGCAGAAGATATGTCTACATTTGTCACAGATGTACACATTTTGCCCCCCCTCGCGATTGCCACATGTTGGGCATTGTTGATAATAAGCGCTCATAATGCATTGATTTTTTGTTGTTACTATTTAGGTTTATTATGAAGCGGAATTATATAGAAATGCTATTCCAAACAAAATTAGAATGCCTATTAATATCCACTCTCTAAGCAGGTATCCAATAAAGACTATTACGGCTAATACTAGCAAGATGGCTAATATTGCTCCACATCCATCACCATCCATAATCTCATTGCATTTTATCTTGTTCTTTGACGCTCCTCTCTTCCTGTATAAGGAGGTGGCGGTGGTGTAGAACTCATTTTCTCTTCCAACTTGTGTTGTGCTTCACGAAATTTTTCAGTCTTGTCACTCATAGTATTAAAAATTTTATTCCTACTCTTACAGCTTTGTAGGTCTTGCTTTTTCAAGTATTTTGAAATTTGCTGCAAAGGTACTGCTTATATACCATATATACAATCTTTGCAACCTTGCATAATGTATTATTTCTGTGTGTAGCCTACAAGCAGGAGAATTGCATAACCGCTTTCATCACTATCTTTGCTACTAACACCATGCATTAAACAAGCATTAGGATTGATATTATGTATCTGCACCAATAACTCAATAATGCCCTTTGTCGTAACATCATCAGAATAGTTGCCGTTGCAAGTGATATGCAAAATAACTTCGTCCATACCATCTGTACCCATCTCTTGTAATAGTTGAGAAAGTTTGTCGAAACATTCTTGTGTTAGCGAAGGAGTCTCTAACTTAACAGCCTTGATGTAATCTGAAGCACGTTTAAGGTTTGCATAGTCCGCCAGATCAACAGAAAAGATTGGATGGTTTGCATACGCCTCTTCTGCGAGACGGTCAATAATAGTAAGATCTGTAATAATCATAGATGTAGGAATTTTATAGCGTTATTGTATTCGTTATGTATTTTGCTAATATAACAGATTGACTCAAGAGAACTGCTAATTGTTTATATCTGTGTAGCAATGGGTCTTGGTGCATGTAATAATTATACTTGATGGGGATAAATGTATTCGTATCCACGATGTATGCAATAGTAAATCTTATTGATTATTATCCAAAAATCCTGAGGCAGAAGCCCTTTCATATGTCGTATAATTTCATCGGAAATATCCGTATAGTACGGTTGTGCGATACTACCTGTAATACAAGCAATCGTATCAGAGTCTCCACCTAGTGATACAGCGAGACGAATTGCTTCCTCAAAATTATTGGCATCGAAGAATGCCATAAAAGCAGGCGGAATTGTACCTTGACATGTGGAATCCCAGTCATAGTTTGGACGTATCTCATCGCAGGTATGGTGCAAGTCATATCCAAATGTTTTTTCAAGATATGTCCGAATATCCTCTTTTGATTCCGCATTCCGAGCCATGAATATAGCAGCAGCAACGGCCTGGGCGCCCTTGATGCCTTCAGGATGATTATGTGTAATCTCCGCTGAGTGCTTAGCTAAATCAAGTGCCTCGTCAATTGATTTAGCAACCCATCCACATGCCGATACTCTCATTGCAGATCCATTTCCGCACGAATTATATGGATGTCGTAGCCCGTCTTCATACGTATTTCCATCAAAATTTTGAAGACGCTCTGGACAAAAGAGCCACTTCCTAAACTCTTCTCCAAAACCTCCCATTGGGCAAGGGGTACGCATAGCATAGTCAACTAATTTATCTTCTAAAGCCGATTGCGAACGGTTGGTCTCTGTCAACCAACTAGCAACAGCTATAGTCATGATGGAGTCATCTGTATAATTGCTCTTACGAGAAAAGAGAGGGAATTCCTTCGTTTTGATATTGTCAAACTCATAAATTGATCCAACAACATCTCCGATTAGAGCACCCAGGCATGGAAAACGGTATGCGTTCATGACTTTTTTATTTTATAAAATTAAACTTATTTATAATTCGGATGCAAAATTACAATCTACAATTCCCCGAATATCCAAGCAAAAAAGAAACTTATAAGTGGCGCAAGGATTGCAGCACATAGGCACGCTATCAAATGTATTTTTTTCCACTTACGAGTCTCTGTCTCGTAAGTACTTTGTTGGTCCTTTATGATTCTCGTAAACATTTCATCACTTGCAAAAGTATTTGCTTTAGCTGCTCCGACTAATGTAACAACAATATCCTCAACTTCATTAGCAATGTTATTCCTCTCGTCCCAGTGATAACATTTTGTAATTCCTTCATCGTTGTCATATCTATGATATCCATATTTCTGATAGATTGGCAACTTGTCTGAATTACATCCATCCAAAAAAATCGTTACAGTGATATCATCTTGGGGAGCCTGACCATAGAATAAAGCACCTGAAATTTGAATCCAATTTCTCATTCCAAACGGGATGGCATCTATATCAGGAGTTAGTGTTGCCACATCATCATATCCGTTTTCAATTTTAGAAATAATAGAACTAATAAATCCGTTTAAAACAGTTTTCATAAATAATTGCCTGTTATACCCCATTGGTACATCGGTTTTAAGGTTTATACGCACAGTGTGAATGAATTACGCTGCAAAGGTACTGCATATATTTCATATATACAACCTTTGCAACCTTGCATAATGTGTTATAATGCCCTAATTCGCCAATTTTTGCGATTAGTGCAGTTTTTTTATGAAAAAGATTTTAGATTAGTGCAGTTCAGTATAGGTTTTCCTATGCATTAAGTGACCCGCAAAGGAGATCTATGGGGTTTCGATAGGACTTGATTATGATTTCGATTATTCTGATGCATATGGTAAATCAGCTATCCCCTTTATATATTTTGCAGGTATGTAATCTGTTTGCCAAACATCGTTGGTGATTTTATAGAAAACATATCCATCTGCTGCCATTGCTGCACTGTTGATTTCGAGTACTTCTGGCATACTCAGGTATCCTCCTAAGAAGTAAGCCTTTCCATAGATTGGAGATAAATGAAGTCTTGTGTGGTTCATCGGTTTTATACCTTCTTTAAAAATGAGGGGCAAACTGTTCTCTACTATT
>JAZKZF010000002.1:0-19240 GCA_045612525.1 Paludibacteraceae bacterium | reverse complement strand
GTCATCACTGTCCTTGAGTTTGACAAGGAAAGAGTGTGTAACAAAGAAGTTGGTTCCTTCACTAGTATAGGAAGGCATTCTATATAGCACATGCTCCAAATCTTCAATAACAGTATTAGGCTTGGTGATTCCCCATTTTAGATTAGGCTCTTCAAGATATGAATCACTTTCGCTTATCTCGAGTTTTTGTTTATCCATCTCGGAAAGTAATGCATCATCATATATAATGTATTCTTGATTACCTCTTTCTAGATAGATTTTTTCACCGTTATACCAATAATAATCATCCGCAGATACTACAGGATATTGGTCTCCATTAGGAGTGATTGGTTCACAAGCTATGAGCAATGTAGAACACAATACAAAAAATAGCATAAATCGTTTCATACCATTAAATATTTAAAAGGTTAGAAATCAGTTGCAAAGTTAGTATATTTTTTTGAATTGTGCAAGTGTTGGTTAAAGATTAGAAGCGATAGCCTACAGAAAAGTTAAAACATCTATCCGGGAAACTGCGTCCTGTAAATAATGCTCCTGCTTCAAAACTGCCAAACCAATGGTTCTTTCCGACAGAAATACCCAACAAGGTGGCTTGCGCGGCAAAAGTATGCCATACATTGCGAGTTGTATTTTTGCTCTCTATTTGCATGGCGTAGCCCACTCCAATTCCCGAATAAAGATTAACCCACTCTCGGCTAAAGTAAGTGAAGGTGGCAGAAGGTATTACATGAAGCCATCCTTCTGTAAAATCTACTAACAAAACATCTTTCGCACCTGAATTATAATGAGGATCCGTTCCCTTATCCCAGATCGTATTGAGTTGTACACCTGCTGCCAACCAACTATTTACACGATATTGATAATCAATAAAGATATTAGGCAAAATCAAACTTAGGTGTCTGCTTTTCATTACATCTTCCACATCAGGATCCTGAGGTACAGGTGGTGGCACAGGAGTCGAATATCTTTGTGCATAATAGATAGAGCAATCACCCACACCAATGCGCAACTCATGTGGGTTCTCGGCACGAGTTTCCTTGGTTTCAGCCAAGGTCGTATTCCATGCCACACAAGCGATGAGAATAGTTAATGTAAAGATTATTCGTTTCATAAGAGTAGAAGTTTTAAGAGTTTTAAAGGTTATAAGATAACTCTATTTTACGTATCATCGTCTAATCCATTTTGTTCTAACTGTATAACTTATAGAATCTGACACCCAGTCAGGTTGAGGGGTTAATGCACCAAAGCCATCAATCACCAACAGATTATTATTTTCAAAATGATACGAACAATGATATTCTCTTGCATCATCAGGAGTGTTAGCTTTTATCCATAAAGAATCCAATGTAGCTGAATAGAGATAAGGAATTCCAGTATCATACTCAGTAGAAGACACATACATCACACTATCCTCTCTAAAATCAGCCGTCCAATGGTCACCAACCATTTTCCAATGACCGATAAGCGATTGAGGACCTTCTGGTTGTTCGCAGCTACTCAGCACCAACGTCATGCAAAGCATCAATAATCCAAAAATCTTTTTCATAATTATTCCTTTTTAAGCATTTTTATTTCGCTGCACGGTTGTTGAGTTCGCTGACTTGGTCACTACTGAGATGGTTGAGCAAGTCCAATAATCCTTGGCGGTAGCCTTTAGGATCATAGGTCAAGGAACTACCAATCAGTTGCTTTACCATTTCGAGGTTAGCGGTACCCTTGTACTCTGAATTGCGGAGCAACATACCATACGCAGCCACACCTGCTGCAAAGCGAAGGTTCTCGGTATCGCTCTTGATATCGCCATAGATGTCCAACGTGAGTTGCTTGCTGCTGAGCCCGAGTTGCTCTTTGTAGCGGCAGTCGAAAGTGGCGTAAGGGATTGGTTCGGCAGATTGCAACACGGTAGGAACGATTTCGTAAAGGGCAGTGATGGTTTGTCCTGCGCCAATCTCGCCTGCGTCTTTGGTGTCGTCGTCGAAGTCCTCGTTGTTCATTACGCGGTTCTCATAACCGATAAGGCGATATTGGGCTACACGGGTAGAATCGAATGTGATTTGGCACTTGGTATCATTAGCAACTGCTTGAAGATGAGAGCGGTTGTGCACAAAGACCTTCATAAACTCGTCCTCGCAGTCAATATAGTAGTAGTTGCCATTGCCACGGTTGGAGACCTTCTCCATCATGGCATCGTTCCAGTTGCCTGTACCAAAGCCGCACATGGTTAGATAGATACCTTGGTCGGCATAGCGAGAGACCATATTCAGGAGGCTATCGGTATTGGTAACACCTACATTGAAGTCACCATCAGTACCCATGATAATGCGGTTGTTGCCACCAATGATATAGTTGGCTAATGCCTCTTCGTAAGCCATTTTGATAGCCGCCCCACCAGCAGTACTACCACCAGCACCCAGACTGCGGATAGCTGATTTGATTTCACCCGCGTGCATTACTTGGGTAGATTCTAAGACGCGCTCCACACTACCTGAATAGGTGATAAGTGACACACGGTCAGAAGGTTGCAATTCATCCACGAGAGTTAGAAGGGCTGATTTGAGGAGTGGCAGTTTATCCTCTGAATCCATGGAGCCAGAGACATCCACAAGGAAAACATAGTTGGCAGGAAGCAAATTTTCTTCGGCAACGCTCTTACCTTTGAGTCCGAGACGGAGGAGGTAATGCTCGGGATTCCAAGGACATGCACCAATCTCAGCATTGATCCCCACAGCGTTCTCGGGTTCGGGGTAATCGAAAGTAAAGTAGTTGAGGAACTCCTCGATACGAACAGAAGACTTGTCGGGGAAAGATCCTTTTGACATGTACGAGCGCATGTATGCGTAGCTTGCTCCGTCGGCATCTACGGAGAAGGTGGAAATAGGTTCTTCGGAAGTGGAGATAAACGGATTGTCGGTAAACTCCTCGAACTGGTCGCCAGAAGGCATACCAACTATAGGTTCGCCATAGGATTCACCCATAGCACCGACAAAATGTTCACCACCTGGAGCCAAAGGTGCAAATGAACAACTAGAGAATGTGAATGTGATAGCGGCTGCGATAGCCTTAAAAGTAATCTTTTTCATATGCGTGAGGGGTTAGAAGTTTTAATCAAAGTTTCTGTATGTATAACGAATAGTGCGTGTATTGTCCGTGTATTGTGCGTGAATAGTGCGTGAATAGTGCGTAATATATAACTATTTTGAAGTTAGAATCTATATCCGAAGGCTAGGGATAGGATGCGAGATGAAAACAACAAACCTGTTCTACCTACCCAGGAGGTAGCGATAGTTGCCATACCACCTAATTCCACCTCTGCAAACCAATGCTCGTTCCCTAGATTCACGCCGAATAAGGTCGGCGAAAAGGTAAAACCATGTACATCGTATAAACCTCTATTATAAAAAGTATAACCAAGTCCCAGACCCGCATACAATTCTACCAGTGGGCAACGAAAATAGGTAAAGCGAACCGTTGGCATAATAGTCAGTTGGTGCAAGCTATAAGAATAATCAGCTAAAAAGGCCCCATATCCATCTCTATATCTATCACTGCCCCAAAGATAGAGCCAATCAGCTTCTGCACCTGCGCTTAACCAAGAATTGATATCGTATCTATAACCCAAGAACAAATGTCCAAACTGATATGGTCCATTATAGGAAATCACGCTGCAATTCATTAGATATTTATGCGCCTCTTCTGCTGACATCCCTTGAATAAGATCACAAAGTTGATAATATTCGCCTACTGGAAGAGCTGATTTACGAATGCCTTGTATAGCACTAGGAGGCATAACAAAAAGTAAATTTTTGTAATCAGCATAAAATTGCTTAGTACCCAATCCCCATCCAAGGCGCAAAGAATGTCTTCCATGGTTAAGTTCAGAGGAGTTACCCTCTGCCATAGTAGATAGCGCAAAAACCAATATGCTAAGTATAAGAACTAATTTTTTCATGACCGTAATTATTGTGGTTGAACAAAATACATTGTTAATCCGAGCGCTACTCCATTAGATATTTCCATTGGCGTTCCTGTTACAAATATCGTATCACCAACCACACATGACTTCAACATCGGATGATTAAATCGGACAGGTGTTAGGTTATCACGATCCAAGAGATAAATAGAGGTATAGCTAAAAGTATCTTCATCTGCACTGATATATTGTATAGGTGTTGCTAAGCGTATTCCACATACGTACTTTCCATTGATATTCATAAAGTCACAAGGCAATAATGTTAATACTCCTGCAAACGTAGGGTACGAGCTCAAATCTTCAGGCGCCATCGGATTAGATGGCGGAGTGACGGTATCAGCCAAGATGAAAGGCAACTGCTCAGAAGGAACATCTACGGTAGCAAGCTCCACAGGAAGTGCCGCATCTGGCACTCCAGGAGCAAGAGGGGAACATGCGATAAACATGAGCACAATACTCACGAACCAGAAAAGGAACAATAGCATCCGAGTTACTAGATTTTGTAATACTGTTTTCATACGCCAATTATTGTTTGAAATCCGTTGCAAAGGTAATAATTTTATTAAATATATGCAAGAGACAGAGACATTATTCACCTTTTTGCAATTGGAAATTAACCTCCAACCAATCAGCATCCCCGTCACTAGTCAAGAATACTTCTACATTATCTGATGGCAGATAACCCTCTGCAACAGCAGATACATTATATTTACCTAAATGCACATGCGCGAATTCATAATAGCCTGCGCCATCTGTGAGCACCATACTTGGTCCTACCGGCACAAAATCACGAGGAGCAACGCGCTCAGCAGGAGTGTAAGGAGAAAGATACACCTCACAGCCTACGATTGGCTCGCCAGTAGTGGCATCTGTGACAATACCAGTTACCGCTCCTCTTTCATCTAAATTAGGTACTGGCTCACAGGATTGAGCGATAAAAGCCACAACTACAAGGGCGAAAAGATACATTAACTTTTTCATTTTAATTGTCATTAATCGGATTAAACATTTTGTTCATAAAAATGGGTTTCGAAATCCGTTGCAAAGGTACTGCTTTTTTCTGACATGACCAAAAAATAAACTGATGCAGCATGGCATACAGGTGATTTGTATGTGATTGATTTTGTGTACATTATAATTTTGTAAAAATAAAAAACTGATGCAGGTACAAAAAATGGCTTGCAGGAGTGGAAAAAATGTTGTAAATTTGCAGTCGCAATTGCGAATTTGGAACCAAGAACCAAGAATCTAGACAAATTTGTTATGAAGACAAAATGTATTAGCATAATCATATTATTGGTGTGTTGCTCTTGCACCAACAAGACTACTATCGAAAATGGTGAGTTGCAAGAGGCGATATCACAAGTGTGGTTGGATGCTGATCAGGCGCAAAAGGCATTGGGCAAGATAAATACTAGTTTTCTGAGCGAGTATGAGCTGCAACGTTACCGACTGACAGAAGCACATTTGATGCTTAAACGAGAGTTACGACTGCCTATAGAAAGCAATCTGGATGATATGGCAAAATACTTTGCTAATTGTGAGGACGAAGCAAGTGTTTCTGAAGCCTATTATATACAAGGTGCATACCTTAATTATATAGGAGAGAACACCCAAGCAATGCAATACCTGAAAAAAGCAGAGAGTTATCCCGCAGCATCTATCATTCGGGGTATGACCTACTACAAGATGGGACGCATCAGCGAAAGCGAACAACTATATGACATCGCTTTGGAGAATTACCAAAAAGCACTACCCTATTTGGAAGAAGCAGGATTGCCCTTATACTTGGCTTCGGTGTATCGTGAATTGGGACGCAACACGGACAATGAGATAGGAAATCAGTACTTTGATAAGGCACTGGCAGCTGCTCGGTTTATGGGAGATAGTATCTTGTATATGGATGTTCGATACGCACAACTATCTATCAATCAGCCCAATTCACCAGAGATTGCACGTATATGCCAATACATGTGCCATCGTGTAGGGCGTAAGCGCTACGCCTACGATTTAGTTAAATACTACATCCGCACACACAAAGCCGATTCGGCAAAGATATATCTTGATATTTTAGCAACAGATACTACGGCACAAATATGGAGTGAACAACAACATGCACTCTGGGAGAGCCAATATCTGCACCTAAAAGGCAAAGATAAAGCGGCGTATGAATCGCTGTATGATTTGTATAATGCCTATTACAAAGAGGTAGAGGAGCAAGGACGAGCGAGTGCATTTGTTGCTGCGCAACACTTTGATAATGAAGTAGAAAAAGCGAAGAACTTGCAATTGCAATTAGAGAAACAGCAGTTGTATATCGTATTAGGTACGGTAGTGATTATTATCTTGTACGTAGGCATACTTTTGATTCTATATGCCTCGAAACGCCGCACAGAGCGATTAACAGAACAAGCACGCGTCCAACAACAAATTAGCAACCTACAAAACGAATTGCAATTGCGCCGCGATGCACTAAAGCGAGTATTGAATCAGCGATTAGAACTGAATAAGAAAATGCAAGAGGCCTTGCTAACCAAAAAGAAAGAGGAGAAAATTCCAGATTGGGCACAGCAATTTATAGATTCCAATATATTCTCCACGGATGAGCAATGGGAAGAATTCTTCAATGAGTTTAATGGCTGCTATGGTAATCTGCTAAAACGGCTACAAGAGGATTATCCACGCTTAACAAGCACTGATACACAAGTACTTGCATTGTACGTCTTAGGATTAGATAACTCGGACATATGTCTGCTGATGGGACTCACTCAGCGTACTATTTGGAGCAGAAGAATGCGTATCAAGTCGCGTGTAGGATTAGGGGAGAAAGAGTCGCTAGATAAGTGGATTGAGAAAGTGAAAGGTGAAAACTGAGAGGTGAAAAACAATAATTTTAATAAAAAGAAATAGACTGCCCAAATGGACAGTCTATTTCTTTGTTATAGTAGTATCAAAATTATTTAGCGTAACTTACGGCGCGTGTTTCGCGGATGACGGTGATACGGATTTGACCAGGGTAAGTCATCTCGTCTTGGATACGCTTAGCGATGTCGAATGAGAGGAGCTCGGTCTCCTTGTCAGTGAGTTTGTCTGCACCAACGATTACGCGGAGCTCGCGACCTGCTTGGAGGGCATAAGTCTTGGTAACACCAGGATAAGACATTGCGATATTCTCGAGGTCGTTGAGGCGTTTCACGTATGCCTCTACAATCTCGCGACGTGCACCAGGACGTGCGCCAGAGATGGCGTCACAGGCTTGTACGATAGGAGCGATGATAGACTCCATCTCCATCTCTTCGTGGTGAGCACCAACCGCATTGCAGATATCTGGTTTTTCGCCATACTTCTCGCAGAGTTTCATACCCAATTGTGCGTGTGGCATCTCCATATCCTCGTCGCTGACTTTACCGATATCGTGGAGGAGACCAGCACGGCGTGCCTTCTTGACATTGAGTCCCAACTCAGCTGCCATAGCCGCACAGAGATTAGCTGTTTCGCGTGCGTGCATGAGGAGGTTTTGACCATAGCTAGAGCGGTACTTCATCTTACCGATAAGGCGTACAAGTTCGGGGTGCATGCCATGGATACCGAGGTCGATGGTGGTACGTTTACCTGTCTCGATGATCTCTTCCTCCACTTGTTTGGTGACCTTAGCCACTACCTCTTCGATACGTGCTGGGTGGATACGTCCGTCTTGCACGAGTTGGTGGAGTGAGAGGCGTGCAATCTCTCGGCGAACAGGGTCGAAAGCAGAGAGAGTGATTGCCTCTGGGGTGTCATCCACTACAATCTCTACGCCAGTAGCTGCCTCTAGGGCACGGATATTACGTCCTTCACGACCAATGATACGTCCCTTCACTTCGTCATTATCGATATGGAAAACTGAAACAGCGTTTTCTACAGTCGCTTCAGAAGCAATGCGTTGAATAGATTGGATGATAATCTTCTTAGCTTCTTTGCTTGCAGTGAGACGCGCTTCGTCCATGGTATCGTTGATATACGCCATGGCAGCTGTTTTAGCCTCATCACGGAGCGCATCAATCAATTGTTTTTTGGCTTCTTCAGCAGAAAGACCTGAGATTTGCTCAAGTTGTTGCTCCGCTTTTTGTTGGAGACGCTCAATCTCTTGCGACTTATGCTCAATCGCCTTTTGTTGGTTTTCGAGCTGTTGACGTTGTGTATTCAACTCGTTTTGTGCACGTTGCACATCACTCTGTTTTTGGTTGAGCTGTTGGTCACGCTGTTGTTGGCGTTGCTCTTGTTGGTGGAGTTTTTGCTCCGCCTGACGAACATGGTTTTCGTGCTCGAGTTTGAGCGCAATAAATTTCTCTTTTGCCTCAATGATTTTGTTTTTCTTGATCACTTCGGCTTCTGCCTCCGCCTTGCGGAGGATACCTTTGCTATGTATCTTGAAGATTATGAAGCAGATAAGCGCTCCTATCAACATACATACTAGTCCTATAATTACATTTAGTAGCATATTTTTTTATTTAATGTGTTGTAAAATTATTTTATTTAGTTCTTGAATTTTCTCATCGATAGGTTGCAATCGATTCGCATGTGCATCGGCAGAGAGATTCACCGCCATATCTAGTGCCACATATACCCATAGTTGTTCTGCGGAACGATTGGGCGCCATCTTTTGGTAGTGGCGATAGCGTTCGTTGATCATCTCGGCAGCTTTGCGATAGAGGTGCTCCTTATCTGCTGGTACATTGAGCGAGATATGGTGTGCATCTAGTTGGAGGGTAATATGTTGTTTGCGCTGTTCCAAGTGTTTCAATGTTTTAGAACCTCTAATGCTTTGTCAATCTGTGAGATAATAGAAGTGATGCGTTGTCGTGCCTTCTGTCGTTCCTCATCATTCATCCCCTCTCCATTCAGTAGCGCATGTGCCGTTTGTAAACGCGTATAGTCTTTTTTCAGTTGTTGCAATTCGGCATGTGATTGTATGATCTCTTCACGTTGACGGATATTTTCCTGCTTGAGTTGCTGCATCTCCTGCTGCAACTTCTGATACTGGGAAAGAAGTTGTTGAAGGTTGTACTCTAATGCAACGAGCGATTCCATAGCGCATTAAACGATTAGAAGCTATAACCGATACCTAATCCAAGTGTCCCTTTGAATTGTACACGTTCAGCAGCAATGCCTTCGGCATTCGCAATTTTCACACCATTGTAATATTTGAGCGAAGTAGAGAGTGTAACGTTAAGACATTTGAGGAATTGGTAAGAAATAGCAGCATCCCAATCTACGTCAAAATTACCAAAACGCTGGTTGTTGTCCTGATAACCAATTTTGATATAGTCTGAATTATTAGCATATGATTTGCCGGCTATACCTTCTGCATAATAATCACCTGCTGCATCTTGATATATTTCGGTTTTGTTCCATGTATATGGGGTATAGAGACTGACTGATGTAATAATTTTCAGGTCTTTGTAAGTATAGTTGATAGCACCTTTGATAGAAAGTCCCAACTGACCACGTAAATTACTATCGTAGTTCTTAATTACCTTACCTGTATTTTCATCCACATCATATTTCCAGACTGCAAAACTCTCCTTGAGTGCTTGTCCCAATCCTGGTTGATCAGCAGCGTATTTATCTTCCAATTTATCGCTTACATATACTGATGTTAGACGACCAGCTACTGGAGAAATGTAGACAGAGAAGATATCGTTTGGTTTCCAGTCAATACCGACAGCAATATCCGTATAAGCGGGAGCAAGAAATTTGGAAATGATTGGATCATATTCTTTAGAAACACCATAGGTGCGACCAGGAGCGAACTGACTCTTAAAGTCAGCAGAAGCAGTCAGATACCAAGCTTTGTGGAACTGCCAACCAAATTTTGTATTGAAGTTGATTTTATCGCTAGACTTTTGGAAAGCATCAAACTCTTGATCGATATATGACAATCCATATTCCAGATCCACATTCGTTTCCCAAGAAAGGTTGTTTTCATTATACAAGAGGCGCACTTTACCAAATGCTACTCCATTGACATTATTGTTACCACCTGCAGCCCAGTTGACTAATCCAGTTGCACTAGCGTTTAAGCCTAACACACCATTGCAAGACCATGGCGAAGGTGTTGTTTCTGCCTCTTGTGCAAAAGTTATAGTTGCCAAGCTGAGCAAGAAAATAGAAAGTAAATATTTTTTCATTTTGCTTTAATTTTATTGGTTAATATATATTAATTGTTTGCTTATCAATATTGTGCTGCATCATATACTTGATCCGCCACTTCTGATCCTACTAATTTTTCGATGATACAGAAAGCGAAGTCGCTACTAAGACCAGGTCCTTTGGCCGTAATGATATTTTTAGACTCGACTACAAGTCCGTCGATGTAACTTTCTCCAAGATACTCTTCGAAACCTGGATAGCAAGTAGCTTGTTTGGTATGCAAAATTCCCAATCTTCCTAACACGGAAGGCGCTGCGCAAATGGCAGCAATGAGTTTGTCTTGTTGGTTGTGAGCCACTAGCAAGTCACATAATGGTTTACATTCATGGAGCTTCGTTGCTCCACCAGGCAGAATTAACATTTCTGCATCCGCAAAATCCACATCTGCAAACACTTTGTCTGCTTTCACGGTTATATGATGTGCTCCCAAGACCGATTCCACACCAGTTACAGACACCGTGGTCAATGCGATATTGGCACGTCTTAAAAGGTCGATTGTTGTGATAGCCTCGATTTCTTCGAAACCATTGTCTAAGAAGATGTAATTCATACTTGTTGTTGATTTTAGTTGAGTTTGAATGTATATGTAATTTTACCTATTTGAGGTGTATCTCCTTCTGTAAATTTAGCTTGTCGCGCTGCTTGGAGTGCCAATTGTTGTGTACCACGATCAGAAATGGTAGTACCATCTGCTAATGTTGCATTGGTGACATTACCATCTGTATCCACCATAATATTGACGACAACAATGCCAGATTGCGCAAAATTGGATGATGGTTTTGGCATACGTTTGACATCTCTACCATAGAGCGACCATTGATTACCATTGGTGACTCCCATACCTTTTCCAACAGGATTACCCTTGGTGGAAGCCGTATTATTAGCGGAAGCATTATCAGCATTTGCGCCTTCTGCGGTACCTGCTTGTCCGAAGAGAGCAGCCAGTTGGTTGGCTTTATCAATGGCTTCTTGCTCTTTGGCACGTTGTTCTGCAAGTGCTTTCTCTCTAGCTATTCGTTCTGCCTCTACGCGTGCCTCCTCCTCTTTGCGTTTGCGAATCAACTCTTCCTCTTCAGCCTTACGTTTCGCCTCTTCTTCAGTCTGCTTTGCGAGTGCCAATGACTCCTCGTCCTCTTGCACGATGAGATCATTACTAGACGGACGTGCAGGAGCAGCTGGCGCAGGGATTTGTTCGACTTGTGTAATTGCATCTAAGGGACGCACATCAGGCATTCCTCCTCCCTCTTCGGCATCACCAAAAGCCACAACTATACCTTCGTCTTCCGTTTGCACTGGGGCTTTGACTTGCAGCCACCATAGCAGCAAGAAGATGAGGCACATGGAAACAATTGTACCCACAGAAGCTATGATATGTGATTGGGATTGTTTGCTCACTTCTTTGTAGCAATTACGATTTTCATCTTATGTTGATTAGCGATATCCAACACATGTACCACGTCACGGTATGGGATATCTTGGTCCGCATGAAGCGCCACATACATGCTGCTATCTTGTTGCTGGATTGAACTGAGGTATCCCTCGAGTTCATCCGCAGCAATAGCAACAGGTTTTTGCCGGCCGAGAGCCACGTAATAGTTACCTAGATTATCGATGCTAACTTTTGCTACGACTTGCTTGGTAGCGGTTTTCGCACGAGCTGTAGGCAAGTTGATTTTTATGTCATTGGGCGAAGACATGGTGCTTGCCATTACGAAGAACAGCAAGAGCAAGAAGATGAGGTCTGTCATAGACGACATTGCAAACGTAGCCTCTACCCTATTTCGTCTTTTCAAAGCCATAACTTCAGTTGAAAGTTTAAAGTTTATCGTTTAAAGGCGGGATTATGCGGGTTCGTTGAGGAGATCCATGAACTCCATGGTGCGGGATTCCAATTGGCGAACCACACGATCGATGCGAGAAACCAGGAAATTGTAAGCGAACATCGCAAGAATACCTACGATCAAGCCGCCCACGGTAGTTACCATGGCTTGATACATACCCTCAGAGAGGGAAGAAATCTCAATTACTCCGCTTGCATTTTGCGCCATATTAAAGAACGTTTGAATCATACCCAACACGGTACCTAAGAAACCAAGCATAGGTGCCCCTGCTGCGATAGTCGCCATTAGCACAAGCCCCTTCTCCAATGTACTAATTTCTAGGTTACCGACATTTTCGATAGCCACCTGTACATCTTGCATAGGGCGACCAATACGTGTGATTCCCTTCTCAATCATATGCGCAGAAGGTGTATCTTCCTTGCGACAGAGTTTGAGCGCAGAATCGATTTTACCCTCTTTGATATAGTCGCGAATGCGATTCATAAACGTCTTATCCTCTTTGGTTGCCTTGGTGAGCACCACCATTCGTTCGATGAACAGATAAATAGCGAACGCTAACATCAAAGCAAGTACTATCATAATCCATCCACCATACTCAGCCATGGTGAGCAGGTTGATTGAGTTTTCCACTACAGTTTCTTCTACGACAGCCACCGTATCTTGTACAGCAGTCAATGTGTCCATGTCAGTTTGAATTTGAAAGAGCATATTTGTATTGTTTTATAGTTTCTTCTATACCTAAATATAATGCATCTGCAATAAGTGCGTGACCAATACTCACCTCGTCAAGCCAAGGGAACGCCTGTGCAAAGTCATTGAGATTGTGAAGATTAAGGTCATGGCCAGCATTGAGTCCAAGGCCTAGGTCACGTGCTTTTTCAGCAGCAGGTCGATACATATCCAAAGCACGTTGTGGGTTTTCCGCATAGATTTCGGCATAAGGGCCCGTATAGAGTTCTACGCGATCTGCACCTGCTTTAGCGGCATACTCCACCATCTCGGGATTGGCATCAACAAAGATGGAAACACGAATACCTGCGTTCTTAAATCGTTGAATGATAGCAGTAAGTTTTGCGAGATGTGCTTTGGTATCCCAGCCATGGTTGCTCGTGAGTTGGTCATGAGCATCAGGCACCAACGTGACTTGCGTAGGTTTAACATCCAAAACAAGGTCGATAAAAGCTGGTTCTGGGTTTCCCTCGATATTGAACTCGGTAGCAACCAAAGATTTGAGCGCATAGACATCTGTACGACGTATATGCCGTTCGTCAGGACGTGGGTGGACCGTAATTCCCTCTGCGCCAAAGCGTTCGCAATCACGCGCAAACAGCTCTACATCTGGCATATTACCACCACGCGCATTACGCAAAGTAGCGACCTTATTTATATTTACACTTAATCTTGCCATAATCGCTGCAAAGGTACAAAAAAAATGCGATATATGCAAATTTTTTGTTTAGAGTTTTGAGTTTAATCTTGAAGAAAATTGGAAAAATAGTTTTTAGACAAGTCAAAGGTAGGTGAATCAGTAGGTAATCACTAACTATTGAATTGGTTCAAAAAGCATTTGAAGTTCATCAAAACGGCGAACTGCATCAGATCCGTACTTCCACATGTGTAGCCGAATTTTAGCCATGGGTTTGTCTTGGCCCAATTTGGTTTTTGAATAGAATTTATCGGCATAACAGATGAGACGTTCTTCTAGTGTTTGAGGTGTATAATCTTGCAATGGGATAGGCAATTGTTCTCGGATTATTTGCTCATACGTGATTCCCGTACCAGTATGACGTTCAGCCACTTGTGCGTGTTTATGCAAACCTTCTTGGCGAAGAATCTCCGCTCCAAGATAGCCATGTTCTATATAAGCATGTGTACCAAAACAATGAATTTTTGGAGCATCACAAAGCACCACACCAATATCATGTAACATAGCCGCTTCCTCCACGAAAATGGGGTCAACTTCTCCTGAGTCTACCCACTCGGGATGGGATTGTAATATTGCCAGGGCTCGATTAGCAACCTGACGAGAATGGGTCAATAGGATGTGCTGGAGTTCGGTATTTTCCGCGCAGTATTTGGCAATAAGTGCTTCGTAATCAATCATTTTCCCCAATTTAATTTATCTTTGAGCGAATGCATAAATGATTGTCCTTCAACGTGCACAATCTTGATGGTACGTTGTGAGCGTTCGATGTGAAGTTGGATATCTTGGTTTAATACCTGACTGCGTCCGTCAACGCTGAGCATAAAATTGCCGTTGCGACTGGATATTTTGACATCGATCTTGCTATCATCAAGCACGACAAGCGGACGAATATTAAGGCTATGTGTTGCTACTGGCGTAAGGATGATGGCATTGAC
The DNA here is from genome assembly GCA_045612525.1 of Paludibacteraceae bacterium. Classification (GTDB taxonomy): domain Bacteria; phylum Bacteroidota; class Bacteroidia; order Bacteroidales; family Paludibacteraceae; genus Colicola. Next base: position 4,876 of record JAZKZF010000002.1, on the reverse strand, counting down.
ATGGGGGTCAAGCAACGGTCCGCCGACACTGAGATTATAAGCCGTTGATCCTGTGGGAGTTGCGACAAGCAATCCATCGGCTTTATAGTTATGAAGAAATTCGCCATTGAGGGTCACATCAACCGTAATCATACTACTCAGACCTGACTTAAGAATAGCCACCTCATTGAGTGCATATGGCGAAGCGATTTTACCCTCTTGTTGACAAGTAACCTCCAACATACGGCGTTGCTCAATGGTATAATTATTGGTAATGAGTTGATCAAGCACTGCATCAATATTATCTGTCTGAACCTCAGCGAGATAGCCCAAATGTCCGCAGTTAATACCTAGGATAGGTATATCTAAGTGCCCTAGCAGAGATGCAGTAGTAAGGAAAGTTCCGTCACCACCGACAGATAGTGCAAAATCAATTGTCTCGCCAGTTTGTGCGATATAATCTTCGACAGAAAGGAATTCGCGATTAAACGCTTCGTGACGAAGTTCTTGGGAAAGCACAATGTCAACTCCACGAAGTTGAAGGAACTCAACGATGTGCTTAATCTCACGGATTGTTTCCGAACGAAGTGTATTACCAAAAATAGCGATTGTCATATGAGTTTAGTGTTTAGAGTTTAGTGTTTAGTGAATTTTTTAGTCCATTGAGAAGTGCAGGAGCATCCATGCGTTTCTTACCTGGTAGTTGCAATTCAAGCAGATCGATGTATCCATCAGCACATGGGACTATGATATGCCCTTTTTGTTCAGACAGTTGCGCGATTGCAGCCTTATAAACCTTTGCCCCCTTCAGGAGGTCGGCTAGTGGATGAGTAGTAGGCATCTCATTGATCCATGCAGCGGGATATGGACTCAATCCACGCACGTGGTTGCGGATTTGCTCTGCAGTACGTGAGAAGTCAATGGCGCATGTGTCTTTGAAAATTTTAGGTGCAGGTCGCAAAGATATAGCATTATCCTGTGGAACAGTTGGCAGTTCAACACCCTGATTTTCAGCATCAATGATTGTATCGACAGTATGTTTCACGAGATCAGCGCCCATAATCATTAAGCGATCATGTACGGATCCAACATTTTCGTCTGGAGCAATAGTGATACGCTCTTGCAGGATAATATTGCCGGTATCAATCTCATGCTGGAGCATAAAAGTGGTCGCACCAGTTTCAGCATCTCCATTCATCACAGCCCAGTTGATTGGCGCAGCACCTCTGTATTGAGGGAGCAAAGAAGCATGCAAATTGAAGGTTCCCAAACGAGGCATATTCCACACCACCTCAGGCAACATACGGAAAGCCACAACAATTTGTAAATCTGCTTTATACGAGCGAAGCTCATCAAGAAATACCTCATCCTTTAGGCGTTCTGGTTGAAGTATTGGCAAGCCGACTGAGAGGGCGTACTGTTTGACCGCAGAGAACTGCAACTGATGTCCGCGTCCTGCAGGTTTGTCGGGCATAGTAACAACAGCTACAACATTGTATCCACCTTCGACTAAGGCGCGTAGACTTTCTACTGCGAAGTCGGGTGTACCCATATAAACGATTCTTATTGATTGCTTGTCCATATACAATGTAAATATTATCTAAAGTTGAACATCTATCTAAACGTATGTGCAAACCCCACACTGATGAATTCCTTGAATTGAAGTTTTGATTTTGTTTCTGTTACATTGTCAATCGTACCATCATAGCGAGGATGCAATAGGAGTTTAGCAGACATGTATTTATTGATATAGAAATCGATGTCAATTTCTAGTTCAGTTTCTATTTGCTTGTAGTTGGTAAAGAAATAAAATTTTGTTTCTAACTCTATTTCACGTAAAGGTCGCCATTTCCATTCTATGCGTACGGAACTACCTATTTCATTCAGAATATTCTGCCCTGTTTCTAAACCATATTCGTTGACATCAATCAAGTCTTGATCTGTATTAAGTGCGTAGATCAGTTTGTACGTAGCAGGAGATACGTTGATCGATAGTCCCTCCAATGGTTTATAGTCCACACCAAGACCCATTGCATAACGGATAGGTGTAAGAAAGGAAGTATTCATCTTTTCAGAATTCGTTTGATAGTTAGGGAAGAAGTTTGTCCGAAAATCTGCAAAGATTGAAGCAAACCACTTTTGATGGAATTGATATCCTAACTTGCTATAAATCTGAAATATGTCATCCGTTGTATTAACTTTTCTCAGCGTATCTCCACTAACCGTACTAACACCAACACGCCACTCCGTGCTATTTTCCCAGGAAAGATTATTATTGTTGTAATTGGCAAATGCTTTTACACTTCCTAGCATTGCAAATGCGTTAGCTGCACCTTGGTGCCAATTCTCTGTTGCATAGTTCTGAGTTAATTGTAAAGACATGCTTGCTTCTTTGCGCCAGGGCGAGTTCAAATTACGCAATGCCCGCACAGCATCTAGTTCATCTTCCTCAATATCCTTCACAATAGCTCGTTGTACTTTGGTTGTGCCAATTTTAACAGCATTTAATCGCTTAGGGTCGCTAACTGAAGTGTACAAATCAGCGTGATAGCGAGTAATATGACGCAATGCGTTACGACGAATGGCTGTTATAGAATAGCTATCATCAGCTGTAGTATCGTTAAGCGAACGCATCGGCAAAGGCACATACATCAATGGGATGCATAGGGGATGAGGATAGTGTTCCCATATCGTATCACATACCACCATCACGGTATCTCCCACGAGTAGTGTATCTCGGTGTAGATCACGACTTTGCTGTGCCACTAACTCCAACAAAAAGGCGTCTTCATCTACCGTTTGCGCAACTATATTAGAGATGAAGCAACTACACAACAATACTATGAGATAGCAATTTCTCAAGGCAATGCAGGACGTTTATACGCACGAATAATCAAATATATTCCCCAAATAATGAAAGGCAAGGACAGCATTTGTCCCATATTGAGTATGTGATCTGCTTCAAAGAGTTCTTGGTCGTTTTTGATGAACTCGAGCATAAAACGCGTAAAGAAGATTATTTCTAGGAACACGCCCAGAAGCAATCCTTCACGTTTGTATGCTTTGGCTTTCCAATACATGAGCCATGTAACAATGAAGCCAACAATACAATAGAGCATCTCGTAGATTTGCGTAGGGTGGCAAGGTTCGATTTGACCATCACGCACGAAGATAAATCCCCATGGGAGGTCGGTAGGTGTGCCATAAATCTCGGAGTTCATCAAATTACCCAAACGAATCAAAGTAGCTGTAACACAAACACCGACAACAAGGCGGTCCATAATCCAAAGTAATGACGTGTGGAATTTAGGTTCTTTGGAAAACACCTTTTTGTTAAGTAACCATGCTGCGGTCAACAAACCAAATGCACCACCATGACTAGATAGTCCCCCTTCCCAAATCTTGAGGAGGCGAAGTGGATGTTCGATGTAGGGATTGCGATAGTTGATTGTCCAACCAAAGATTTGCACAGGATCTGTGGAGATATCCATATATTGGCAGTACGCCTTCATGCCAGGAAGAGTGACATCATGCCATTCGTAGAACCAACAGTGACCTACTCGTGCGCCAATAATCAAGCCGATAACCATCCACATGAATAGTTTATCGGTCCACCCCTCTGGGCAACCTTCGTTTTTGTATAGTTTGACTTGGATTAAGTAGCAAAGGTAGATACCAATTGCCCATAGCAAACCATACCAACGAATTCCACCGTCACCAATGGGAATGAGTATAGGATTCACATCCCATACTACAGCCGAGAGACAAAAGTTTAAAATTGATTGCATCATGCTTCCATTTTACCGTGACATTGTTTGTATTTCTTGCCTGATCCACATGGACATGGGTCATTTGGACGAGGCTTCTTCTCTACGCGCAATGGCTCTGGTCGCTGTTGCTCACGCGTATCACGACTCGCTGCAGCCGCTTGACCACTTGCCGCAGCAGCACGGCTAACCGCATCTTTTTGAGTGCGATAACGAGAGTAGTCTTGACGTTGTTGTGCATGGGCTTGACGCACATCCTCTGGATCACGATTTGGGATTTGTCCACGGAAGAGGATGGAGATTGTACGACGGTTGAAAGCATCCAACATCTGACGGAAGATATTGAAAGACTCCAGTTTATAAATCAACAACGGATCTTTCTGCTCATAACTTGCGTTTTGAACGGATTGCTTCAAATCATCCAATTGACGAAGATGGTCTTTCCACTCATCATCAATCACATAGAGCACCATGCGCTTCTCAAATTCACGAATAACCTCACGACACTCTGTCTCGTATGCCGCCTTGAGGTTAACTGCCACATTGTACACTTTCTTGCCATCCGTGATAGGAATCAAAATATTCTCGTACATCGCGCCACGCTCCTCATACACCTTCTTTATCACAGGATATGCCACCTTCTGCAATGTCTCCATACGGCGTTTGAAGGCATCCAACGCAGCATCTGCCAACGTATCTGCCAACGCATTTTCACGAGAAGAGCGGAATTCCTCTTCTGAGAATGGCAATTCCATCGCAAATACCTGCATCACATCCAGTTGCAGCGCCTCATAATCCATCATCTGACGCGCTTCTGCCACAAGGGCATCGGCTGTATCGTAAATCATATTGGTAATATCCACACCGATACGCTCACCCATCAAGGCGTGGTGACGTTTTGCGTAGATCACATTACGCTGTTGGTTCATTACATCATCATATTCAATCAAGCGCTTACGAATACCAAAGTTATTCTCCTCCACTTTCTTTTGAGCACGCTCAATAGAACTTGAAATCATGTTATGCTCAATCATCTCACCCTCTTGGAAGCCCATCTTATCCATCAAGCCTGCCAAACGGTCAGAACCAAACATACGCATCAAGTCGTCCTCCATACTTACGTAGAACAC
>JAZKZF010000001.1:0-40459 GCA_045612525.1 Paludibacteraceae bacterium | reverse complement strand
TACCAATACCTGCAATAAGTTGCAAGATGGCTTGAAGGAGTATAGTTATGTCCATACTTTAAATAGTGTTCAATGGCGCAAACGCGCCGTTTAGAATGGTTCAGAATTGTTCAGAATCGTTCTTAAATCTAAAAGGACTTATGCACACAACGGTGCATAAGTCCTTGATTATTTAGAAGTTGTTTTGTTGCAATTGGAAGTATGCTTGTGGGTGTTTGCAAACTGGGCAAATAATAGGAGCTTCTTGACCAATATACAAGTGACCACAGTTGCGGCATTGCCAAATAGCATCACCATCGCGGCTGAACACCAATTTGTCCTCGATGTTCTTCAGCAGTTTGAGATAACGCTCTTCGTGCGCTTTCTCTACAGCAGCTACACCCTCCATCATGATAGCAATCTCCTCGAAACCTTCTTCGCGAGCCTCAGCTGCCATGCGTGGGTACATGTCTGTCCACTCTTCGTTCTCACCCATAGCACCGTCTTTGAGGTTCTCAAGGGTAGAGCCAATACCGTGGATAAGTTTAAACCAGAGCTTAGCGTGCTCTTTCTCTTGTGCAGCGGTCTCCTCGAAGAGAGCTGCTATTTGCTCGTAACCATCCTTCTTTGCTTTGCTAGCATAGTAGGTGTACTTGTTGCGAGCTTTAGATTCGCCTGCGAATGCCTCCCAGAGGTTGGCTTCGGTCTTTGTGCCTTTAAGATCTTTCATATTCGTAGTTATTTAAAAAGTTGTTTATAGTTTATTTTATCGATTGCGTAAGGTAATAGTAGCCACGTACTTTAACTCATACGATTCATCAATTCATAGAGATACGCTGGGCTTTGAATATAGAGCTCATTTTCTTCATCTTGAAGCGCTGTCATAAGAGACGAATTATAGACTTTCGCCATAGCTTGCTCCAGGTTGCAACCCGTATCCTCCATAACATACCGAACTAATTCGCTCAATGCGTAATCGGTCAGATATGTTGCTATTTGATGATGAGTAGCTGGTATCATAGCGTCTGAACTTCTATTTTCTTTATGTAATTTAATGCCTTCTCTGTACCGAAATAATATTGTTGATCCAAATACTTATCTTGCATAGCAATAGCAGCTTGTTCGGGCGTATAGATATTCTCACGATAGTTATTCAATTGTAGTACCACTCCGTCATCTGCAATAGGTCCAACAACAATATCGTAATCATGTACTGGTAACTTATTTTCTCGATCACGATTAGCATCAATAAACAAAAACCACTCCACGGTTGCCTTTTCTGGGAAGATTTTGACTTTTAAATCGTTAGACTGTAGAGCCTTTTCATCTAAGTCATAGATAATCAATATTGCTTGTCCTCCAAACAATCGCGCTTTCTTTGTTGCCATACGACAAGCGGTTTCTCGCTCAGGAGTGAGATAGAATCCTTTACCAAAGTCCTTATGATTAAAGCTTAGCGACAGGTCTATCGTTTCAATATCCATATTTGTACCGTGATAAAGTATCATGCGAGAGTTCCTCCATTCTGGCGACAAATAATAAGCATCTCGTCGATGGTATCATCCATTGATTGTAGGTGCAGTACATCATAAAACTCCACTAAAAAAGCGAGTGCTTTATGCTGTTGCAAATAACGAAATGCGGCTTGACGTGTAATAGCAAACCTGCGTGCAAATGCTTGGACTGCACTTGTTATAAATTTGATTTCGTACTTGCTCATATCTATTATTTTGACCTTTGCGGCGCAAAGGTACGATTTTTTTTTGATATATGCAAGAAATATGCCAATTTTATAAGAAATACGTAGCGAAAGGACAAACATATTTCATAGTACCTATATTTTGTATACCCTTAGTATACCTTTGGTATATAATATAGTAATGCCGTATCTTCGGCATTATGGATATTTTGTGCCGAAGATTGGATGTTTTGGTGTGTGAAAGGGTATATACAGCACGCAGGAAGTGTAGTGTGTTACTATGTTTCTTGCTTGGGTGTGTTTTTTTGAAAAAAGTTTATGAGTGTTGAAGCATTACTTCAGTTTCCACTCGCGCCATGAAGCATCTAATGATGCTAATGGAGTTACGCTGGAGTTTGAAGTTTACCATTTACTGCTAATTTCTTTCGTACTTTTTAATGATATATTCGCCTAATTCTTGCAAAGTGACATTGCCTTCGGTGTCCTGCAATTTCTTAAATACGACTCTATACGTTTCTATTAACAAAGAAACCACATTTTAACGAAAAAAGAGAGCTGTTGTTTGAAGACAGCTCTCTTTAATTTTAAAGTTATTATCAATGTAACCATGCTATATTAGTCGTTGTGGGTTGCTGTCCCTTACCATAAGCAACTCCTACTTCACGCCATGCATTGATTGCATCTTTTTGGATTTCAACATTATCTTGATATTTTTTCATTTCGAACTTCCAATCGTCCAACACCTTTCCTTTAATTTCCATATACAAAGCCATCGCATCGTCATAGCAAGGTGCATCTGAATAAATTAAAGTTAAGTATTCACCTGCTTTTTGTGCTCCCATTGCATTTTGCTCCGCAGCCCATGCCATACGCGCAGCTGCAAGGTTTTCTTCACATTGTTGTGAATAATATGCTCTATAAATATCTAGACCGACCTGGTTCGCTTCTTCATAATACTTACAAGAAGAAGGTATCGATGCTGCAATGTACATTGCAGCTACATATTGCTTCATCTGCATTAATGTGCGAGCTTCTTTAAGCATATTTGGTGCTTCATTATCATAATATGCAATAATCTTCTCTTTACCCTCTTTAATAAAACTCTTTAGCTTATCTGAAGTTATATTTATGTGCTTTAGTGCATCCATGTATGCCTTAGCCTCAGTGTTTCCGACCCCTTTTAAATTAACAGAAGTAGAGCTAAAAACTTTCTGATTAATATTATCAGCTATATAGAATGTGAGCTCAATATTTTCCACTACTTGCATGGGAGGGCCAGCAAGGATATCCTTGCTAAGCGGTGTAGCACGCACCGTAATTAAGAATTGTGACAAATAGTCAGTGGATGCAATACCTTGTGACGAGCATAAATTTGTTAACTTATTTATCACATATGCTTTGGCTGTAGAAGGAAATGGTTCAGCCCAATCTTCCACAAATGGGAATAACGTAATACTAGCTGCGTTATTTTGAGCAAATGCACCAAATGAAAGGCATAAACTCAAACATATGATTAATGTTTTTTTCATAATATTGTTATCTATTTTTCACCTAAATATAATATACATCTTCCTAATCCCATAGGCATAACTTTCACGGGAATATTATAAGGGTCTTTCCGAAGAACTTTTCGTAATTGGCGGGCAAAGCCTTCCGCATCCATTGGCATTCCAGATTCATTATATAAAGGAATGCGAACTTGCTCATAAGATACATAATTTTCGGACATCCCCAACTTGCTGAAACGATGTTCAACAGTATTATTATACATCCAAAGATCAATAATTTCAGCGAGCTCTTCATCACCATATTCACTTTCTAGATCAATACCTGCCGCATTATCTTCAAACACACGTATTTGAAACACAATTTCTCTACCGTTGGCAAATAAATCCTCAAAGTGTGATTGTAACCTATAATTGAAATTATCAATGTTTGCCAAGACAGCTTCTCGAAGTAGTGTCGCATTCTCGGAACTAAATGTAGGTTCACTTGTTCCCGTTACACTTCCAATACTCTTCCCTGTATATGCATCTTTTCCTTCAATAATATATGTCAAAGAACGTTTCGGTCCAAGTGTATTGATTACCCAAGATATTTCCAAAATAATATCTGACTTTGCCACACGATTCAGTCGATCTAGCGGACTTTCTGCAGTTTCATTTCCATTTTTGCTCGTAATGAGATTTAATTCTGCATTTTGTTGTGCAATAATTTTGACTTGTTGTTCAAGATCCTTACAAGGGAAACCTCTTTCAGCCATCAAGTCATTAATAGTGGCTATCATTACCTTCAAATCTAAATCTTGTTGCAATGCTCTTGCATAATCTGACACAATAGTTTCCGTCCCTTGGTTATCAAAAGTTTGCACATATCCTTTTTGAAAGCACCAATTATCAGACGGAACAACCATAATAGTTGGTTTTTTTGCTTGTGAAAAAACTAGTGTTATAGAACAACATAATACTAGCAATAGGAAAAATCGCTTATTCATACTATTTAGATTTTAAGGTGATTATTTAATAATTCCATCCGCTCGTAATTTTTTTTCCAATTTTGAACGAAACACGCACACAGTAACTTCCGCCATACTTTGCACATCTGTTCTACTAAAATTAGATGTCATTACTCGTCGTTCTTTTAAACTACAATATTCTTTATATTGACCATCATCCGCAAAAAATACATTAAAATAATCTGCGTATTTTTCTTTTGCATTTACCTCCATCATCAATGGACGCAAGGATTGAATTTTACTATCTGCGGATTTGACACCTAAAAACAAGATATCATATACCGCTTGCTTCTGCGCTTCCTCAAATGCATCAACTGCATTTCTTCCTTTACCAAATGCACGAAGAGTATAACTACCATCAAGTTCAGAAGCAATTATTCGACTTTCGTAATTATAATATGCTTGTGAGCGTTTTATCCCACAAGAACAGATTATCAGCACAAATGCCAATAAACTATATACTACTTTTTTATTCATATCACATGTCATTTAAAATCCTGAACTAAGTCCCTTTATAACACCTGCTTTTTCAAGAGTCTTTCTCAAAGCATCCTTATGCACAGTAACTACTACCCCAACCTTGTATTCTTTACCAATCTTAACAATTTCTTGAGTTCCTGCTGTCAAAACGACATACTTCAAATACTCTCCTCCTTCCTTAAAGAATTCCTGAAAGTACTCTTCAAACTCAAACTCTACGCCAGGATTACCAGCCATAGGGCGTTGTGAAACACATCCCTGGTTCCCAGAGAATCCTTTAAAAATTACTCCATGTACTGCATTTCGTTTACATTGTTCAGCTGCCACTGAAGCTTTTTTTGAATAACTCCATACCTTGACTAAATAATTTCCTTGCGACGCGTTACCAGCGCACTCCAATTCATAGCGGAAATTATTCACGTTCTTGGTTGTCTCCCTTTTTTGTGCACTAGCAGGAAAAACAATCGATAGCACACAAATAATGATTAATAACTTCTTCATAGCAAATATATTAATTTTGGTTGTTGTTTTCAACTTTTGCTTTTTTATATTTTCCTTCAATTATGAGCATTCCTGGAAGAATTTTTCCTCCTTCAGTCTTTCTAAAATGAGTTACCTCAATGTCTTGTTTTGGTCTATCTCCAGCCATATAATAACGATTGTCCCAAACTTTACCTCGTATTGGTTTAAGAGTTGCAACATGTATGTATTTGGTACGATTTGTATTTGGATTAACCACTTTTTTCACAACCTCAAATGTTGATTTTTCGTCAATTCCTTCCTTCAAGCCAATTTTGGCAGTATAGATTTCTTTACCTTTATCGTTTTCCAATACTTCGTATATTGGCGTCTTTACCTTAAAATCCTCATAAGATTTTTGTAGTGAGGCTATATTCTTGTCCAACGAGCGGGTACAAATATATTTGATATACTCACTGCGATCTACGCCCTCCTTATTAATCGATTTTTTATCTGCCTCGTATTCGTGAGCTACATATTCTACTTTGAAGGTAGATGTATCGTTTAAGAAAGCAAGTATTTTTTCAGGATCTGGGGTCGACGTGTAATACATACTATAAAATTTTCCAGCAACTTCATCATCCCAAATTAGGCGATATAGATAAGAGTGTGTACGAACATCAAAACCAGTAAAAGAATCGGCTATATCTACAACTGCATTTACCATCTGTTCTGCATAATTAGTACGTATATTGCCCTTTTTATCTGCACTTGCAACGTCCATAAGACCTCCAAGCAACCCTGCTAAAACGCCGCCCACTACTTTTCCCACTTCGGCTTTTTCCTCAGTTGTAACATACGTTATATCATTAACAATTATATATGTATTTTGGATTAACTCTTCACCAGCATCTCCTAAAATATCATTTACTTCACGAGCTGATTGTTGAGCAAGAGCCACATCAATATCTGTGGCATTGTATCGTCCTCTATCTATAATTAGATTACTGTTAAAAGTCGCATCCTCGATTGTATTGCCTGAAAGTCCAAACCAACGTGCAACCAATTTCTGCCCATAATTATTATTATTTAATAGTTTTTCAATGGCGATACCATTCACTTCGACTTCTTTTGCATTAAGAACACTTCCATACTTCGCCTTATTTAAACCTTGAGGAACCTTATCATACACCTTTTGTGTTATTGTTTTTTGCTTCTTTTGGGATAAAGTGTTATAAACCATGTCTATCTCATCCCACGTTGTTTTTCCTGGTATGTAATTTATTTTTAACCGTTTGCAATATTCCTCTTTTAGGTATTCCTCAAATATGGTAGTTTGCAACATATAACCTTGCTTGATTAATTCCTCATACATTGCTTGATTGATCTTTATTTGTTCTGGATTTTGGCTACGCCATGCATATGTTTCATTTTTAGTTTTCAATCCATAAAAAGTGTTGAAATCTAAAAAACGTTGAATTCCAACATGATGTTCATTGAATTTCTCTGGTACAGGCATCGTTGCAAAAACTTTTGCAATTTCACAACAAAACTCATCTTCTGGATGATAAACCATCAAAGTTGTAATAGACGAACGGTCATACTGATCTACTTTGGTGGTTGATTCTTCTGTTGATTGTGCCATACTTGCAGTGCATGCTACCAGCAATGCCATCGCTACGAATAATGCTTTTTTCATACGATTGTTATTTAAATTAGGTTAATGATTATTAAGCTATTCTATTATCTGTCACATAGGCATACAAAAAAAAACGTGGATTCCGACTGCTGTCGTTCCACGAGTTGAGGCTGTCGCATTGCCTATCAGTTTAGAACAACAACGCGAAGCCCACGCCGAATATAAAATATACTCTAGTGCTACATAGTTAAGGTACGCGTGTGCGCATATATGAATATGCAAAAGGCGTACCAATAGGCACAAGAGGGATAATCTATATCCCGTAGGACATCTACCGTTGCTAAGTCCTGAAACTGATTTTGAAAATTGCGACATTTCTACTCGTCAGAACAAAGCGTCAATAAACGCCTTTTTAATATGTCTGCTACCCTCCGCCAATGATGTCAGACATCCCCGGCGTGGAATTGCGGGTGCAAATATACAACATTTTTTTGACATGACCAAATAAAAGTTGCTTTTTGGGCGATTTTTTATTTAGAGAAGACTATGCACGCTCAAAAATGAGCGCGGAGTGCACAATTGTTAGTTAACCGTTTCAGGAAACGAGTCAACCTTTTCAGGAGGGCAGTCAACTTTTTTAGGAAAGCAATCTTAAGAAACAGTACATTATACAACAATCGCACCTCGAATGAGATGCGATTGTTGTTTTGTTCAATGTTGTTCAAAGTTGTTCATAATTGTTCAATGTTGAACTATATTGAACAGCCCGCAGGGCTATTGAACCATACTGAACTATTTACAAGGTCTTAGCTACCTCGATTTGCTCGAAGGTCTCGATGAGGTCGCCTTCTACGATGTCGTTGTAGCTCTTGATGCTGAGACCGCACTCCATGTTGAGACCTGCCTCCTTGATATCGTCTTTACCATGCTTGAGCGAAGAGAGTTCGCCAGTGTGGATCACGATACCGTCACGGATCACGCGGCATTTGTTAGCACGCTTGGCTTTACCCTCACGCACGATACAACCGGCAATCGTACCCACCTTGGAGATACGGAAAGTTTGCAATACCTCGAGAGTAGCAGTAACCTCCTCTTTGATCTCTGGCGAGAGCATACCTGCCATAGCAGACTTGATCTCGTTGATGGTATCGTAGATGATGGAGTAGATACGGATATCAACCTCCTCATTCTCAGCCATCTTACGGGCGGTGCTAGTAGGACGGACATTGAAGCCGACGATAATAGCATCAGACGCAGCAGCGAGAAGGACATCAGAGTCGGAGATCGCACCCACAGCACCGTGGATAACATTGACTTGGATATTCTCGGTAGAGAGCTTGATGAGCGAGTCTTTGAGCGCTTCCACAGAACCGTCCACATCACCCTTGACGATGATATTAAGCTCTTTGAAGTCGCCAATAGCAAGACGACGACCAATCTCGTCCAATCCGACATGCTTCTTGGTGCGGAGCGACATCTCGCGTTGCAATTGCTCGCGTTTGTTAGCAATCTCGCGTGCCTCTTGCTCGGTAGCCATCACATTGAACTCGTCACCCGCCTGTGGTGCACCGTTGAGACCGAGGATGAGACATGGCTCGCCTGGGAGGGCTTGTTGGATGCGTTGTCCACGCTCGTTGAACATGGCTTTGATTTTACCATGATATACACCTGCGAGGACGATATCGCCGTGGTGGAGTGTACCATCTTGCACGAGGATAGTTGCCACATAGCCACGTCCCTTATCGAGCGAAGACTCGATGATAGAACCTTTGGCACGACGTTTAGGGTTCGCCTTCAGTTCGAGGAGTTCTGCCTCAAGGAGAACCTTCTCCAAGAGTTCGAAGACGCCTTCACCCTTCTTAGCTGAGATATGTTGGCATTGGTAAGAGCCACCCCAATCCTCTACGAGGATATTCATGTTAGCGAGTTGCTCTTTAATCTTATCTGGGTTAGCAGTAGGCTTATCGCACTTGTTGATGGCGAAGATCATAGGCACACCCGCCGCTTGTGCGTGGTTGATAGCCTCGATGGTTTGAGGCATGACTGCATCGTCGGCAGCCACGATGATAATCGCGATATCCGTTACCTTAGCACCACGGGCACGCATGGCAGTAAACGCCTCGTGACCAGGAGTATCAAGGAAGGTGATATGCTGACCATTTTTGAGTTTCACGTTGTATGCACCAATGTGCTGGGTAATACCACCAGCCTCACCAGCAATCACGTTGGCATTACGGATATGGTCGAGGAGCGATGTTTTACCGTGGTCCACGTGACCCATGACGGTCACGATTGGGCAGCGAGAGGTGATATCCTCGTCATTGATTACCTCATCGGCATTGATTTCCTCTACCACTTCGGCAGAAACGAACTCCGTAGAGAAGCCAAACTCCTCCGCTACGAGGTTGATGGTCTCTGCATCAAGACGCTGGTTGATACTTACCATCACGCCAAGCATCATACAAGTACCGATGACCTTAGTTACAGGCACGTTCATCATCACGGCGAGGTCGTTAGCGGTAACAAACTCGGTGAGTTTCAATACCTTGCTTTGCTCTTGCTCGGCAGCACGCTCTTGTGCCATCTTCTCGCGCTCTAACTCACGACGCTCACGTTTGTGCTTGCTGGTAGTACTCTTACCCTTGTTGCCTTGGAGACGTTGGATAGTCTCTTTGATTTGGCGTTGTACCTCCTCATCGTCGACCTCCACTTTGAAGCCTTTGGCTTTGTTATTCTTCTTTTGAGGTTTTTGGTTGCGCGCATCATTTACGTCCACCTTATTTTGTTTGATGCGCTCACGTTTACGTTTCTCACCATCTTTAGGCGCATTATCGCCATTTCCAGCATTACCGCCATTATTGGCAGCAGGTTTGTTGGCTTTGCGTTGTTGCTCGCGTGCCTCACGCTCCTTGCGCTTCTCCTCTTTGGTCTTCTTGGTAGGATGGGTAGCTTGATTGATACTGCTTAAATCAATCTTACCCAACACCTTAGGTGCATTTTTGAGCACAGGTTTTCCTAAACGGAAGATTTCTTCTTCCTTTTTCTCCTCTTCTTGCGCAGGTTCCTCTACTTTTTCTGCGGCCTTAGCGGCTTCTGCTGCTTTCTTTGCTTCGGCTTCGGCTTTGGCTTTAGCCTCGGCCTCAGCTTTGGCTTTGGCTTTTGCAGCAGCTTCCTTCTCCGCAGCAATACGTGCTTCTTCTGCGATTCGAGCCTCTTCCTCTGCTTTGCGAGCAGCTTCTTCCTCTGCTTTGCGTTTTTTGTCCGCATCAAGATCAATAGAACCAACTACCTTAGGCTTAGGCACTTCGGTAGCAATATGCTCCACTTGAGGCTTTTCTACAGCCACAGACTTAGGAATCTCGCGCTCTTGACGTTCTTGTGCTTGACGCTCTGCTTCCAATTTCAAGGCCATGTCCTTGTTAAATTCCTTAGCAAGCAGTAGGTACAAGTCGTCCTCGATACGGGTATTCGGATCCGTAGCGATTTCCTTACCCTGCTTTTTACAGAATTCCACGGCGGTGGACATGCCGATGTTTAATTCTTTACAAGCTTTGATAAGTTTTATTGCCATATCGTCGGAATTGGCTTGTCGCAAAGAATCCGCTTTGCGAATTAAGGCGACCGCCATTCCTCCTCTTAACTCGAGCCCACGAGGCTCTCGTTGGTAAGCGGCTTTCGCCGCCATGGGACGGTTTCCCGCCTGCTGGGGGACTTCGTGGATTTTAGAGCGAGGAGGCCCTCCATTCCGGGAGGGGGTTTATTATTTATATTCTATTTAGTCTTCAAATTCTGCTGCGAGGATAGCGATTACCTCATCGATGGTTTCTTCCTCGAGGTCAACACGCTTGATCAACTCAGCACGCTCTACACTCAAAACTGCTTTTGCGGTATCCAAACCGATTGCTTTGAATGCATCGAGTACCCATTGCTCGATCTCGTCGTTAAACTCATCCAGATAGATATCTTCATTATCTGCATCATCCATCTCACGGTAAACATCAATTTGATAGCCAGTGAGCATACTTGCCAACTTGATGTTGTAACCGCCCTTACCGATAGCCAAAGACACTTCGTCTGGTTGCAAATATACATCCACTTTCTTCTCCTCTTCATTAACGGTCATAGAAGAAATCTTAGCAGGAGCCAATGCACGTTGGATATAGAGGTTGATATTGGATGTATAGTGGATTACGTCGATATTCTCGTTGCGTAGTTCACGCACGATACCGTGAATACGTGCACCCTTGATACCCACGCATGCGCCTACAGGGTCGATGCGGTCATCAAATGACTCTACAGCCACTTTAGCACGTTCACCTGGGATACGAGCGATATTCTTGATGGCAATCAATCCGTCGTGTACCTCAGGAACCTCTTGCTCGAAAAGACGTTGCAAGAACAATGGCGAAGTACGTGAAAGGATGATCTTAGGGTTTTGGTTCTTATTATCTACTTGCACTACCACTGCGCGCACGGTATCACCCTTGCGGTAATAATCTGTTGGAATCTGATTTTGCTTTGGCAAATACAGTTCATTGCCCTCCTCATCGAGAAGGAGCATTTCCTTCTTCCATACTTGGTAGAGTTCTCCACTAACCACTTGACCCAACATCTCGCTATAGCGCAAATAGAGGTTCTCCTTTTGCAAATCCAAGATACGGCTTGCTAAGGTCTGACGGAGATTGAGAATCATACGACGACCAAAAGAAGAGAACTCTACTTTATCAGTCACTTCCTCTCCTATCTCTGCCTCATCGTCGAGTAGCAGCGCCTCGGTGATACCCACTTGTGTATCTGGGTTTGCCACGTCATCATCTTCCATCACAAGACGGTTGCGATAAATCTCCAAGTCACCTTTGTCTGGGTTGATAATCACATCGTAGTTCGCATCTGTACCATACATTTTGGTGATTACATTGCGAAACGAATCCTCCAACACATTGATAAATGTTTGGCGGTCAATGTTCTTGAGTTCTTTGAACTCTGAGAAAATGTCAATCAAGTTGATTGAATCTTGTTTTTTAGTTGCCATATTATTTGTAATATTCTATAAATTTCAAAAGTTTATAAAGGGGAATTAAAATTTGAGGTCATACTTGGTGTACTTCACCGCGTTGTAAGCGAAAGTGAGGGTCTGAATCTCTTTTTGTTTGCGTTTTTTGCCTTCAACAGCCACCATTACTTCGGTGTCGATTGCAAAGCTCTCCTCATCCACGCTCACCAATGTGCCACGATACTTCTTTCCGTCTGCGGCCAGCACCTCCACATCATGACCGAGATGCTTTTGATACTGCATTTTAGTCACAAATGGAGCAGTCAAACTCACGCTACCCACCTCCAAGGCATAATCATCTACACCTTGTGCATCCAATTGCTCCACGAGATAGTGGTTCAGCTCCGCACAAAAGTCCACATCCACGCCTTCCATCTTATCCACCTCTACTAATATCTCATTTTGCGCACTCACTTTCAATGTAATCAACTCATAGCCAGTGCCTTGCAATTTCTCTACTACGAGATTCTGTAATTGTTGCTTATCTATCATAATCCTATTTCTATAAAATCGAGGGAACCTTTTCGGGTCCCCTCGTTCATTTCCGCTGCAAAGGTAATAC
This sequence comes from Paludibacteraceae bacterium, assembly GCA_045612525.1. Lineage (GTDB taxonomy): Bacteria > Bacteroidota > Bacteroidia > Bacteroidales > Paludibacteraceae > Colicola. Next base: position 28,073 of record JAZKZF010000001.1, on the reverse strand, counting down.
TTTTTTTTGATATCAGCAAATATTTGCCTAAAAAAAATAGTCTATTTCCGATTTTTATCCCCCTGCCTAATCATCACGTACTCTAATTCAAATCATATCCATAGTGGCGGAGGCGTGTTTGTGATGAACGCCAATCTTTATCCACCTTCACAAAGAGTTGCAAGAAAACTGGTTTACCAAAGAACGCTTCTATCTCTCTGCGGGCTTGCGTGCCAACTCGCTTCAAAGCTTTACCGCCTTTACCGATGATGATTCCTTTCTGACTGTCGCGCTCCACATAGATGACTGCACCAATGCGAATCATTCCCTCTGGATGTTGCTCGTCTGGTTCCTCATCGTGAAAAGTCTCTACCTCTACCTCCACGCTGTAAGGTATCTCCTTGTCGTAGTTGAGCAGGATCTTCTCACGAATCATCTCATCCACAAAGAAGCGGGATGATTTGTCGGTCAATTGGTCCTTTGGGAAGAATGGCGGGCACTCTGGCAACGCCTCGCGGATAGCCGCAAAGAGTTGGTCGGTGCCGAACTTCTGTTGTGCCGAAATAGGGAATACCGTTGCCTCGGGCAATACGCGGTGCCAGTACTCTACCAATTGCTCCAAAGTCTCTTGGGTAGTGAGGTCTATCTTGTTGATGATTAAGAATACTTTGGCCTTGATGCGTTTTACCTTGTCGAGGAAGTCAGCATTCTTGTCGGGATTATCTTGTACATCCGTTACATAGAGCAATACGTCGGCGTCCACAAGAGCCGAACGCGAGAATTCGAGCATTTGCTCTTGGAGCTTGTAGTTGGGTTGCAGTACGCCTGGGGTGTCGCTGTACACCATTTGGAAGTCATCACCATTGACGATACCCATGATACGGTGGCGAGTGGTTTGCGCCTTCGATGTGATAATCGAAAGGCGCTCACCCACCAATACATTCATCAATGTGGACTTACCCACATTGGGATTACCTACTATATTTACGAAACCTGATTTGTGCATATTAGAACTCCAAATCAAGTGGAGCAAAGAGTTTGCTCTTACTTACTTTGACAATCTTGCCATACTTAGCTTGCAATGCCTTTTGGTCAATCAATTTAGGATCACCCATCACGATGATTGTTACTGGTTGTCCCTTGATATTCTCTTCGTAGAATTGCATGATTTGCTCGAAAGTGAGGTTGTTGATTGCCTCTTGGTTATACTTAGCAGGGTCCACGTCATACCCCATCTCGCGCCATGAGTCGTATGCCTCGGTCTTGCCACGGAAGGATGGCTTAGCCGTTTGTGCGTTTTGGCGCAAAGCTGCCTTCACACTCTCAATACGCTCTGAGTACTCTGGCATAGAATCCAACAAAGACATAAAGACATTGATCGCATCTACGGCCTTGTCGGATTGTGTACCGATATAGCCCATGAAGTATGACTCTTTGCCTGGCAATGGGCCACGTACTGCTTGACCCGATGCGGTATAAGCCATCGAGCGTTTCTCACGAATCTCGTCCAATACGATACCTGTGAAACCACCTGAGAAGTATTGGTTGAACGCTTGGAACAATACAGCCTGATCCTTGTCATATGGTTTGCCATTAAAATAGAAGTAGATTGTAGACTGTTGTACGTTGGAGTTACCCAAGAAATATACTTGTGTTTTGTCGTATGTCTTCTTTTGGCGAATCTCTGGTGAAGTAGATGGCATCACACCCTCTTGCAATGGTAGGTTCTTGGTCAAGATATCTTGCACCTCTTCCACTGGTTTCTGACCGCAGTAGTGGATATCCAACGCATACTTAATCGCATTCTGGAACTCCACCTTCAACTTCAACTCATCCATGTAATATACATCCATGAATGGTACTACATCAATATACTCTGATTCTTTATCGAATAATATATACTCGCGCAACGCATCGGCTTGCAAACCATCCATCTTCGACATCACAAAACGGTTAGACAGCTCACTACCCTTCACCGCATCAAATTGCTTGGTGTCGAACTTAGGCATCAACATTTGGCGTTGTACCAATTGGCAAATCTCTGCCAAATGCTCCTCATCACCTATGATGGATACGTAGAAGTAACTACCGTTCACACCATATCCGCAGCGGCCACCCAACTCAGATAGTTGACGACGGAAATCTTGTGGCTCGATATTTGGCATGATACCTGCCACGTTCATCAGCGAGGTCACATACTCCAACATAGGTAATTTCTCTGTACCTACTCCAAAGATCAAATCCAATGAGAAGATATTGTTCTTTGGGTTGACTGCATAGTGCAATTTGATATTCTTATCAATCTCAGTCACTACCACATCGTTCATGTCCATAAAGGTTTGTTTCAACTCGCCTTGTGGCAATGCCTTGAATGCCTTCGCATATTCCGTTTCTTGGCTATTGATTAGCTCCAATGGTTTAATCGCTGGTTTTGCCAATTTGCTCTTCTTAGGGTCACCCTCATCGAATGCCAATGTCATGTACTCTGCATCAAAGTATTTCTTAGCAATGCGTTGCACATCCTCTTTTGTCAGGGCTTGAATCTTGTCATTTTCAGTGAAGATATCGTCGATTGGTGTGTTGTAAATAAAGCTTGACACCAGCGCATTCATCTTCGTACCAGAGCTCTCGAATGCGAGCTTGTAGTTTTGTGCATACTCTGCCTTCACGGTTTGAATCAACCAATCTGGTATATCACCATTTTTCAGACGATTGATCTCTTTCATCACAATCTTCTCTGTGGCAGCATTGGACTCGTATGCTTGTTGGTTGACATCATAGTATGGGATAGCTTGAATCATGATACGACCTTGATCACGACGAGCATCCACACTAGCACCTGCAGAAGATACAATACCGTCGATATTGAGTTTGTCGAGCAAACCAGTATTGGTGCTGTTGTTGAGCAACGATACTACAAATTGCAATGGCAACAAATCCTCATGGGTTATGCTCACACCGTCGTATGCCCATACCACCATTGGATAGTAACCCAGTTTGTATTTGTGGCTACCAGTCACTGGAGTCTTAGGATAGTTAGTACGCTCTGGCAATGCCTTAGCTTGCAAGCGGCCAAAGGTCTCTTCAATCATTGGCTTGGTGGCTTCTGCATCAAAGTCACCTACGATGATAAGCGCCATGTTATTAGGCACATACCATGTGTTGTAAAATTCGATGAGTTTGCTGAGTCGTGGGTTTTTGAGGTGCTCTGGCAATCCAATCACATCGCGCTCGTATGGATGACCAGCAAACAGTTTGCTCATCAGCGCCTTACGTACGTGTGTATTGGCGTTGTCCTCGTACATATTGTACTCCTCGAACACGTTCTCCAACTCTGCTTGGAAGGTACGGAACACTGGGTCGATCAGTCGGTCGGAGAAGATGGTCAACCACTTGTACATGCTTGCCTCTGGGAATGAGTTGTGATAGCATGTCATGTCGTAACTGGTATACGCATTCACCTCTGTAGCACCTATTCCGTCCAGCAACACAAAGAAGTCCTCGACTGTAGCGTATTTAGCTGCCTCGATAGACACCTCGTTGATTTTCTTTGTAAGTTCCAAACGCTTTGCCTCATCGGTAGTCTCTGCATACTCGTCGTATAGACTAATAATCTCCTCATAGAGAGGTTTCTCCTTCTCCCAATCGAGCGCACCTATTCGTTGTGTTCCCTTGAAGAGCATGTGCTCCAAGTAGTGTGCGAGACCGGTATATTCCGCTGGTTCGTCCATCGCACCTGCACGCACGGCTACATAACCCGTTACGTCTGGTTGGTCGTGGTCTTCCCACAGCATGACGGTCATGCCGTTATCGAGTTTATACTCAGTCAATCCTTCGCTCGATTGCGCAAATAGCATGGTCAGCGACACAAGCATTGCCATGCTCAATAAAAATAATTTCTTCATATTGTTTAAAATTACATTTTAATTCTCAATGCAAAATATCGCCGCAAAGGTACTGCTTTTTTTTCATATATGCAACCTTTTCGCACAAAAATATACCAACAGAGCCACCCGTCATTGTCACGAGTGGCTCTTGATTGGTTACTTCAGCCCATTTTGTTGGGTTGTTCATGCTCATTTTTACTTGCCGTTGAGTACGCCTTCTTTGACGATGTTGAAGACGAATGCGTGCAGTGTCTTGAACTTGGATTGTGCCTTGAATGCCACCAAATCGTCATCAACGTAGGTTGGGTTTTTCAAGCGTGCACGGGTGTCGGCTGCTATCTGCGCAAACTGTGTATTCCAGGTTGTAGAAGCACGTTTGGTGTGTTTGTTCTCTCGCCAGTTGGTGTAGCAAGGCATGCTGATCATGCGTTCGTTGTTGGTAGGTGCTTGACGCATATTGAAGACGCAAGCGTGTGATTTGGAGAGCTTACCGCTCAAGCCCGTGATAGGGGCTGCTAATGTTACGTGTGCCATAGTTGTTTAGTGTTTAGAGTTTAGTGTTTAGAGTTTAGCGTATTCTTGTGCGAAGATGTATCCGCGCAGTGAGCGGTACTTCTTTTGCTTACGGAATGCCTCTTTGTAAGCATCTTTTTGCTCCTCAGTGAGGTTAGCCATAGCGGCGTAAGTGTCCGCAAATTTCTGACGAACGGCGATTTGTTTGTCTGTAGGTTCGCCAGTGTATGGGTTGCATATGGTACCCGTGTATTGAGTACCATAGCGTACAGCGAAATACTTGTTGCTGTGCCCACACACCTTACCTGATAATTGGGAGATTAACTCCATAGGTTTGATAAGTGCCATAGTTGTTTAGTGTTTAGGGTTTAGTGAAAAGTGAAAGGTTTTTATCTTAAATTTTAACCCAGGTCTTGTTTTTTGAAGGCGCCACAAGTCCTTGGTTTTTCCATCTATTGACGACTGCCTGCGATGTGATCTCGTGTTGGTAGCCGTTGTTTGATCTGTATTCCATAATATCTTTCATAGTAAATGCTGTAGGCATAGCCTCGAACATCTTATCGTTGAACTCCTTGGCTATCGTTTGTGTAGAAGGAGCTTTACGTTTGTTCCAGTTTTTGATCTCTGTTTGTTGATCGCAATAGGTGTGATTGATATACGATCTATATTGATATTCCGCAATCCATTTTCCGAAGGTACAACAGTCATTGATGGTGCTCTCATCAAAGTGATTGATAGCCCACATGAGGTAGGCTGCTCTTCGAAAGATCTTAGAAGGCGTATGTACCGCACTATAGAGAATGGTATCGCCGTTGGCTTGTTTTTGTTTCTCGTTTCGCCATTTATCGGCTAGTTCTTCGATTTTCTTGTGGAAAACTCGTTGCGGTTCTAGCCCTTGCAAGTAGTCTAGTTCTTTGTAGATAAACTCGATTTCGTCCTGTGTATAGGCAGGCACATAGATGTTTTTCATGATCATCTCATGCTCCACGAGTATGATTCTTCGTGAGTTACCTTCGCTGGTAGATTGCGTGTCGAAGTAGTTAAAAATCGTCAGCGGCGTGCCTACTACGAGTGCAGAAAGTCGTACTTTGACCGCTCCTCGGAATGATGTTTCGTCCTTGTAATCCATGTGATTGACTTCGCCGTCAAAGCCTTTTCGGAGAATATTTTTGATATTGAGAAAAGCATCATTTTTTCCGACGAGCGAAGCGGATAAATCGCCTTCATACGCCATGACCGTATTGACTTGGTCATGCTTGAAATATTTAGAAAGTTGTGTACTCGACGTATTGGTAAACGGTAGAATTTTTGGACATTTGATGTCCTTGGTGTCTAACAAAATCTTCTCTGCTTGTGAGATGGCTTTTCGATAGATGTTATCATGTCTGCCGATATACTCCTAAACAAAGGTGGCAGGTCTTGCGGAGAAGTCCGTTTTTCCGCTGCCTGGGAGTCCAAATAATGCCACTTGGAACGCTAATGGTTTGCCGTCTGCGAGCGATAATGCTCCCGCTGCGGTAGATAGCGCAGGTAAGAGGCACATGGTGGCAGATGTTTGCCATGTCTTGGGCAGTTCTTTCTTCACCAATGTTTGGATGAGTTTGGGTAGTTTTTTTATCGGACAAGGCAAAGCTTCGGCATCGAGTGGTAGCACTTTCAGGTTCACTTTGCTGTCGTTAGTAGCCTTTGTTTCGATGTGGTTTTTGCCCCAATTGATGAGCCCCAATCGCTCTTTCTCGTCCAATCCCAATGTGGGTAAATGCTTGAGCATTAGCTGTTTGTTCTCGGTTACTTGACTGAGTTCGACGACGTATTTTTTGTATGTATTGTGTCGTTCTCCGATGGGGATATTGGTGTCGAATGTTTGACATTTATCCACGATGTCAGCGATGACACTGAGGTTCGGCAATTGCCTTGCTGTTTCGTCCACGAAGTCGCTCATCTCGTCGAGCCACACGTAGTCGTAAGGGACTAGGAATCGTAGCCTAGCGAGGTCGGTTAGGATATCCACTTTGGTGTCGCACATGAGCCCTGTTTTGTGGTGGATCTGTTGTGTGATTTCCGTGTGTACCGCCTCTAGTGTGCGCTTCATACATTTGTACTCGGCATAGGGTACGTCGATGAGTAACCACACGCCTGTCCCCGAACAGGATTTAGCTGCAAAATGCACGTTGTACGGCAGTTGGCACTCTTGAAACGCCTTGATTTCGGCTTCTGTGAGGTGGTCGTATTCGAGACATACGAGCCCATTCCAGATGGCGTTGTCGTTGCTACGTTTGCCGTTTTCGAACTCGCACGCATGTACCGTGATGGCGGGGAGTTTCTTTTTGAGTTCGGACTTGCGTTGCTCGTAATCGGCGGCAGTAGGGGCTAACTCGGCGATCGCCTTGCAGATGTTAATGACTTGAGTTGAACGCATCAACTCTTTGATTTCGCTCCAAGTCTTAGGTTGTGGAGCAGCGAAGTTCTGTACCATGCAGAACTTGTTCAAATTTTTTGTAAACATAATAAAATTTAATTAATTAAAGTTGAAGAAGGGCAACATGCACCTACTTAAAAAATATCTATAAAAACTTTTCACTTTTCAGTCTTTTTCAGTTTTTCAGTTTATATATATATGGTTTGTATAAAAGATATATAACCTATATATTAAAAGGTGAAAAGTGAAAAGTTTTTTTTAGTCAGTTTTTGACTACATGAATATTATACTCGATATTTTTGAAAACCCAAGTATATTTTTCGATTTTCTATAACAATTATTCATTATTAAGAAAAATAAAAAAATGCGCAAATGTCTTTTGTAGAATGACAGTACAAAGGTACAAATTATTCTTTTAATAAAAAAACGACGGAGCAGAATGTTAAATTTTGCATTTTATTGCGGATTTATTTGCGTATATTAAAAAAAAGCAGTACTTTTGCGGCGAGTTAAAAGGGATAGATACGTTCGTCGTGTGGTCGACGATTTGTGTGGCTTAGGATTCGACCCCACGCCTATAGAGGCGGCGCCCAAGTATCTTTTATTTTTTATAAATTTTCAGTAATATGAAAAATCTTATTTTAACTCGCCGTGATGGCAAAACTGTAGAGATCGTTGATCTCGCTCAATTGGCAAACGACAGCCGTTTGTGTACTGAACTTTTTGGTACTTCCGCAGTACCACGTAACATGAGCGCTTCCAAGACAATGGCTTGGTCAGACGGCCTCTTCCGAGAGCGTCGTCGTGTGCTTGAAAACTTGCGCACTGTATTCCAAGAATACAAGACAAGGTACGAAGAAGATGAGTACGTCCAAGAGCAAATTGCAGGACTAGCCTAAACGTAAAATCCCATGTGGTGCCTCCCTCCGGGGAGGTTTTTTTATAGCACAGGGTCGGAAGAGGGTTACCATAGGGGTATCCTAGACCCTACCCAAGGGGGTACCTTGGATGGTGTGCGAAAGGGTTTGTAAGTAAAAGAAAATCAGTAATATATGGAAAAACAACCTGAAGATAAAATTATTTGGCGACTGCTACTGTGCTGGACAAACTTGCAGCAACAAGTGCTGGACGAGAGCAGGGACAACTTTAGTAGCGAAAAAGTGAAACGCTTTGCACAATATGTTCGCACCTTTGCGCGTGTACACACGGAAGCGTTTATGACCCTGTGTGCTGCTAATAATTACGTAGCTGCGCATCATTTCTTCCGATTGATATCCGATTGTGCCTTGCGGGTGTATGTGGCTACTTTGTTCGAAGGGAAACGTTTAGAAAAGTACATAGATAAGTTTTTCGCGGGCAAAGAACCGAGCAAATCTAAATATAAAGGCAAATATTTGATGCCTGAGTATATAATGGAACTGATCAAACAAGAAGATATATATGGCGACATCATTCCTGCGTTCCAAAAAGAAGGAAATAGAAGTACGCATTTGTCAAACTTTTATCAACCTGAGATAGCAGAGTCAGTGACAGACGAGGATAAAAAAGATATGATAGGTTACTATAGCGGTTTGATTTGTTTCTTAGGCGCATTGCTTTCCCGCCTAAAATAAACCTTTCACTTTTCAGTTTTCACCTTTCAGTTTTCCGTTTCACCTCATTTCACCCTACCACAAAAAAAATCGCCCCGAAAGGCGATTTTTATTGTATAACGCATCGTATAGGCGATACCGATACGCATCGTACATAATCGACAAACTACCACTCCAGCAAGACTTTGCCACACTGACCGCTGCACATGATATCAAAACCCTTTTGGAAGTCATCGAAGTGAAAGCGGTGCGTAATCACAGGACTCAAGTCCAAACCGCCCAACAACATTTGCTCCATCTGGTACCATGTCTCCCACATACGACGGCCTGTGATACCCTTGATGGTCAGTGCGTTGAAGATGATATCCGACCAATTGACTTGCGTGTTGCTTGGCAGAATACCCAACTGAGCAATGTTCGCTCCCTTGTACATATGTGCGATCATATCATTGAATGCAGCAGGCGCACCCGACATCTCTAGTCCAATATCGAAACCACGGATACCCAATTGCTTCATTGCACCCTCTACGGTCTCGCCCTTCGAACCATTCACGGTAATCGTTGCACCCATCTTCTTGGCTATCTCCAGGCGTTGCTCGTTGAGGTCAGTCACGACGATGTTCTTCGCTCCCGCATAGCGGCAGATACCCGCCGCCATCGTGCCAATCAAACCAGCACCAGTAATCAATACATCCTCGCCCAAGAGAGGGAATGCCAGTGCGGTATGCGTCGCATTGCCGAAGGGATCCATGATGGCAGCAAAATCATCTGGAATCTCAGGACGCACATGCACAATATTGCTCTCAGGTATAGCCACGTACTCAGCAAAAGCACCATCCTTGCCCATGATACCTACGGAGATCGTGTTCTCACACACGTGACCCATGCCACGACGGCAGTTGCGGCATGTACCACAAACAATATGTCCCTCGGCAGTCACACGGTCGCCCACCTTCACACCACGAACACCAGGACCTACCTCTACGGCTACACCCACAAACTCGTGACCCATGATATATGGCGGTATGCAGTGGCTTTGCGACCACTCGTCCCACTTGTACATATGCAAGTCCGTACCGCATATAGCGGCTTTCGTCACCTTGATAAGCACATCATTCACACCCACTTGAGGCATGGGTACTTCTTCCATCCAGAGCCCTGGCTCTGCATAACGTTTTACTAATGCTTTCATATTGTTATGATTAATCTCCCACGGATCTCACGGATCAACACGGATTGATAATTACATCATCAATTATCAGTGAAAATCAGTGTTATCAGTGGGAATTTTGAATTATTCAATGACGTTGAGGGCTTTGCCCACTTTGATAAATGCCTCAATACCGCGGTCGAGTTGCTCGGTGGTATGCGCCGCAGAGAGTTGCACACGAATACGTGCTTGACCCTGTGGCACTACTGGATAGTAGAAGCCCGTCACATAGATGCCTTCTTCCTGCAATGCCGCAGCGAACTCTTGGCTCAAGCGTGCATCGTACAACATCACCGCACAGATAGCCGACTCCGTTGGCTTGATATCAAAGCCCGCCGCCTTCATCTTGGTGATGAAGTACTCGGTATTAGCATGCAAGCGGTCTTGCAACTCGTTGCTGCGAGTCAATATCTCGAAGGTCTTCAATCCTGCCGCAGCAATCAGCGGAGGGATAGAGTTGGAGAACAAGTATGGACGGCTGCGTTGACGAAGCAGGTCGATGATCTCCTTCTTACCCGTAGTGAAACCGCCTACCGAACCACCGAACGCCTTGCCCAATGTACCAGTGATAATCTCAATCTTTCCACGCAGGTCGTAGCGCTCGGTCACACCGTGGCCCGTCTTACCTACCACACCCGCCGAGTGGCTCTCATCCACCATCACGAGGGCATCGTATTTCTGTGCCAACTCGTAGATCTTATCCAGTGGGCAGACATTACCGTCCATAGAGAACACGCCGTCGGTAGCAATGATACGGAAGCGTTGTGCTTGCGCTTTCTTGAGTTGCTCCTCTAGGTCCGCCATATCGCCGTTGGCATAACGATAACGCACCGCCTTGCACAGGCGCACGCCGTCAATGATACTTGCGTGGTTGAGCGCATCGGAGATGATAGCATCTTGGTCGGTCAAGAGTGGCTCAAACAAACCGCCATTAGCATCAAAACAAGCCGCATAGAGGATGGTATCCTCGGTGCCGAAGAAGTCGGAGATGGCTTGCTCCAATTGCTTGTGGGTGTCCTGCGTACCGCAGATGAAACGCACAGATGCCATACCATAACCACGAGCATCCATGCGGTCTTTGGCAGCCTGGATAAGCTCAGGGTTGTCTGCAAGACCGAGGTAGTTGTTGGCGCAGAAGTTGATGACATCCTTGCCGCCTTCCACCTGAATAGCAGACGACTGTGGGGTGATGATTACTCGTTCGTTTTTATACAATCCTGCCTCTTGGATATCAGACAGGATTGTTTGTAAATGTTTCTGAAAATCAGTGTACATATCTTTCGTTGAAGATTGATAGTTTAAAGTTTAAAGGCACGGATTATACAATACCTTGCTCAAGCATGGCTTGTGCCACCTTCATGAAGCCAGCGATGTTAGCACCCTTCACATAGTCGATAGTGCCATCGGCTTGACGACCGAACTTCACACATTGCTCGTGGATAGACTCCATGATATGGTGAAGGCGTGCATCTACCTCTTGTGCGGTCCAAGAGAGGTGCTCGCAGTTTTGTGTCATCTCGAGGCCTGAAGTAGCCACACCACCTGCGTTCACTGCCTTACCAGGAGCAAAGAGTACGCCGTTGTGTTGGAAGTAGTGGATAGCGCCAGGTTGGCAACCCATGTTACTTACCTCGCAGCAGCACCAGCAGCCGTTGGCCTTGAGTTCCTTAGCATCGTCCTCGCTGAGCTCGTTTTGGAACGCACATGGGAGAGCGATATCGCAAGGTACAGACCATGCTTTCTTGCCAGCGGTGAAGTGTGCCTGTGCAGGGAACTTATCTGCCATATCTTGCACTTTGTTGCGGTTGCTAGAGCGCATAACAAGCATATAATCAATCATCTCAGGGGTGATACCCTCTGGGATAGCGCATACGCCGTCAGGACCAGAGATAGCCACTACTTTAGCACCAAGTTCGGTAGCCTTTTGTGCAGCACCCCAAGCCACATTACCGAAGCCAGAGATAGCCACAGTCTTGCCCTCGATACTTTTGCCTGCCTCGTGCAGCAGGTGCTCGGTGAAATAGAGTGCACCATAACCCGTTGCCTCTGGACGGAGGATAGAGCCACCCCATGTCATGCCTTTGCCTGTGAGCACGCCTGTGTGGTATTGGCGAGCCAATTTTTGGTACATACCATTGAGGAAACCAATCTCACGACCACCTACGCCTACGTCGCCAGCAGGAACGTCGGTATCCACGCCGATATTGTGCCAGAGTTCCAACATGAACGCTTGGCAGAAGCGCATGATCTCAGCATCCGATTTGCCAACTGGATCGAAGTCAGAACCACCCTTTGCACCACCCATTGGAAGGGTTGTGAGGGCGTTTTTGAAGGTCTGCTCAAAGCCCAAGAACTTGAGCATGGATGGGTTAACAGCTTTATGGAAACGCAATCCGCCCTTGTAAGGACCGATAGCTGAGTTGAATTGCACACGATAACCGAGGTTGGTTTGCACTTGGCCTTGGTCGTCTACCCATGTCACGCGGAAGGTGAAGATGCGATCTGGCTCCACCATACGCTCTACGATCTTGGCTTTCTCATACTCAGGATGTTGATTGTACACTTCCTCGATGGATACAAGGACTTCTTCTACGGCTTGCAAGTACTCTGCCTCGCCTGGATGCTTTGCAGCAAGATGCTGCATGATGTCCGTTACTTTCATTGTAGTAATATTTAAGAGTTTATTTTATAATCAGTTATACCGATTTATCATCTCATGCTAACCAATTTACCCCGCAAAGGTACAAAAAAAATCGTATTCATGCAAGCATCGAAGTAAAAAAGTAGCCATTTTTATCATACTTTTTGCAGGTAGAGATAGAATGTGGTACCTCGTTCTGAGGTTTGGAAATCAATCTTACCACCACTGCCCTCGATAATATTCTTCGATATTGGCAATCCCAAACCAGCGCCCGTATTCTTGGTAGTGAAATTGGGCATAAACACCTTTTCTCGCATCTCCATAGGAATACCAGGTCCGTTGTCCGAGAAGGAAATCTTCACCCAGCGCTTTTGTGCATCCAGTTGATTATCCATGATGGTACTTTTGCTGGCATCCTTCATGATGATGATAATATCACTATCGGGACGTCCCTCCATGGCCTGTATGGCATTGCGCACGATATTGGTGAACACTTGTACTATCTGCTCGGCATCAGCAATCACCATCACACCTCGCTCTGGTCCTACATAGCGCAACGGCACACAATCTGGGTTATTACTCATTAACGTAACAAAATCAAACAACTTAGCCGCCACATCCACCTTAGTAGGAGTCACCTCTGGCATCTTAGCAAACGACGAGAAGGACTGAGCAATATGGCTCAGATTATCTATTTGGTCAATCAGCAAATCCGTAGAGCGGTCAAAGTACTCCTCAAAGCGCTCAGTACCCTTGGTGCGTTGCAACTGTTGCAGCGTCAGTTTCATCGGCGTGAGTGGATTATTGATCTCGTGTGCTACCTGCCGCGCCATAGTGCGCCACGCCATTTCACGCTCGCTACGCGCCAAACGTTCGGTGGAGTCAGCCAATGCATCCATCATTTGATTGTAGTGACCTACCATCTCGCCAAACTCATCAGAGTATGGATAGTCGATATGCCTACCATGTTGCCCTGCCTTGTTCGCTTGCAACTGCTTGGTGACCATACTCAATGACGATGTGACGCGATGCGAGATAATCCATACCACAAAAATCGAACCTAGCAACAACAATATATACAATGGCAATAATTGTATGATAAACTGTTGCAATTCATTGGCCATCTCCTCTTGCGAAATGAAACTTGGTAATGCGATATAACCAATCTTGGTGTAGTTACCATTGATAAACTCCGTATACGCCGAAAGATAGCGCACATTACCTATATGGTCGTATTGTACCAATTTCTTGACATCAGAAAAGAATATCTCAGGAGCAATATGCGTCGGCAACAGCCCTTTCTCAAACAGTTTGGGCGTGGAGGTACCAATCAAACGACCATTCAAATCATATACGTGAATATCCGTTTCGTATGCAAAACTCATATCACGCAAATCGATATTAAGCGCCAACGTATTGGCAGGCGATATACCCATATCCCAGAAATACATATTCTGCAACGCCATCTGCACATATTGGGCTTTCTTGCTCAATCGTAGTTGCTGCGTCTCTATGAACACACGCTGCGAATGCTCAATCGATGCCAAGAAGATGGACAGCAGAATGACCATCATCGTTGGCGTCAACACCATCTGGAACTTTCCACCCAAACGCATACGGCGAAAACCTCGATAGCGAATCAAACTACTGATAGCCACAATCAGCAATATACCTATCAGCACAAACGTGATGACGTAATATGCGCGTATCTTGCTGCGTGATAAGGAACTCTTTTGCTTATCCACTGCCAACAGCGATTGGTATGAGAAATTCTCAATCACCTCATACTGACTAACCTGCTGAGCTACCTCTGTTTGCGACAAATTCTCAACAGAAAACAAATAATCACCATCCTGCGAGAATACGGGTAATGCGTTGGGAGATTGGCGCAAATTTAACCTCCAATGCTCTTCACCACGAAATGGAGCAATAAATCCATTGTGTAACTGCGCACTTGTAAGGGAATAGTTATACTTGATCGGAATAGCAACAACCACCTGATAATCTGCCACTTTAGTCCTATGGCATACACCCTGAGCATTATCCCATTGCTTGTATTGCCACTGGTCATAGACATATTGCATCGATTGTTGAGAAGCACTCAACCAAGAATCCGACCAATACACCAATTGATTACCCTTGTAGATATAGAAAATAATGTTGTTGTCCGACCGTGTATAGTGCCATATAGAATCAAAGTTATTATTTAGCAATGCATCCTTCAAGCGTTCGGTAAGCTCATCTGCCAACTGCTGTTGCTCATGCAACGTGGACTGCAAGCGACTCGTACGTGCCTCAAAACTATAGCAGGATGACAAGCCTACCACACATAGCAAAAGCAAAAATATTTTGACACTACTTTTCACGCTGCAAAAATACAAAAAAAATACGATTTGACAAAGTACAATGTATTATTTTTAAGTAAAAAATCAAAAAAACTTGCTCATATCATAGAATTTCAGTACTTTTGCGGTCAAATTATAAATCATAAGTTTCATATATTACATGATACATATTTTAACCTCGTTGCTATTAGGATTCTTGATGATTCTTGACCCTTGTACGCTTTTTACGAGTATCGCAGCCATCGGGTATATTGACAAGGAGATTCACAATCGTCGCAAAGTGTTGCTCAACGGACTCATGTTTGTTCTTGGCAAATTGGCGACTTATACCCTGCTTGCCATACCTTTTATCATGGGCGCACGCACGGAAGGAATCAAACATTTGCTACACCATTGGGGCGAACCACTACTAGCCGCATTCATGATCATATGCGGTGTGTTGCTGCTATTCACTGGTCGTCACCATCATGAGCATGACCATGGCATCAGCAAATGGCTAAAAAGCATGGATGGGCAAAGCAGCGGTTTTTGGTCATTTATGCTAGGTATCTTCTTTGCTATTGCCTTTTGTCCACATCGATTGGTATATTTCTTCACAATGGTAGATATCGCCATCACCCTACCCTTCTCATGGAATTGGGTATTACCCGTGATGTTTGGCCTTGGCACAGGACTACCCATCATGGTAATCGCATGGCTAATATCATACAGCACCCTATCAATAGCCACGCTCAACACCAAACTATCTGTGATTGAAAAATGGGTGCGATACGTGTCGGCAATATTATTTATCGGATTTGGTATCTATCTCTGTGTGCACCTAGGATTGCACGGCCTTGAATGCAGTTGTCATGAGCAGTCCATTCTTTCGTTTTAAGCAATTCACAGTGTGGCACGATCGCTGCGCAATGAAGGTGGGCACAGATGGTGTCCTACTAGGAGCATGGTGCCCACTACCGCTTACTGCTACTCCCTCCCCTCTGCACCCCACACACGATAATGACACGCCATATACAGTCCTAGATATCGGTACAGGCAGCGGGTTGATTGCGCTGATGTTAGCACAGCGCCTCTTGCCCACCATACCTCGCCTCACCATTGATGCCATCGACATGGATGCGGATGCCGTTAGCCAAGCCAATTACAACTTCGAGCAATCGCCATGGGCTAAGCATTTACATGCCCACCTAACATCCCTACAAGATTGGCAGAGCCAAACCAAATATGATTTGATAGTGAGCAACCCTCCCTATTTCCAAGCAAGTCTCAAAAACCCTGATAATCAACGTGCTACAGCACGTCACACCGACACATTGAGTTATCGTGAACTCATTGTGAATAGCGCCCGATTATTGCACACAAACGGCACATTGGCTTTGGTACTACCCATCGAATCGAAAGATGAAATCCTAGCTTTGGCACAAGAGAATGGTTTGTATCCCACCCACATTACACATGTGCATAGCAAGCCAGGCAAACCTGCTAAACGTCTACTCATCGCCCTATCGCCTAATTGCCTAATCGCCCCATCACCTACAACCTTTTACATTGAGTCAGAAAACGCACCTCGAAGCGAAGAATACAAACGGCTAACAGAAACATTCTATCTATAGTCAACCCTGTAATATTCTGGCTAATAAGCCAAAAAAAAAGACTGCCGAAGCAGTCTTTTTTCGTTGGTATATCGGATTCTTATTTGGTTCCAAAATAGAATGCCATATACAAGTTTGCACCGATATTATCTGTACCGAATTGGAAACCATGGTTAGCAGGAGCTACCAACTCAGTATGAATGGTATGTGCCTCTGTAATGGTATTCCATCCTTCATATACCTCAGCACGTGCAGGGTTGAACTCGTAGTAAACACCAATATTTACATTGGCGCCCAAAGCTACCTTAGGAGCAACAAACCACTCGATACCAATGCTACCATATGCACCCACTTTGTGAATCAAATCTGCAGAGTGAATAGACAATGGACGTGCACTAGGCAAATAAGGAACTACTTCTTGATACAAACTTGGTTCGCTAATCGTAGGATTTTGGTTCATCTCTGTAATCGCATTACCGTATGCATAGTTCATCGATGCTGTACCACATGCGTAGTTGAGACCACCGCCGAACACACCTTGTACGGCACGTTTGCCAAGTCGGTACTCTACGCCGAGCGCAAAACTACCAGAGAATGACTTATATCCAAATTGATCAATCACCTTAGCGTTGCTCAATGGATCAAGCATTACAGCTGCATCATTGATTGCGTAAGCATTGTAATTTTTGATAAACAAACCAAATCCCAAGTTAGCACGTATGCCCAAATTATCGGTGAGCATATATGTACCCATGATTGACACCAATGAGTTTGGCAATTCTTGGTTCAGCAATGGATCACCTGTCAAATCAAAAGAAGGTGTATATTCAGAATCTTTGAACATTGTACCCAACAATGTATTTACAGGATCCAAAGAGAAACCAATAGACATATCTCCTTGAGCTGGCAACCAAGAAGTATAATCCCTCTTAGCTCGCTCCTCTGGCGAAGGCTTATCAGCCCCGTCAGCGAAGGCTGCTGTCGCTACCAAGAGCGACAGAGCCAACGTGAATATCTTGTTGAATTTCATAATTGTATTCTTTTAGCAAGATTAATTTGCATCATGTTCTGCTGTGTAGTCCCAAATGTAACCTGATGGCATCCAAAGACCTTGCTCGTAGAACATCATCTTAGCAGATTCCTTAATCTCAAACTTCTTACCCTCAGCAGTAACAACCTCATAACTAATATTACCAACGTCTTGATAATTACCCATCAAAATCTCTGTTGTATTTTCTGCAGGATCTGGGTAGTGGGTAAATTGTGTTGAATTTTCTGGTTCATCTACCAATTTAATTGTTACATCATAAGCAGTCACACCATCCTCAATCTCAGAAGCTGTAGGCATTGTGAATGACAAATTCTTACCAGAAACAGCCATATCAAATTGTCTATAACCGACAGTAACGTATGCCTTTACATTACCAGCATTCATCCATTTTGCCTCGTGGTTGTTAGAGGTGCTGGTTTCATATGCCTTTTGAGCATAGAGTTTGAATTGAGCATTATCCTTCTTTTGAGGAACAACATACCAACCTACCAAGTTGTCAGACCAATCATTTGCAGATGTTGTAGGTTGGAATTTGTAATATTTAGTTCCTGCATTGTTCCACTTAGCAGTAGGAGCTTTATCAGTTATGTAATGATAATAGTAACCTCCAACTTTCTCAGTGGCAGGAGAAGTAACGTGGTAATAGTGAACATAATTCTCCGTATTTGTCATCATAGGAGTTACAGATACAGCAGGAGCATCATCACCGAATGTGCGATATGCTTGGCACTCTACCACACCATCAGCATCTGACAATACTACCATCTCAAAATGAACACTATGCAAGTCATATTCCACAGTCACTTTCTCATTTGCATAAGGAACATAAGTACCCTTCCAGAAGCCAGTCTCTTCTGCATAGCGGATAGTACCAGTAATCATCATATCCTTGTTAGGGAACTTAGACTCATCGTATTTTTGCCATCCGAAAAGCTTATTGGTATATGTCTCTACATAATCCTCTGGTTGGAACTTGAAGTAATATGTACCCAAGTTGTTCCATGCAGCATCCTCTGCTTTGATAGGATCTTGTGCTACATACGTACCCTTCAGAGTCTTGGTCTTACCATGAGCACGATAGTGAACGAAGTCATCTACAGTTACATTGTCTGCACCAACAGCCAACTCATACTCATCAGCAGCGTCCTTCAATGGCAACTTCACTGAGAATGAGCCATCAGCCTTCACTGGTACTTGGAACTCTAAACCTGGCAATTCATTTGCGGTGATAGTAACCACCTCATTTGCAGCTGCTTTGTAGCTACCCTTTGCATAAGAATCCTCTTTTGCAAACATTGCCTTACCGGTTGCAGTAGCAGAATAGTTATATCCCTCTACAATGACCCAACCTGCGAGACTTGCGTACCATGGTGTAGGAGTAGTGTTAGGATTGAACATATAGTAGTATGTCCACTTGTTGTTCCAGTCAGCATCCTTATCCTCGATTTCTTTGTAAAGGTAATACTCACCAGAGATTTCCTCTACACCCTTCTTTGTGTAGTGTTGGTAATACTCGACATCTTTATCCATCAAATCGATTGAATAAGATTCGTATTTGCTCTTAGCCTCCTTAGCAGGAATTACTACAGATACTGTACCATCAGCTTGTACTGGTACAACAAATGATGTATTACCTTCTGGATAGTCTACGTAAACAACAGCACGATGACCTTCAGCACCCTTGTACTCACCAATTGCCAAAGCAGTCTCTTTTGCAAGCAGAATCTTGCTTGTCAATGTCACTTTCTCGTCATAACCTTCTTTGATCACCCAACCTGCAAGATTTGATGCCCAAGTGTCAGGAGTAGAAACTGGATAGAACTTATAGTAATGATCACCCAACTGATTCCAATCAGCATCTGTAGCGCGTACATCCTTATAAAGGCTGTATTCACCTTCCTTGATAACGATTGATTTAGTTGCAGACTCATAGTGAGTAAAGGCGATAGTTGTAGGTTGAATCAACTCAACATACCAACTTGCACCAGGATTAACACCCTCTTGCTCAATTGGAAGCTCCAATTCGAATGTACCATCAGCTTTTGTCAATACTGCGAATGCTTTGTTGTAAGGATATACATCACCATGTAAAATAACACTTTGTGCTGAAGTAGTATAAGAACCTACTGCAAATGCATCCTCTTTAGCCAACTTGATAGAACCAGTCAACTTAACAGTAGCGGTCATATTAGCAAATGCTTGCTCACCAAATACCCAACCTGCCAAATCATCATTCCATGCTGGAGGAAGTACCTCATCAGCAATACCATTGTTGTAACCTGGAACAAACTTCAGTGGGCACTCGCCAATGTTGCAATCAATACCTGCTACAACCTCACCTACTACGCTATTGATATCAAAACCACCTTCACGCAAAACGTAAGCACCAGCCACCTTCACAGACTTACCAGTAACATCGGTATAGTGAACAAATGCAGCATCACCTGTAGGTACAACCTTTGCCTCAACTACTTGGAAACCTTTGCGCAAGTTCTTGATTGGCAAGTTTACTGTAAACACACCGTCTTTATCGGTTGTACAACCATAGGTGAATTCAGGAGCGTCATAATAACCCTTCTCTGATACATCTTCGCCGTCCTTGATAGTGATTTCTACTGCGCAATCAGCAGCTGCCTTGTATGCACCAGTGTGGTAGCTTACCTCATAAGGCAATAACAACTTACCAGTAAACACTGCAGTCTCAGAGTAGTCCTTCATATCAATCACAGTCCACTCATAGCGCAATTCCTCTTCTTCGCCGATGTTATTGCTACCTGGCATCAAAGTAGGCAGTGTAGCAATAGCTTCTGGAGTCTCAAACTTGCACATACGTACCTCAAATACAGGCTTACCACCCTCCATCTTGAGATACTCTGCACGTTGTGCAGTAAATGTCTCATAGCGCAATGTTGCACCAGAGATACCTTCTGTCTTCACAGGTACCTCAATAGAGAAATTACCCAAAGAGTCTACTACACCTGTAAAGATCTTGTTGCCTTGAGAGCCTGCTTGATAACTTGACATAGGCACCTCAACGTAAATCTTACGACCAACAGCAGGCAAAATCTTCTCTGCTACATAGTCGTTTGACAATGTGTCAACACCAAGGCTATAAGTCACATGACCTGTAACCAAAGCTTTCTCTTGCAAACTACCGAAATCCAACTCAGATTGTTCGGGTTTACATCCCGCAAACCCAACAAATAGGGCTGCGATGAATAAATAAACAAACTTCTTCATCATACATTTGTAAATTTAAAGTTAATATTAAGTTTATTTTGTGTTAATTAGTAATCAAATTGAGCGGCAAAGATACATTTTTTTGTTTATATATGCAAGCATATATGTTGCATAACATAAAAATCAATATCTTTTATTCCATAATACTTTCTATTCGCAATCTACCTCTGTTGCTACCGCCTTTTCCTCACCCTCTTGTTTTAGGATATAGCAGGCATTACGAGTGGTATAAATATCTTCTGACTGATTGGGATGTCCAGTCCACCCTTCGCCATTCTTGAAGATGATATTCAGTTCCTTTGCATCGTAACTAAACACATACCAATCCCCTTGTTTCTTCGCCACAAATTCATTATCTTCTATACCATCGCCCCATATCCATACATAAATCGTTTTCTTCCAAGTATTCGGCACCTTGGCTTTTACTACAATATTGTCCTTTTGAACAAAAGTAATACTATCTACTTCTGCGGCGCTATATACGACAGGTTGACCATTAATCCAGACATACATATCTGTCATCGCCAAATCATCGTCATTTACCTCTGGATTGTCATTGTCATCGTCATTACCACCATCACCATTGTCAGGGATTGTCCATTGATTGTCGTTGAGCCATTTGGCATTCTTACGAAGCACCTCGGTGGTTCGGTCGATATAGGTACTTAACGGTTGGCTACCATGATATTGAGGCCAACGTTCTTTATCCTTTACAACCGCCTGCTTGATCAAGCTCTCGTGCGTATCAATAAAGGTGTAGATATTATTGTACTTACCATTGTAGAATTCATTCCATATCTCTTTGACACGATTCATGAATGCAGGAAACTTGCATATCTCTGGTATCCAGTGGTTGTGCCATACATCGCCTTGATACATATACTGAGATTTGTCGCGGTTGAACGAACTACCAAAGTCCCATACTGGACCGAAATGCCATTTCGCATTCGCTCCTATATCCTTATGCAAATAGCAACTACCATGGAAACTCTCATAGTTATCCGTCAGTTCTTGCACGATATAAAATTTAGCCAACGCATCCATATCGAGGTAATTCCACAACTCGCTGGAGTTCTTATCTCCATATACCAAGCCATCAATCAATAGCATCTGCTGGGTCAGGTACTGCTCTTGTTGGTACGACAACACCTCAGGTGTCTTATAAGTAATCCACATGGTGTATACATCTCCTCCCTCAGTAATGGTAATATGCGGATCAGTATCGTAATTGTCAATCTCTACGAGCCAACCGCCGGTAATAGCACTTGCATCGGTCGCCTCATCTTCTTGCTCTACGATGTTCACGCGGTCTTTATCCACGCGGATATTTTCTGTAAGGAAGTACAGACCGATATAGTCGCCATTCAACACTACCTCCAGCGGTTTAGCATCGGGTGTATAAGTCATGCCTATCAGTTTGCTGAGCTCAAAGCCTACGGCATTGCGCATAAAGCCCTTCCTGTCGTTGCTATCATCGGCATGTGCTAGCAGCGTAAAGTGTTTACTTTTCTTCATACCCAATAGCGGTTGCTTGTCAGCGAGTTTGATGCGGTAAGGCTTTTTGTCAAATCCAGACCATGAGTAGTTTCCACGACCTTTGATCTCCATAGCCAAAGGCTCCGCTTTCGAACCTATACTCTGATAGTCACTCAGCCCCTGATTATCGAGATAATAAGTAGCATTGATATAGTCATCTTTGCTTGTAATTGCTGCATTGTTCTCCGTTTGGATATACAACACGGGCAACGTACCTGATGGTGATACTGCTCGTAGTGAAGCACATAAGCACACCACAAGCGAGAAAAATAATGTTCGTTTCATGTCCAAAATATATAATTTGCGACAAAGGTACTAAAAAAATGTGAATACACCAATTTTTTATTAAAAAAAATTATTGTTTAATGCCATTGCATACAAAAATGACGAGGATTTCCCTCGTCATTTTTCTATTTCTTGCCTATAACCTATAGCCGCTTGCGGCGTCCTAGAGCTTGCTCTGCAAGCGTCCTATAGCCTCAAAGAGGCGTCCCATAGGCACGTTGTGCCGTCCGAAACGCCTAGGGCGTTTAATACGCATTCATCTGCTCTTTCACAGTCGCTGTGATCATGTCAGCAAACTCTTGCACGGTCATCTGACCTTTCTCCTCAGCACCTTGTTGGCGAACGCTGACGAGTCCAAGCTCTGCCTCTTTCTCACCTACGATGAGCATGTATGGGATACGCTTCAATTCGTTATCACGAATCTTACGACCCAATTTCTCGTTGCGGTCATCCACGATGCAGCGTACATCTTGTGCCTCGAGCATCTCTTTCACCTTGTGGGCATACTCATTGCTCTTCTCAGAGATAGGCAATACAACTGCTTGGTCTGGAGTCAACCACAATGGGAACTTACCTGCGGTATGCTCGATGAGCACAGCCACAAAGCGCTCCATACTTCCGAATGGTGCACGGTGGATCATCACAGGGCGGTGCTTTTGGTTATCCTCGCCTACATACTCCAAGTCAAAGCGCTCTGGCAAGTTGTAGTCCACTTGGATAGTACCCAATTGCCAACGACGACCAAGGGCATCTTTTACCATGAAGTCGAGTTTTGGACCATAGAACGCTGCCTCGCCAGTCTCTACGCGAGCAGGAAGACCTTTCTCTTGACACGCCTCGATGATAGCTTGCTCTGCTTTCTCCCATACCTCGTCTGAACCCACATACTTAGTAGTGTTATTAGGGTCACGCAATGAGATTTGTGCCTCGAAGTTCTCGAATGCCAATGACTTGAAGATAATCTCGATAATCTCCATTACACGGATGAACTCGCTCTTCACTTGGTCTGGACGGCAGAAGATATGCGCATCATCTTGAGTAAATGAACGCACGCGCGTGAGGCCGTGGAGCTCACCAGATTGCTCGTAGCGGTAAACCGTTCCAAACTCAGCAATACGCAATGGCAGATCCTTATAGCTGTGAGGAGTATTCTTGAAGATTGTACAGTGGTGAGGGCAGTTCATTGGTTTGAGCAAATATACCTCGCCTTCTTCTGGAGTGGTGATAGGTTGGAAAGAATCCTTACCATAGTGATCCCAGTGACCAGAAGTGATGTACAGGTTCTTATTACCGATATGTGGAGTGATTACTTGTTGATAGCCATAGCGTTTTTGGATCTTCTTGAGGAAGTCCTCGAGGCGGAGACGGAGCGCAGTACCCTTTGGCAACCAGATAGGAAGACCCTTGCCCACCATATCGGAGAACATAAAGAGCTCCAACTCTTTACCAATCTTGCGGTGGTCGCGCTTCTTAGCCTCCTCCAGCAATGTCAAGTACTCGTCGAGCATCGCTTTCTTTGGGAAAGTGATACCGTAGATACGAGTCATCATTGGGCGAGAGTCGTCGCCACGCCAGTATGCAGCTGCACAGCTGAGCACCTTGATAGCTTTAATGGCCTCGGTAGAAACGAGGTGAGGACCTTTACAGAGGTCGGTAAACGCACCTTGCGTATAGGTAGAGATATGTCCGTCTTCGAGTTCGCTGATGAGCTCGCATTTATATGTTTGTCCTTTTGCACCAAACTCAGCCAATGCGTCTGCCTTAGCGATAGACTTCTTCACGAGTGGCTCTTTCTTAGCACGAAGCTCAGCCATCTTTTGCTCGATCATAGCAAAGTCGCTATCCTTAATCGTCTGTCCCTCTGCAGGATACACATCGTAGTAGAAACCATTCTCAATGGCTGGACCAATACCGAATTGGATACCAGGATACAACTCCTGCAATGCCTCTGCCATCAAGTGGCTTGAGGTGTGCCAGAAGGCATGTTTCGCCTCTTTGTCCTCCCACTTGTGGAGTTTAATTTCGCAATCTTCGGTGATGGGTGCATTGAGTTCTACAATTTGCCACTCCTCTTGATTAAGAGCCTTTACACTAGCCACAAGGATGTCTTGTGCCAAACGGCTGCTGATACTTTCAGCTACGCCATAAGCGGTGATTCCGCTCTCGTACTCACGGACGCCTCCGTCCGGAAAAGTAATTTTAATCATGTTTTTTCTTGTTTTGATTCAGGAGCAAGGAGCAAAGAGTCAAGACTAATTACTATCGTCTTTTCAGTCGTTACTGATATATCCTGATTCCTGGTTCTTGGTTCCTGAATCCTTATTTTAATAAACCTACAAATGTTTACGGCTCAGGGCGCACAAATGCCCTAAAAAGCCAATTTCGGTGCAAAGGTAGGAAAAATATATCACATACACAAGGAAAAAACGTGGAAAGTTTATTTTCATTCTATTTTTTTGTCCGCATTCTTTCGCTTTAGGTATAATTCTTTCTCGAAACCACTTCGATACCACCTCGATACCACTCCGTTACCATCCAGTACTTTCCCTGTATATTGCAGCCACTTTTTCAGTTGCGTGAATAAAATTTCTACGTTTGAATTATTTTTCTTGCGCATATGCATTTTTTTTTGTACCTTTGCACCGCAAAAATAATATCGTATAACGAACAACAATACTACACAATACAATTATGACTCGAGATTTAGAGATTTTTGACATTATCCGCCGCGAGCGCGAGCGTCAAACCAAAGGCATCGAATTGATTGCTAGTGAAAACTTTGTCAGCGACCAGGTGATGGAAGCCATGGGTAGCGTATTGACCAACAAATACGCTGAGGGTTATCCAGGCAAACGCTATTATGGCGGTTGCGAAGTGGTGGATGAGAGCGAGAATATCGCACGCCAACGCCTATGCAAACTCTTTGGCGCAGAGTATGCCAACGTACAACCCCACTCTGGTGCACAAGCCAACATGGCAGTATTCATGGCTTGTCTGCAAGCTGGTGACACCTTCCTCGGGCTTAACCTCAGCCATGGTGGTCACCTCAGCCACGGTTCGCCAGTCAACTTCTCTGGATTGATGTTCAATGCGTTGGAATACAACGTAAAGGAGGATACAGGTCGCGTGGATTACGACCAATTAGAGCAAGTAGCACGTGAGCACAAACCCAAACTCATCATTGCTGGAGCTAGCGCATATAGTCGTGAATGGGACTATGCACGCATCCGCCGTGTGGCAGACGAGATTGGAGCTATTTTTATGGTAGATATGGCACACCCAGCAGGATTGATTGCTGCAGGTTTGTTGGAGAACCCCGTAAAGCATGCACATATCGTCACTTCTACTACCCACAAGACCCTGCGTGGTCCTCGTGGCGGTATCATCTTGATGGGTAAGGATTTCCCTAACCCATGGGGCAAAACCACTCCAAAGGGCGAAGTGAAGATGATGTCTGCGTTGCTAGATTCTGCTGTGTTCCCTGGCACACAAGGTGGACCATTAGAGCATGTGATTGCTGCGAAAGCTGTTGCCTTTGGCGAAGCACTCACACCTGAATTTAAGGAATATCAAAAGCAAGTTCAGCTCAATGCTGCAGCTATGGCCAAGGCACTGATGGACAAAGGATATAAGATCATATCTGATGGTACGGACAACCACTCTATGCTGGTGGACTTGCGCACCAAGTACCCAGACTTGACGGGTAAGGTAGCAGAGAAAGCGCTCGTAGCTGCCGACATCACTACCAATAAGAACATGGTACCTTTCGACTCACGTTCTGCCTTCCAAACTAGCGGTCTGCGCTTCGGTACACCAGCAATCACCACACGTGGGTTAAAAGAGGATAAGATGGCATGGATTGTAGAGCTCATTGACCGTGTACTCGAAAACCCTGAGTCAGAGGAGAACATCGCCGCTGTACGTGCTGAAGTGAATGCCGAAATGGTGAAATATCCATTGTTCGCTTGGTAAATCCTTTATGGAAGTTTTACTAGGAAAGACATTATCAGAATTGCAAGCGGTAGCCCAAGAGGTTGGGCTGCCGCGTTTTGCTGGTAAGCAACTGGCGGAGTGGATCTATGTGCGACGTGCGACTTCCTTTGATGAGATGACCAATATCTCGCTCAAAGGTCGCGAAGCACTCAAAGCCCGCTACACCATCGGTCGCCATCAGCCCATTGCCGAAGCCATATCCAAAGATGGTACGAAGAAATACTTGTTCGCCATAAATGGCGATGAAGCGAGAGGCAATGAAGCTAGGTACATTGAATCCGTCTATATCCCCGACGATGACCGTGCTACGCTGTGCGTGAGCACGCAGGCGGGTTGCAAGATGGGGTGCAAGTTCTGCATGACTGGCACATTGGGCTTTCATGGTCATCTTACTGCGGCCGATATCCTCAACCAAATATTCTCCATCCCAGATGCCAACCGACTAACCAATATCGTATACATGGGAGAAGGCGAACCAATGGACAATCTTGACCATGTTTTGCGCTCGTTAGAGGTCATGACCAGCCCTTGGGGATGCGGTTGGTCGCCCAAACGTATTACCGTTTCTTCGGTGGGTATCAACCGAGGGTTAAAGCGCTTTATCGAAGAGAGCGAATGTCATTTAGCAATATCCCTACATGATCCATTCGCTATTGAGCGTCAGGAGATTATGCCAATTGAGAAGGTCAACCATCTCAGCGACGTCATCACCCTACTCAAGCAGTATGATTGGTCGCATCAACGCCGTGTAAGCTTCGAATATATCTGTTGGGGAGGTTTCAACGACACGCCCAAACATGCCAACGAACTTTTGCGTCTATTGAGAGGGTTGGATTGTCGTATCAACCTGATTCGTTTTCATAGTGACCCTACTCCAGCCCATGCTTCTAGCGAAGATGTGAGAGCGCAACTCAACGCTAGCAATGAACAAAACATGGTATGGATGCGAGACTACCTATCTGAGCATGGCATCACTACCACCATTCGCCGCAGTCGTGGAGAAGATATCCTTGCTGCATGTGGTATGCTAGTCAATGCTTTGAAACAGTAGTTAAGCCTGACTAACGCTTTTCATAAAAACGTTTAATCCAATAATATTATGTTACAAATAGGCGATAAGATTCCTACATTTAGTGTAGTTGATCACAACGGAAATACCGTTACACACCAACAACTGATTGGTAAGAAAACAGTTCTTTACTTCTATCCTAAAGACAGCACTCCTGGTTGTACAGCGGAAGCATGCAGTTTGCGCGACAACTACCAACGCTTCTTGGCTGAGGGATATCAAGTGTATGGAGTAAGCAAAGATAGCCAAAAGTCGCACCAGAACTTCATTGCCAAGTACGACTTGCCTTTCCCTTTGCTCTCTGACCCATCTACGGAGATGATGCAATCTTTTGGCGCATGGGGCGAGAAGAAGATGTGTGGTAAGACTTGTGTCGGCACTTTGCGCAAGACATTCGTCTTTGACGAACAGGGAATCTTGATCCAACTCATCGAGAAAGTGGATACTAAGAACCACGCTGCGCAGTTGCTGAGGTAAAGAATTGTGAAGTACAAAAAAGCCATCCCATGGATGGCTTTTTTGTATTATAAGGACTTAAAAGGCCGTACAATCGTTTAAAGGCTATGATAGTAGGATATGTTTTTTTCATTTGACAAAATCACCCATCCTAAAGAGTTTTCAGCGTTAGCGAGATACATATAATTAGTCTCATTGCGATTGATTGCTTGCATAGACGCTATTTGCTTTGTCGGATGAGTATGGTCACCCCCTTGTATATACC